>JAGVNJ010000071.1 GCA_020053305.1 Candidatus Edwardsiibacteriota bacterium | reverse complement strand
GGATGCCAATCCAGGAAGCACCGGCCCCGCCGCCTCAAGCGGCTCCCAGGCCTGCTGCTCCACCGGCTTTCAATATACCCCAGCCACCGCCGGCCCAGCCGGCTGCGCCAACCGCTCCGGCCGCTTCTCAATCGACCTATAAGCAGATCGAGGCCGCGGTCAACGAGGTTCGCCAGGAGATGCAGGACCAGATCGATCAGCTTGAGCTGAAGCACCATAGCGAGATCCAAGGCGCGGTGGCCCGGACCCGGTCGGAGATGCAGGCTCAGCGCCAGAATGACATCCAGAACGCCACGGCCCAGGGGCGGGTGGAGGTGCAGGCCAAGATACAGGAGATACAGCTCAAATATCAAGAGCAGAGGCAGAAATGGGAGAAGGTTCTCAAGGATCTGCGGGACCGCAACGAGGAACTGACCGCCAGGAACCACGAACTGGAGGAGCAGATGTCGCAGCTTCGGGAGCGCCAGCGGATGCTGATCCAGGAGTACGCCGGGATCAGCGCCCCGCAGGCAATTCCTATAGCCCCGATCAAGATGGATGAGCCCGGGGGCCCGGAGATCATATTTCCCGGTGAAATGAACCAGCCGGAAGCCGGCATCCCCGAGATAAATATCGAGATGCCTGAGTCTATTGCCGGAGAACAGGAGTCGGCCGAGGCCGACCAGGCCATCAGGGCCAGGAACGAGAACACCCTCAGCGAGGCTGATGATCTGCTGGCCGAGCTGGATGCCCTGGAGAACGATATGAAAAACCTGGGCGAGGACAGCTGAGGCCATGCCGGAATTGCCGGAGGTTGAAACGGTCCGCCGAGACCTGACCCGGAGCCTTGCCGGAAAGCGGATCACACAGGTGGAGATACTGAATGTCGGCTCCCTGAAAGGCGCAACGCCCAAAGGGTTTCTCCGCGAGATTTCGGGGAGAAGTTTCACCCGGTTCGACAGGAGGGGCAAATATCTGATCCTTCACATGGGTACCGGGCAGGCTTTGGTTGTCCACCTGAAAATGACCGGAGTGTTGCAATACCAGCAAAAAGGTGATTCTCTGCCCAGGGCGGCCAGAATCATCTTTTACTTTAGCGGCGGCAAGCGGCTGGTGTTCTCCGACCAGCGCAAGTTCGGATCCATCGAATTGGTCCGCGATGCCGGCAGTATTCACTCCCTCCAAAAGATGGGACCGGAGCCGCTGGAGAAAGATTTCACTCCGGAAATACTGAAAGAACGCCTGGGTGGCCGCAAGGGACCGATAAAGCCGTTGCTGCTGGACCAGATCATCGTGGCCGGACTGGGAAACATCTACGCTGCTGAGGCGCTGCACCGGGCGGGCATCGCTCCCCAGCGCCCGGCCAACAAGCTAAGCGGGCCGGAATTGAAGAAACTGCACCGAGCCATCGTTCAGGTGCTCAAGGAGGCCATCGATGCCCGGGGAAGCTCGGTGGACACCTACCGCGACGGGCAGGGCAAGAAGGGCTGGTTCCAGGTGAAGCACCGGGTGTATGGCAAGCAGGGGAACAAATGCAAACGGTGCGGCGGAACCATCGTCAAGGAGATATTCCGGGGCCGGGGGACGTACTGGTGTCCCAAATGCCAACGATAGGTAATAGATTATAGTGAATAGATAACAGGGGACGAAAGCTATGAAAATTGGTCTGATCTCCGATACCCACGATAACCTTGAGGCCTGTGAAAAGGCCTGCGAAGCCTTCTTCGATGAGGACGTCAAGGTCGTCCTTCACGCCGGGGATTTCGTGGCGCCGTTCATTGTCCCGGTGTTCTCCAAGGCCCGGCTGAAGCTGATCGGGGTCTATGGCAACAACGACGGTGAGAAGATATACCTGAAGGAACGCTTCGAGGAGGCGGGGTTCGAACTGCACAGCGGCCCCTATGAACTGAAGATCGGCGAGCGGAGCATCTGCATGATGCACGAGCCGCGCTGTTTGGAGAGCCTGATCAAGGCCGGGGCCTACGACCTGATCCTCTACGGGCACACCCACAAGGTGGACATCTACGAGGAAGGGACGCTGGTGATCAACCCCGGAGAAGCCTGCGGATACCTGTCCGGCAAATCCACCTGCGCGGTGGTGGAGCTGGACGACATGAGCGGCCGGATCGTCGAGCTATGATACGCCCCAGAGACACCCTTCGATAAACTCCGACACAGATGTATAAAGATGATCATGGTCTTAAACGATAAAAAGAAGAAACTGGCAGCATTGCTAAGAGGCTACGGCAGTGTCATGGTGGCCTATTCCGGAGGCATTGACAGCACTTTTCTGGCGGTGATGGCCAAGAAGATCTTGGGAGAAAAACATCTGGCGGTGACAGCTGTCTCGGCGATACGGTCGGAGGACGAAACGAAAACCGCCAGGGCGATCGCCAAAAAATTCAAGCTGAATCATCTGATCATAAAAACCAGCGAGCTTAAAAACAAAATATTTCTGGCCAATCCTCCGGACAGGTGTTTCCACTGCAAGAGCCTGCTTTGGCGGGAGATGAATAAGATCGCCCGATTAAAAGGGATATCGGCCATAATCGAAGGCAGCACCGCGGACGATCTAAAAGAATACCGTCCGGGAAAGGCAGCCTCGGTCAAATACGGCATCAAAAGTCCGCTGGCTGAGGCCGGACTGACCAAAGCTGAGATCAGGACTTTGGCCAAAAAAATGGGGCTGCCAAACTGGAAGGCTCCGTCGAATTCCTGCCTGGCTACCAGGATCCCCTATGGCAGGGCTATAAAAGTTTCAGAACTTAGGAAGATCGGAAGTTCAGAGGCTTTTTTAAGGGAATTAGGTTTCGGCAACCTGAGGGTAAGGCATCACGGAGATCTGGCTCGGATAGAGATCCCGGTAGAGCAATTCAATAAAGCGCTTAAAATAAAAAATAAAATCATTGAATCCTTGCGCGGGGCAGGATATAAATTCGTAACACTGGACCTGGCCGGCTACCAGAAAGGGTGCTACGATAGCGGAATGAAAGATGCAAAAAGAAAAAATAACTGAACTGTTGAAAAAATTCAAGGCCGGCAGGATATCCCAGCAGAAGGTTCTGAAGGCTCTGACATCTTTGCCTTACCAGGATATAGGCATCGCCAATATCGACACCCACCGGACTTTGCGCCGGGGGCTGCCCGAGGTGATATTCTGCCAGGGCAAGACGCCTCAGCAGGCGGCTATAATCTTCCAGAAGATGCAGGGCCTGGTGATGGCCACCAGGGCCGAGGCTGCGCATTACAAAGCGATAAAAAAACTGTGCCCCGGGGCGGTCTATTATTCCCAGGCCAGGATCATCACCAATGCCCAGGTCAAGCAAAAAAAGAGCGGCGACTATGCCGCGGTCATTACCGCCGGGACCTCCGACATCCCGGTGGCCGAGGAGGCGGCTTTGACAGCGGAGATATTCGGGTTCCGGGTGGTCAGGATGTGGGACGTGGGGGTGGCCGGTCTGCACCGCCTGCTGGATAAGATGGATGTCCTGCAGGAGGCCAAGGTAATCATCGCCGCGGCCGGAATGGAGGGCGCCCTGCCCAGCGTGGTGGGCGGTTTGGTGAGCTGTCCGGTGATCGCGGTGCCTACCAGCGTGGGATACGGGGCCAGCTTCGGCGGGATAACCGCTTTACTGGCCATGCTCAACAGCTGTTCGCCGGGGGTGTCGGTGGTCAACATCGACAACGGCTTCGGGGCCGGATACCTGGCGGCCGCCATCCTGAAAGGCTGCAAGAAGTGAGAACGATATTCTTTGACTGCTCCACCGGGGCTTCGGGCAACATGATCCTGGCGGCATTGATAGATGCCGGGGCCGATAAAAAAAAGATCCTCCGGGAACTGAAAAAGATCCCGGTCTACGGCTGGGATATCCGGCTCAAACAAGTCATTAAACAGGGGGTGGGCGGGCTTCATTTAGAAGTTGAATTCAAGGAGCAACCCGAAAGAAACCTGGCCGAAATAGTACGACTCATAAAAAAGGCAAAGTACAAAGCAGTTGTCGAAAAACGGATCATTGAAGCGTTCACCATATTGGCCAGGGCCGAGGCCAGGGTGCACCGGACCACCGTGGAGAAGATACACTTTCACGAAGTGGGGGCCATCGACAGCATCATCGACATCGCCGGAACAATGCTGGCCCTGGACGATATGGGCATCGCTAAAATATACTGCTCTCCGCTCAACATCGGCCAAGGAACGGTCAAATGCCGCCACGGCATCCTCCCTGTGCCGGCCCCGGCCACTGCCTTGTTATTGAAAGATGCCAGGATATATCAGAACGAATTGTCAGGCGAGCTGGTGACCCCGACCGGAGCGCTATTGCTGACCTATCTGGCGGATTCTTTCGGCCCGATGCCTCCGATGTCGCTGACATCGGTAGGGCATGGCGCCGGTTCTATAGATCTGCCGGTTCCCAATATCCTGCGGGCGATGGTGGGAGAGTCTTATGCCAATAGGAAGGATCTGGAACAGATGGTGCTGTTGGAGACCAACATCGACGACCTGAATCCCCAGATATACGGTCAGGTGATGGACCTGCTTTTCCGGGCCGGGGCCTGTGACGTCTATTTTACGCCCATCCAGATGAAGAAGAACCGTCCGGCAGTACTGCTTTCGGCCCTGGTCGTTCCATCCCTGGAAAAGAAAGCGGTGGATATAATAATGCAAGAGACCACCACCCTGGGCATCCGTCGGAGGCTGATCGAACGGTATGTCCTTCCCCGCAAGGCGATCAAAGTCAGGACCAACTACGGGATCATAGAGGGCAAGGTGGCGGAACTGCCGAATGGAGAAAAGAAGTTCCAGCCGGAATATGAAGCCTGCCTTTCGACGGCCCAGAAACATAAGAAACCCCTGCGGGAAATATTAAATGCCGCGATGGCGGCATACCAGAAATCCGAAAAGTAAGAACGGCCATGGATATAAATATAAAGCGGATAATAGTGAAGCCCCGGCTGCCCAAGGTCATCTGGGATTTCTTCATGATAACCCTGGGGGCGGCCTTCATGGCCCTGTCCTACGACCTGTTCCTGGTGCCCCACAAGATCGTGGCCGGCGGGGCGGCCGGCCTGGCCTTGATATTCCACTACCTGTTCAAACTGCCGGTGGGCACCATGATCTTCGTCATCAACATTCCACTGTTCGTCTGGGGACTTAGGGAATTCGGCAAGAAGTTCGGATTCCGCACCATCTATGCGGTGTTCATGACATCTGTTTTGACCGATTTTTTCCAGGCCAACTGGCAGCTCAAGGCCGCCACCCAGAACACCATCCTGGCCTCCATCTACGGAGCGGTGCTGCTGGGCGTGGGGCTGGGGCTGGCCTTCAGGCACCAGGCCACCACCGGCGGGTCGGACATCGTGGCCCAGATACTGGCCAAGCACACCGACGCCACCCCGGGCATGGGGATCATGATGGTGGATTTCTTCATCATCGCCCTGGCCGGGCTGACTTTCCGGCAGGTGGATCTGGCTCTGCTGGGCTTCACCACCCTGTACATCTCCGGCCGGATCCTGGACGTGATCCTGGAGGGCCCGTCCTACAACAAGGCGGCTTATATCATCTCCGACCACTACGAACTGATCCGGGGCGAGGTGGTGCTGGGGATGGACCGGGGCGGCACCATGTGGGTGGGCAGGGGATTCTACAAGGGCACCGAGCGGACCATCCTGTTCTGCGTGGTCAGCCGCCGGGAGCTGGCCCAGCTCAGGGAGATCGTGAAAGCCCTGGATCCCAAGGCCTTTATGGTAGTGACCGACGCCAAGGAGGTGCTGGGGCACGGTTTCACGCCGTGGAGCAAGGTGGAGAGCGCAGGATCTTGAAGATATTTGGTTGAAAAGAGAAATGATCAATGAAGAGTCTTGTCATTCCCGCGAAGGCGGGAATCCATAAAAAACCTGGATACCTGCTTTCGCAGGTATGACATATTAACGTCCAGCGATTCTTTAAACAACAAATGGTAACTGAGGAAAAAGAATATGAAAAAACATAAATATTTCGAGATAAAGGACGTCAAATTCCGCAAGGCCAAACCCTCGGACAAGGCCACGGTGTTCGATTTCTGCCAGAAGACATTCGGGCGGTGGGGCGACTACATCTCCGAGGTGTGGGACCAGTGGCTGAAGGATAAAAAGGGCATGTTTTTCGTGGCCGATCTGCACGGTACCGCCATCGGGCTGGGCAAGATCACCGAGCACCGGCCGGGCGAACTTTGGCTGGAGGGGCTGCGGGTGGATCCCACCTTCCGGGGGCACGGCATCGGCCGGGCCATTCAGGATTACACCTGGGTCAAGGCCATGTCATTCAAACCAAAGTTCATCCGCTATGCCACCGGCTCGTATAATAAGATCTCCATCCATCTGGGAAGGTCCAAGGGCATGAAGATCGTTGCCACCAATGACGAGATGTGGTGCAAGCCTCTTAAGGCAACGGAGACCAAGCTGGTGCCGGCTCGGCCGACAGATGCAGATGAGAGCATAGCCCTGCTGAAAAAGGACAGCCGTTACAAATTGTGGAAGGGATTTTATCTTGAGGGCTGGAAGGCCATGACCCTGGACGAAACTTTGCTGCTCCGGCTGATCAAGGGAAAACGGGTCTATGTATATTTCGACCAACACGGCCTCTCGGGAATGACCATTTTGGTCCAATCCAAGGATAAGAAGTTTGTGACCTTCAGCAACACTATGGGCCGGGATGTAAAAACCCTGCAGCTGGTCCTAAAGGAGGCCCGCAAGCTGGCCGGAATGCTGGAAGGGCAGAAGCCGGAGATGGTGTTCCCGCGGGATCACTGGTACAAGAAGGTCATCAAGGGCACCGGCTGGCGGCATACCCTGCCGATCTGGATGGTACTGCTGGAGTGGAAGAGGAAGTAAGATTTGATAAAAGTTATAATAACGGCCTAAGTGAATTGTAAAGTGTAAACTGTAAAGTGTGTTAGGGGTGGGTATGGAAAGAGCACACAAGAAACTTGATGTCTGGAAAATGAGTATTCAATTGGCCAAGGCAATATATGATCTTACTGGTCGTTATCCAAGGGAAGAGCAATATGGCATTATTTCACAAATGAGACGGGCGGCGACATCGGTCCCTGCCAATATTGCAGAAGGTGCAGCCCGGAGGTCTAAAAAAGAATTTGTACAATTTCTCTCGATAGCCGGCGGGTCGTTGAGCGAACTGGATGCTTTTATGGAGCTATCATTCGTCTTAGGCTATATTTCTGTAGACGAAAAGAACAATATTGACGAAATTATTGCAAATGTAAGCAGGACTCTTGCAGGTTTGATGAGAAGCTTAATAGGCCATAAATAAGCATAGAACTGTTAACAAATCACCATTCACATTTTACAACGGAAAAATGAAGACAATTCTTACCGGGGACCGGCCTACCGGCCCCCTGCACATAGGGCATTATTTCGGGTCATTGAAGGAACGGGTGGCCCTGCAGGAGCAGTACCGTACCTTCATTCTGATAGCCGACGCCCAGGCCCTGACCGACAATTTCGAAAACCCCCAAAAAGTGCACGACAACATCATCGAGGTGACCCTGGATTACCTGGCGGCCGGGATAGACCCCGAAAAGGCCACCATCGTCATCCAATCAAAGATGCCGGCCATCGCCGACCTGACCATCTTCTTCATGAACCTGGTGACGGTGGCCCGGGTGGGGCGCAATCCCACCGTCAAGGAAGAGATCAAACAGAAAGGCTTTGGGGAATCCCTGCCCTTCGGTTTCTATGCTTATCCCGTCTCCCAGGCGGCCGACATTCTGGCCTTCAACGCCGACTTGGTGCCGGTGGGTGAGGATCAGGTTCCGATGATCGAGATGACCAGGGAGATCGCCCGGGACTTCAACCGGATCTACGGGCCGGTGTTCGTGGAACCGGAGGCCAAGGTGGGCGGACGTATCAAAGGACTCGACGGGAATTCCAAGATGAGCAAGTCGCTGAACAATGCCATTGACATCAAGGACAGCGCGGAGGAGACCGCCAAGAAGATCATGAGCGCCTACACCGATCCCACCAGGGCCCGCAAGGACGACCCCGGCCACCCCGATGGCTGCATGGTCTACGCCTATCACCAGATATTCACTCCCGGCCACGCCGCCATCAAGGAGGAATGTTTGAAGGGCGGGCGGGGCTGCGTGGTCTGCAAAAAGGAGCTGATAGCCAACATGAACGGCTATTTTGCCCCGATCCGGCAGAAGCGCATAGAGCTGGGCAATGACCTGGGTTATGTGAAGGATGTTCTGCGGAAGGGGATCATTAAGGGGCAGGAGGTCTCAGGTGAGATCCTGGACCGGGCCAAGATCGCCATGAAGATTGATTACCGGGATATATTGGGGTGACATTATGTCAAATAAAAAGAGATTGGCCAGTACTTTATTCGTAACCTTAGGTGTTCTGGTTGTATCTATTGTTTCATGGCTTCTATTCAGACATCATGCAAACTTTGTAGATATGACGTTGCGTATTACAATATTTATAACATTTATTGTTGTAATATTGGTGGCAATAATGCTTGAACGCTAGTATTCCGGCGAGAGACTGGACCGGGCCAAGACCGCCATGAAAATAGATTACCGGGATATATTGGGGTAATAATTGACTAGTCATTGCGATTATTGCATCTTGCCGAGCTAATGAAGCAATCCAATATTGTCATTCCTGTGCAGACAGGAATCCAGGGTTTTATTCTCACACAAAGCAATGCACTGAGCCTGTCGAAGTGGCACTAAGCCACAAAGATTATTATTCTTTTATGGAATTAAATAAAAATATAATTTTGGCAAAGGGCGAAAAAGTATCATTAAGAAGAAGGACGCTTGATGATATTCCCCTCTTTTTGAAATTGAATCAAATGAATGGGGAAGCCAAGAAATACGATGCCCCCTGGGAAAAACACGAGACTGATGAAGAGTTCACCATCAGGGTCACGAAAAGCATAGAGAAGGAAGCGGGTGGCAAAATATCCATGGCGGTCATAATAGACCAGGACCAGCGCCCGATCGGAACGGTGAACAGCTACCGGGACAAGGGCAACCCGGACCATATGTATGTCGGGATATCGATCTATGAGGATTCTCTGATCAGCAAGGGATTGGGAACGGAAGCCCTGAAACTATGGATAGATTATTTATTTAAAACTCAAAACCTGCACCATATAGGCCTGGAGACCTGGTCGTTCAATAAAAGGATGATACGGGTGGTCGAGAAGATCGGATTCAAGAACGAAGGGTGCGAAAGGGAACTACGGAAGTGGAATAATGAGTGGCTTGACAAGTTACATTTTGGTTTGCTTAGAGAAGAATGGCAAGGATAATTAAAGGAATAAACAAGACGGCCACGAAGATAGATTACCGGGATATATTGGGGTAATTCTTTGACGCATCATTGCGATTATTGCATCCTGCCGAGCTAATGAAGCAATCCAAAAAGTGGATCGCTTCGTTTGACTGCTAAACTGCCAACCTCGCGATGACGGGAGTATAATTGAAGGAGGAAACGTTTTGAAAGACCTAGCGCAACACGCTCTTAACGTGGCCGAGCTGGCCGGGGCCAGCTACGCCGACATCCGCATCATCAACGAGGACTCCGAGCGGGTGGAGGTCAAGGACGGCCAGGTGGGCAGCATCAACCGGGGAACCTCCGGGGGCTTCGGCATCCGGGTGATAGCCAACGGGGCCTGGGGCTTCGCCTCCAGTCCCAAGATCGAAAAGGCCGAGATCGAGCGGGTGGCCAGGCTGGCGGTCAAGGTGGCCAAGGCCAGCGCCCTGCTGAAGGTCAAAGATCTGGAACTGTCCCCGGTGGAGAAGTACATCGACAAATACGTCACCCCGCACAAGAAGAATCCGCTGGAGGTGCCCATCGAGGACAAGATCGCCCTGCTGCTGAAGACCGACGAGATCATGCGCCAGGTGAAGGGGGTGAACATCACCGAATCCCGGATCGCGGCCTGGGTGGAGGACCAGCTGTTCGCCTCCACCATCGGCTCGGTGATAGAACAAAGGATAGTGCAGTGCGGCGGGGGATACACCGCCACGGCCATCAAAGATGGCGACGTGCAGTACCGGTCATATCCCTGCTCCCACGGCGGGCAGTGGGAGACCAACGGCTACGAGATGATCGAGGCCCTGGACTTTCCCGGCCACGCCCAGCAGGCGGCCGAGGAGGCGGTGGCCCTGCTTTCGGCCGTCCAATGCCCCAGCGGAGAAAAGGACATCATCATCGAGGGCTCCCAGCTGTCCCTGCAGATCCACGAATCCGTCGGGCATCCTCTGGAGCTGGACCGGGTGTTCGGCAGCGAGGCCAACTATGCCGGCACCAGCTTTGCCACCACCGATAATCTGGACAAGTTGAAATACGGCTCGGACATCGTCACCATCACCTCCGATCCCACCTGCCCCATGGGGCTGGGCAGCTACGGCTACGACGATGAGGGGGCCAAGGCCCAAAAGCACGACCTGATAAAGAACGGCCTGCTGGTCAACTATCTGTCCTCCCGCGAGACCGCCCAGAAGATCGGCAAAACATCCACCGGGGCCATGCGGGCCGATGGCTGGGGCAATATGCCGATAGTCAGAATGACCTGCATCAACCTGGAGCCGGGAACCAAGTCAACCGAGCAGATCATCTCCGAGACCGACGACGGCATCTACATGGCCAGCAACAAGAGCTTCTCCATAGACGACCGGCGCTCCAATTTCCAGTTCGGCACCGAGATCGCCTGGGAGATCAAGAAAGGCAGGCTGGGGCGGATGATCAAGAACGCCACCTACACCGGCTTCACCCCGCAGTTCTGGAATGCCTGCGACGCCATCGCCGGGCCGAAGGACTGGAAGATCTGGGGAACTACCAATTGCGGCAAAGGGGAACCGCCTCAGGGGGCCCGGACCGCCCAAGGCTGCTCGCCTTCGAGGTTCCGGAAGATCAAGGTCGGCGTGGTGCCGGGAAAAAAGTAGCGGCCATATATCGACACTGATGGACACTGACAATGCGCATGCAGTGAACGCAGTCTCAAAAAACCAAAAATCATTTGAACGGAAATAAAATGCTGATAGATAAAAATCAGGCCCAGGAGATCTGCAAAAAGGCGCTGTCCTTCGTAAAAGAGGGGCAGGCCGAAGTGCTGCTTAACCAGACGGTCAGCCCGCTGACCCGGATCGCCAACAATACCATCCACCAGAACGTGGAGACCTCTGACAGCAACATCTCCCTGCGGGTGGATCTCGATAATCGCTCCGGCCGGGCCACCACCAACCAGTTCGATGATGAGTCGCTTAAAAAACTGGCCCGGCGGGCCTTGGAAGCGGGCCAGGCCATCATCAGCAAACAGGAGCTTCCCCCTTTGATGGGTCCGCAGAAATATAAAGAAATCCCCGCCCTGGATCAAAGTTCGGCCTTCATGGAGCCGGAACAGAGGGCGGAGATGGTGCTGAAGGCCGTCAACCTGGCCAAGCAGGAGAAGGTGGAGCTGGCCGGGCTGGTCAACAACACCCTTCAGGTGAACGCCATGGCCAACAGCAACGGGCTGTTCGCCTATCACAACATCAGCACTTTGCGGATGGAGATCACCGCCCGGTCGGGCATCACCGCCGGTCGCTCCGCCCAGATTGTGCGCAAAGCCAGCGAGCTTGACCCGGAGAAGGTGGCCTCCATCGCCATCCAGAAATGCCTGGGCGGGCTTGATCCCAGGGCCCTGGAGCCGGGCGATTACACCGTCATCCTGGAACCGGAGGCGGTGACCACCCCGCTGATGTTCCTTTCCTATCTGGCCTTCGGATCCCTGTCGGTTCAGGAGAATTTGAGCTGCCTGTCCGGCAAGATGGGGCAGAAGCTGATGGGCGACAACATCACCATCAGCGACGACGCCTACCATCCCCTGATGGTCTGGGCCGAGCCCTTCGATTACGAAGGGATGCCCCGCCGCAGGGTCAGCCTGATCGAGAAAGGCATTGCCAAAGGCCTGGTGTACGACCTTAAGACGGCGGCCAAGGACAAGACCGAGACCACCGGCCACGGACTGCCCCAGCCCAACACCTACGGGCCGATGCCCAGCAATCTGGTGTTAGAGGGAGGGAGCGCCTCGCTGGAGGACATGATAAAGTCCACCAAGCGCGGGGTGCTGGTGACCAGGTTCTGGTACAACCGGGTGGTGGACCGCAAGATTCCCATCATCACCGGGATGACAAGGGACGGCACTTTCCTGATCGAGGACGGCAAGATATCCTGCGGGGTCAAGAACATGCGCTACAATCAGGATCTGGTGGAGTTCTTCAACAACGTGGAGACGCTGGGTGTGCCGGGGAGCCAGGAGAACATGGTGGTTCCGCCGCTCAAGGTCAATAATTTCCACTTCACCGGGCTGACCGAGGCGTAGATGAAATGATAAAAGGCCCTGCTCGCAGGGCCTTTTTGACCCCTCTCCCACACTTCGCAGGGCATGAATTAGCGACTTCTCAGTGCAGGGTCTCTCCCCGTTGCGGAGAGAGGCTTATGCGCAGTCATTGCGAAATGACATCGGTGCCTGACAAATGAAGCAATCTAAAACCTCATAGTCATTTTAAATATTCTTTGTGCCCTTTGTGTTTTCTGTGGTAAGAAATCTTGATAACTCAGCGTAAATCCGTGTCCAAAAATAAATGAACCAATTCAAATTAGTCTCTTCCTATAAACCCACCGGAGACCAGCCGCAGGCCATCGAGCAATTGGTGGACGGGCTGAACCGGGGCATCGACCACCAGGTGCTGCTGGGCGTCACCGGATCGGGCAAGACCTTCACCATGGCCAACGTCATAGAGAAGATCAACCGGCCCACCCTGATCATGTCCCACAACAAGACCCTGGCCGCCCAGCTCTACGGCGAGTTCAAGGGATTCTTCCCCCAGAACGCGGTGGAGTATTTCATCTCCTACTACGATTATTACCAGCCCGAGGCCTACATTCCCTCCTCCGACACCTACATCGAGAAGGACTCCTCCCGCAACGACGACATCGAGCGGCTGCGCCTGCGGGCCACTTCGGCTCTTTTAGAAAGGCGGGACGTGATCATCGTGGCCTCGGTGTCCTGCATCTATTCCCTGGGCTCGCCCGACGAGTGGAAGGAGTTCGTGCTGATGCTGGAGACCGGCCAGGAGGCCGACCGCGAGGCGGTGATGAAACAGCTGGTGGGCATCCAGTACCAGCGCAACGACGTCAGCTTCGACCGGGGCACCTTCAGGGTACGGGGCGGGGTGATCGAGGTCCATCCCGGCGATGAGAACATCGGTCTGCGGATAGAGCTGGAGGACGACAAAGTGGCCCGGCTGTCGGTCTTCGAGCCGCTGACCGGCAAGGTGACAGAGGTCAAGGAAAAGATCGCCATCTATCCCACCAAACATTTTTTGGTCTCCAATCCCCGGCTGGAGGAGGCGCTCAAGGACATCGAGGAGGAGGCCAAGTGGCGGGTGGCCGAGCTGTCCAATGCCGGGAAACTGTTGGAGGCCCAGCGCATCCAGCAGCGCACCAGATACGACCTGGAGATGATAAAAGAGCTGGGTTACTGCTCCGGCATCGAGAATTACTCCCGGCACCTGGCCGGAAGAAAACCCGGCGAGCGGCCCTTCTGCCTGATAGACTTTTTTCCCAAGGATTATCTGCTGATCATCGACGAATCGCATGTCAGCGTGCCGCAGATCGGCGCCATGTATGCCGGGGATCGTTCCCGCAAGGAGACCCTGGTGGATTTCGGCTTCCGTCTGCCCTCGGCCCTGGACAACCGGCCGCTCAAGTTCGACGAGTTCGAATCGCTGGCCCACCAGGTGATCTACACCTCGGCCACGCCGTCGGATTACGAACTTAAAAAGTCCGCCGGAGTGGTGGTCGACCAGATCGTCCGGCCCACCGGGCTGGTGGATCCCGAGGTGGTGATCAAGCCCATCACCGGACAGGTGGACGACCTGATGGAGGAGATCCAACTGAGGGTGGAGCGTCAGGAGCGGACCCTGGTGACCACTTTGACCAAAAGAATGTCCGAGGACCTGGCCGATTTCCTGGCGGCGGGCGGCATCAAGGTGCGCTACCTGCATTCCGAGATCGACGCCATCGAGCGGATCGAGATATTAAGGGGTTTAAGGCTGGGCGAGTTCGACGTGCTGGTGGGCATCAACCTGCTGCGCGAGGGGCTGGACCTGCCGGAGGTCTCGCTGGTGGCCATCCTGGACGCCGACAAGGAGGGCTTTCTGCGCTCCGAGCGTTCGCTGATACAGGTATCGGGACGGGCGGCCAGACATTTGTCCGGCAAGGTCATAATGTACGCCGACCGGGTCACCGATTCCATGAAACGGGCCCTAGCCGAGATGGAGCGGCGGAGAAAAATACAGCTGGCCTATAATGAGAAGCATGGCATCACCCCGCAGTCCATCATCAAGTCCATCGAACAGGTGATGCTGTCCACTTCGGTGGCCGATTCCCGCCAGGAGCTGGTCAAGGAGGAGATGGAGGCCTATATTGTCTCCGGCTTAAGCCAGGAGGAGATCATCGTCCAGCTGGAGAAGCAGATGTTCGACGCCGCCTCGGCCATGGAATACGAGAAGGCCGCCGCCATCCGGGACGAGATAAGAAAGCTGCAGGGCCAGGAGCCGCTGGCCAAGCCGTTCGGGGGGAAAAGATCAAAGAAGAAGACCGGCCAGCCAGACATGGGGGTGACCTATACCAGAAAGCGGGGAAGGAAATAGCTGTCATCCCGAGAGCATGCCCTGAAATAGACATTCTTTTTGCTTTTGAAGGGGCACTTCGAAGCAATGCAGGTTGAGGGATGAATAACCGTCACCCATTCAGCTTGTCAGGCAGGGTGCCAGGCTCAGGGTGACAGAAGGGGTTGTCATCATGAGGGGACTTAGAAGCGTGGCAGGTTGAAGGATGACGATAGTTATGGTTATTAGGGGATACGTCGGATTAGTCATTGCTTCGTTAGGCAAAAACAAGCCATACTCAGCACGACGTCTGAGTCTGGCTTATTGTTGGACAAGCGAAGAATCTATCTATTGGCTAATATAACTGCAATTTAATAAAAAAGTGGAAGACAAAAATGAGCAAAACTATTTGGAAAGTATTTTGTATGGAGAAAGAATTCCCTGGGTTATGGCAACGATGGTATAAAAATCAATGTGTTTCAGTTGGTTGGGCTGGTTTTCGCGGGTATAGACTTCATGGGAAGACAAAAAATGCAAAAAACTGGGAGATTTGCCGTAAAGCTTTAAAAGAAATGGAAAAAGGGGATTATATTATCGCAGCATTGCCTAATAACAGAATTGGTCGAATTGGTGAAATAATTAGTAAAGAGATAAACGATGATCAATGGTCACCGTTAGTGCCGAAAAGTAAAGATTATCCACATGGTGAGTTTGGGAGACGAGTTATAGTGCGTTGGGATCTTTCAGCAGGGCCGTTAAATCCTGATTTAATTATTAAATTGCCTGAAGATTGCCGTTTTACGGGTGCAGAGCTTCGTCTCACAATATGCAAAGTCAAATCTCACGCAATTGATGAATTTATTAATCTTGCAAATGACCAGTCTAATTGGGTCGGATTATTTGGCAAATTCAAATACGAACAAGCCCTATCAGATTATATTGCAAATTACCCGCATCATCTCGATGATAATTTATCACCTTATCCAAATTCGAGAGTACGCGAAAAGTATTATAAGGACAAAACGCGATCGGATGTTTTATTGATTGATAAAGACGGTACCCCCGTAATCGTTGAATGTAAGCAAAACACACCCACCGACCAAGACATTAAACAACTTATTAAATATATGAAAAACCTTCAGAAAGAATTAAATATGCGCCCTCGTGGCATACTTGTTCATGGTGGTTCACCAAAAATACATAGTGCCATTCTTAAAAATGTTCGCAAATATCATATAGATATTGTAAACTATAAATTAGATGTTGAATTTAGAAAATCCATTTTATAAGCCAAAAATAAAATTATTCATCACCGAATTGCAATCTTGTTCATATACTGAAAATAATCAATATAAACGGAGTTTCATCCCATGATCAACGCCCACCAAGTTCTCAAAGAGCTCAACTTCGAGCGGCTGACCGGCTCGGCCGGGGAGAAAAAGGCCATCACTGTCATCACCAAATACCTCAAACAGCTCAAGGTCAAACACCACCTGGAGCCTTTCGCGGTCAACTCCTTCGATACCGGTACGGCCTCCATCAAAGTAAAAGGCCAGACCTTCAAGGCCCATCCCTTCGGGCTGTCGCACGACCACAAGATCTCCGGGGAGATGGTCTTCCTGGAGGACGCCGATATCATGCTCAAGAATAAAGGCGCTTACAAGGGCAAGATAATCCTGACCTACACCTTCTCCCGCAAGATAGCCGAGCAGTTCAAGCCCGGCGGCATCAAGGCCTGTATCGCCATCGGCAGCCCGTTGCGCCAGGCACCCAGCTGGTCCTACCGCCAGAAGATGTACGCCCAGGGCTACGTGCCTTCGGTGACCGTCACCTACGAGGACGGCCTGAAGCTGTCGGCCCTGTCCGGCAGCAAAATAGATTTGGTCATCAAGCAAAGTTCCGGGAAGCGCACCGGCAACAATATCGTCATAGACATCAAAGGCAAGGGGTATGATGATAACCTGACACTGGCGGTGGGTCATTACGATAGCGTGGCCCGCTCACCCGGCTCCACCGATAACGCCGGCGGGATCGTCACCCTGCTGAAGGCGGCCGAGCATTTCGCCAAAAATAAGCCTCAAAGAGATCTGCGGATCGTAATGTTCTCCGGCGAGGAGCTGGGCCTGCGGGGCAGTTTCGCCTATGCCCAAAAGCATCAAAAAGAAGTGAAGGAACGGCTGGGGTTGGTGGTCAACGTGGACGTGGCCGGCGACGAACTGGGCAAGAACGAGTTGATCGTGCTGGGCACCCCGCAGCTGCAGGGCTACGCCGACGGCATCACCAGGGAGACCGGGCATTATTTCCGCACCGAGTTGGACATCTACAGCAGCGACTGCATGCCGTTCGCGGTCCACCAGGTGCCGGCGGTGAACATCTGCCGGGTGGGAGGGCAGGCCTCGACCATGATCCATACCCCGGGGGATGACGTCAAACATACTTCGCAGCGCGGCCTGGAGCCGACCATCGCGGCGGCCATCAACCTGCTGGACCGGGTGCTCAACGCCAAGATATATCCGGTCAACAAGGAGATTGACAAATCGCTGAGGGAAAAGATCGAGAAATACCTGTGGGGCTCGCTGATGGAACCTCCCAAGCTGGATTGGACGCCGGAATATAAGAAATAACCCCGCTGTCATCCTAAGAACACTTTCAAACGTGGCTGGGCGTAGGGTGACAGAGTGGATTGTCGTCCTGAAGGGATTTAGAGGCAACACAAGTTGAAGGATGACAGTGCCACCCATTCGGCCTGTCAGGCAGAGTGCCAGGCTCAGGGTGACAAATGGAGGAATAGCATGCACGATTATTACGTCTATATAATTTGCAATTCAAAAAAAGTGATCTATGTCGGTATAACCAACGATCTTAAACGACGCACCAGCGAGCATAAACAAAAGATAATACCAGGCTTTACAAGGATAAATAATTGCAACAAACTGGTGTTTTATCAGCATTTCAGGGATATCCGATATGCGATTGCCAGAGAGAAACAATTAAAATCGTGGCGGCGCCAAAAGAAAATCGAATTGATATAATTGAATAACCCAAGATGGGAGGAATTGCATGTCGAATAATATAAAAGAAGTAAAACCTATGAAATTCGATCTTGCCAAGGCCCGGCCCCTTATCAAGCAGGCCCTTAAGGAGGACATCGGGAAGGGCGACATCACCAGCCAGCACACCATAGACCCCCAGGCCAACGGGCTGGCTCTGATAATGGCCAAGCAGGAGGGGATGCTGGCCGGGATAGAAATCTGCCGGGAGGTCTTTTTGCAGGTGGATCCCGAACTGGCCATAGAAATCAATACAAATGACTCCCAGAAGGTCGACCTGGGCCAGGTGGTGATGAACATCCAGGGCCGGGCCCAAAGCATTCTGGCGGCCGAGCGGACCGCCTTGAATTTTCTACAGCATCTTTCGGGGATCGCCTCGCTGACGGCAAGATTTGTCGAAGCCGTGAATGGCACCAGGGCCAAGATACTGGATACCCGCAAGACCACCCCTGGCTGGCGCCGATTGGAGAAATACGCGGTGACCTGCGGCGGGGGGGAGAACCACCGGATGGGGCTGTACGACATGGTGCTGATCAAGGACAACCACATAGAGGCGGCCGGCGGGGTTTCGGCGGCCGTCCAGCTGGTCAGGGACAGGATCAAAAAGAAGATCAAAATAGAGGTGGAAGTGCAGAACCTGGCCCAGCTGGAGGAGGCCATCGCCCTGGGGCCGGATATTGTGATGCTGGACAATATGAAGCCCGAGATGATGGCCGAGGCCTGCCGGATGGTGTGGTCGTCACCGGCCCGGGACCATGGCCAGCTCAAGATCGAGGCCTCCGGGAATGTCAATCTGGATAACGTCAGAAAAATAGCCGAATGCGGGGTGGATTACATCTCGGTGGGAGCGATCACCCATTCGGCCCCGGCTTTGGATTTTTCGCTGAGACTAAAAGCACTGGGGTAAGGCTCCAATTCCTTAAGAAACTTTGGGTCTTGGTGCCTCTATGGGAAAATACAGGTCATCCTGAGGATTCTTGCCAGCGTGGCTGGACGTAGGATGAAATGGGTCACACGTTCATCTTGTCTGGCAAGTGGGCATTCTCAGTGTGACATCGGGATAAAGTTAAAGGATATGGATATGAATGTCGCAATTCTGGGCGCCAGCGCCAAAAAAGACAGATATAACTATCTGGCCCTGAGGTCGTTGTTGGACAAAGGCCATAAAGTATTTCCCATCAACCCCAATCTAATGGAAATTGACGGTCTGAAAGTGTATCCCTCGTTGTCTGCTTTGCCTGAAAAAGCTGACACCATTGCCGTTTATGTGGCGCCGTATCGGTCCGAGCCATTGACCGAAGACATCATAGCATCCAGGCATAGAAGGGTGATATTCAACCCCGGAGCGGAGAATCCCGGCCTGATGGAAAGGCTGGAGGGCAATGGCATCAAGGGGGTTGCGGCCTGCACTTTGGTGATGTTATCACTAGGGAATTGTAACTTGCAATTCCCTGTGGTCTCTGCCGCAGGGTCATTGATTGATAAATTATCACAGTGTTAAAATTTATTGACTTTTATCCCGTTTTGGAATATACTAAGTATTCTTAAAAAACGGCAACGATTTTTGGAAACTTATTACAGGAGTTAAAGATACAACATGGTAGAGATCAGATGGCACGGTCGGGGAGGCCAGGGCGCCAAGACCGCCGCACTGCTGTTTGCCGATGCAGCTTTATCGGTCGGCAAGTACGTTCAGGCCTTTCCCGAGTATGGACCCGAGAGGATGGGGGCTCCGGTGCAATCCTTCAATAGGATTGACGATCAACCAATACTGATGCATTGTCCGGTCAAATCTCCCAGCGTGGTGGTGGTGTTGGATCCCACCCTGATGGCCTCGATCAACGTCACCGCGGGCTTAAGCCAGGAGGGGACCCTGATCATCAACACCGGGATGAGCGTAGCGGAGATCAAAAAGAGCGTCAAGTTCGACGGCAGGATTTTCACGGTGGACGCCTCCAAGATATCCGAGGAGACCATCGGCAAGCGGATCCCCAACACCCCGATGCTGGCGGCCCTGGTCAAGGTCACCGGGATTTTGGATTTCGACAGCATGCTGGATGACACCCAGAAGAAGCTGGCCAAAAAATTCGCCCACCGGCCGGAGGTGATCGAGGGGAACATCCAATCAATGAAGCGGGCGGCACAGGAGGTGAAATCGGCATGAGCGAATTGAAGAAATATAAGGAACTGGCCCTGGGCGGCAATATAGAAAAGGGCGGCACCGCCGTGGATTTCAAGACCGGCGATTGGAGAAGCTCCCGCCCGATCTACCATCCCGAGAACTGCATCCAGTGCCTGTTCTGCTGGGTCTACTGTCCGGATTCGGCCGTCATACTAAAGGACGGCAAGGTGACGGGTTTCAACCTGGACCACTGCAAAGGCTGCGGCATCTGCGCCCACGAGTGCCCGGGCAAAAAGAAGGTCAAGGCCATTACCATGGAAGAGGAGGTCAAATAGCATGCAGAAGATCATTTTGGCCAAGACCGGCAACGAGGCCATGGCTCTGGCCATGAAACAGGTCAATCCCGACGTGGTGGCCGCCTATCCCATCACCCCGGCCACCGAGATCGTCCAGATATTCTCCCAGTACGTGGCCGACGGTGAGGTCAAGACCGAGTTCGTGGCGGTGGAGTCCGAGCATTCTGCCATGTCTGCCTGCATCGGCTCGGCCGCGGCCGGGGCCCGGACCATGACCGGCACCAGCTCCCAGGGCCTGGCCCTGATGTACGAGATGATCTACATCGCCGCCGGGCTGCGCCTGCCGATAGTCATGGCCGACGTCAACCGGGCCCTGTCGGCCCCCATCAACATCCACTGCGACCACTCCGACACCATGGGCTGCCGCGACGCCGGATGGATACACATCTTCTCCGAGAACGCCCAGGAGGCCTACGACAGCATGATCCAGGCGGTGCGGATAGCGGAGCACCAAGACGTCCGGCTGCCGGTGATGGTCACCACCGACGGCTTCATCATCTCCCACGGCATGGAGCGGATAGACACCCTGCCCGACGCCGATGTCCAGAGCTTCATCGGTAAGTACGATCCCATGATGCATCTTTTGGACGTCAAGAAGCCCTTCACCGTGGGGGCCATCAACCTGACCGACTACTATTTTGAGCACCGCCGGGCCATGGTGGACGCCCAGAACAACGCTTTGAAGGTCATCAAGGAAGTGGGCCAGGAATTCGGAAAGAAATTCGATACTAATTACGGCCTGATCGAGAAATATCAATTAGACGACGCCGAAGTGGCCATAGTGGCTTTGGGATCCACCTGCGGCACCTCCAAGGTGGTGATAGACAAGCTGCGCCAGCAGGGGGTCAAGGCCGGACTGCTCAAGGTCCGCGTCTTCCGGCCGTTCCCCACCGAGGAGATCGCCAGGGCCCTGGAGAACATCAGGACGGTGGCGGTGCTGGACCGCTCCGACTCGGTGGGCGGCTTCGGCGGCCCGGTGTTCACCGAGATCCGCTCGGCCCTCTACGGCTCGGCCAAGAAGCCCCAGATCTCAGGCGTGGTCTACGGACTGGGCGGGCGGGAGATAGACATGGAGCAGATAGAGGGGCTGTTCATGGACCTGAAGGCCGGCAAGGTCAAGGCCGATGCGGTCAGCTACCTGGGGGTCAGGGAGTAATCGGATGTTTTTTGGCACCAACCACGGAAACACGGAAAGTTAGAAAACCAGGAATTAATTAAATGGTTTCGGTGTTTTTAGGAATTCAGTGCTTCAGTGGTAAAGTTCTTTTCCGTAAACAATACCTGTATCAGATTCAATAAATCTTTTGAACTTTTTTCAAGGAATATAAATCATGGCAAATCTGAAAGAACTGGCCGCCAGGGGCGATAAATTCACCGGGGGACACCGGGCCTGCGCCGGATGCGGGGCCACTATCGTGGCCCGCCAGGCGCTGCTGGCGGCCGGCGACAAGCCGGTAGTGACCACCTGCGCCACCGGCTGTCTGGAAGTGGTCTCCACCATCTTCCCCTATACCGCCTGGGACGTGCCCTTCATCCACAGCGCCTTCGAGAACTCGGCGGCCACCATCTCCGGGGTGGAGGCGGCCTACCAGTCGCTGAAGCGCCAGGGCACGGTCACCGAGGACATCCGTTTCATGGCCTTCGGCGGCGACGGCGGCACCTACGACATCGGGCTGCAGGCCCTGTCCGGCGCCATGGAGCGGGGCCACAACATGCTTTACATCTGCTACGACAACCAGGCCTATATGAACACCGGTATCCAGCGCTCCTCGGCCACCCCCAAGGGCAGCTCCACCACCACCAGCCCCAACGGGAAGAAGATCCCCGGCAAGGTCCAGTTCCGCAAGAACCTGACCGAGATCATGGCGGCCCACGGCATTCCCTATGTGGCCCAGAGCGTGGTGGGCAATTGGTCGGACTTCACCAAAAAGGTGGAGAAAGCCCTGGCCAAGGGCGGCCCGGCCTTCATCGCCATACTGCAGCCCTGCCGCCTGGGCTGGGGCTATCCGCCGGAGCTGACCGCCGAGCTGGGCCGCCTGGCGGTGGAGACCAATTTCTGGCCGCTGTACGAGGTGGAGGACGGCCAATACAAGCTTAACCACACCCCCAAGGAACGCCAGCCCATCGATGAATGGATGTTCCAGCAGGAGCGTTTCCGTCATTTGAAGAGGCCCGAACATCAGGCTATCATCGCCCAGATACAGCAGGACATTGATGCCCGTTGGGAGCAGCTGAACAAGAAATGCTCCCTGTAAAAAATTTACCTTTTATAATGAGGTATTAAAAAGTGTCGGAAAATGTAAATGTCTTTGAAGACGATTTTTGGACGATCAGCGAGAAGCTGAACGAGCTTCTCAAGAACACCAACGCCCTGTCGGTGCTGCTGATCGACAAGGCCGGCCAGCTGATCACCACCGCCGGGGACATCAGCCAGCTGGATACTACCTCTTTCGCCTCGCTGTCGGCGGCGGACTTCGCCGCCACCAGCCAGCTGGCCATGCTGGTGGGGGAGAAGGAATTCGCCACCCTGTTTCACCAAGGCGAGAAGCAGAACATCTACGTGGCCTCCATCGAGGCCCGGGTGATGCTGGCGGTGGTGTTCGACCAGCGGACCACCTTGGGTCTGGTCCGGGTGCGGGTCAAGCAGACGGTGGCCGAACTGATCAAGCTGTTCCAGGCCATTTTCTCCAAACTGGAGGGCGGACCGGGATCCGGCGGCCAGCCCGGGCTGGGCAGCGACTTCGCCTCGGAGGCCGAGTCCGAACTGGATAACCTTTTCAAGTGAGCGGGAGGAAAATTCGTGTCTTTAATTAACTACTCATCCCGCGAGATCAACTGCAAGGTCGTATACTACGGCTGCGGGCTGTGCGGCAAGACCACCAACATAAAATATATCTACTCCAAGGTGTCTCCGGACGCCAAGGGCAAGCTGATCTCCTTAGCCACCGAGCTGGACCGCACATTGTTCTTCGACTTCATGCCGCTGGACCTGGGGAGCATCAAGGGCTTCAAGACCCGCTTCCATCTTTATACCGTGCCGGGCCAGGTGTTCTACAATGCCAGCCGCAAGCTGATCCTGAAAGGGGTGGACGGGGTGGTGTTCGTGGCCGATTCCCAGGTGGAGCGGCTGGACGCCAATCTGGAATCCATCGCCAACCTGCAGGACAACCTGGCCGAGAACGGTTTTAACATCGAGAACATTCCCTTCGTCATCCAGTACAACAAGCGGGATCTGCCCAATATCGCCTCGGTGGACGAATTGCGGGCCCAGCTCAACAAATGGGGGGTGCCGGATTTCGAGACGGTGGCCCATCAGGGCTACGGGGTGTTCGAGACCCTGAAGGAAGTGGCCAAGAAAGTATTGAAGAACCTGGGATAATCCGGAATATATAAAAAGCCGTTGGGGAGATCCCAACGGCTTTTTATATCACCAGATTAATGGCAGCTATGGTCTGTACAAACTGTTTTAACTGAGAATTCCGTCAACGAATTATTTTTGAAAGCGGCCATCAATTCCTCCACGGTTTCCCCCGTAGCTTTAAAAACCCGGATCCTCGATGCGTTAAGCCTGTTAAGAGCTCCGGCTCCTATCCCGCCGCAGACCACGGCATCTATCTCATGCCCGGACAATGATTTTAAGGGCTGGCACATGCCGTGGGTGTGGTGCTCATTCTGGTTCTTCACCGCCCTTAGTTCCGAGGTTTCGGTGTCAACGATCAAAAAGAGCGGCGCACCTCCGAAATGTTCGCTGACCGCCGATTTCAGCCCCAGGTCCTGGCTGATGGGAATGCATAATTTCATTTTATTCTCCTTGTACATTTACATTTGTTTGTTTTTATATCGACCGAAAGTTTTACGGTTCCGCCCTCGATTCGAAGGGCCTTGGAATTGACCAGGGCATCGGCCACTTTTTTATGAGCAGAGTTCAAGATATTGCCGAAGGTCTGCCGGGAGACTCCCATCATAGGTGCGGCGTTTTCCTGATATTTACCTTCCAGATCGGCCAGCCGCAGGCTCTCCAATTCGTCGAAGGTCAAAATCACCTCGTCCAGCATTGTCATGGGAATGGCCCGGGGCTTGTAGTAGACCGCCTCCGGCCGGTGACTGACGGTTCTGAATTTACAGGGCCGGGGCATAAACCCTCCGTATAGTTATTAGCATATGCCAATTATACACATCCCGGACAGTATTGTCAAGCGCCTAAGGAGCAAATTATCATTGACAGGGGGCCGGAATGTGTCATATCATTCGGGAGACGGTTTTCGTAATCATTCAAAGGGCAAAATTAGATGCGCAAATACAACCCAGGCATACTATGGCTTAGATCCGGTGGGAACGAGCCAGAATACTACCCCTTTCATATTTACCTAAGGAAAGGCGAGGTGCTGGAACTTGTCGGACAATGGGACCAGGCTCTGGCCATCTACCGGGAATTGTTGAACCAGTCCGAGCTTGCCAAGGAATCTGCCTGTTTGTCCCAGAGCTGGATCAACCTGGGCTGGCTGTTTCATAAACAGGGTGACGAGGATCAAGCACTGCAACTTTTATCTAAGGCCGGGGATTACTATCGGGGGAAAAGCGACCAAGGTTGTTTTGGGGATGTTCTCAATAAAATCGGAAATATCTATAGCCGACAGGGCGAGAACGGGAAAGCGCTGGAACATTTTACCCTATCCCTGGAACTGGCCACTGATAGAAAAGACAGATATAATATTAGCATAGCCATGAATAATATAGGCAACACCTATGGCGATATTGGCGACTATCACAAGGCTTTGGAATATTACCAGAAGAGCCACGACCTTGATGTAACTGCCGGGGATTATTTAAGCGCCAGCATCGATATGGGTAATATGGGATGGGTATACCTGGCCATAGGGGATTACGCGAAGGCTATGAACTGCTGGGAAAAGCAGATAAGCTGGGCGGAAAAATTTGGCGACAAACACAGCCTGAGCATTGCTTTGGGCAATATGGCCGCCCTCCATATTATGCAAGGCGAATATCAAAAAGGTCTTTCGGGCGTCCATATCCGGCTTAAAATAGCCGGGGAGATGGGCGATAAAAAAGGCCTCAGCGTCAGTTATAGCCACCTGGCCAATATTCATTCCATAAATCGGGAGTATGGCAAGGCGATCGAGGCTTTTGACCGGGCCATCGGCCTGGCTAGGGAAATAGGCCTGAAATATTACCTTGCCCTGTTCCTGCAGGAGGCCGGCGAGGCGCATTTCGAACTGGGTAAATATGATAAGGCCGAAAGATCCTGCAGGGAATCGCTGGAAATAGCCCAAACCATAAAAAAGAAGGATACAATCTTCAAATGCCATCTGCTCCAGGCAAAGCTTGCCGGGAGCAGGGATAAAGAAGAAGGGGTCCGGCTGATCAGGGAACTTCTGGCTGAGGCCGAACAGCCGGATCAGCAGGCGGTCATTAATTATGAGCTGTTCAAATTGACCCAGGACGGCCAATGCCGCAAGGCAGCCCTGAAATTATATACCCAGCTTTACGAAAAGACCCCGGATATTGATTATAAGAAGAAGATGGAAGATTTGGAACGATCAAATTAAGCCCGGCTTGAAAAGGCCAGGGCTTTTTATAAAGTTCTTGACAAAAATGCGTTAATTGACCTATAATATACAGGGTTATTCGCTGTTAAGGATGGGTTAGTATCGGGAATCTATGGTATACTCACGGAAACAGAACAGAGAGAATACCATGGAACAGATGCCGGACAAATC
>JAGVNJ010000025.1 GCA_020053305.1 Candidatus Edwardsiibacteriota bacterium | reverse complement strand
GCTGGGGGTAAGCCAGGCGGAGTTCGACGAGATAATGAACATCTCGCTGGTGGTGGGCGGGTCCATCACCATACCGCATCTGCGCAAGGCGTATGAGATCTGGGACGAGGGGGAATAATTTCCCGCGAAACAAACGAAAGAACGCGAAAATATATGAGAATGAAACATAGTGTTTTATACATTATAGCAGCTCTGCTGGTTTTTGGTACTTTAACCTTTGCCGGAACAACCGGAACAATAACCGGCAGGGTTATTGATGGTACGACAAATCAGCCAGTGCCGGGTGCGGTAGTTGAAATATGTGGTTCTTCAATGGCTGTCAATACAGACATTAACGGCCAATATACAATTGTTGATGTTCCAGTTGGGGTATATACGCTCCAGGCAAGAATGATGGGTTATCCAAGTAAAAAAACATATAATGTCCATTCAACCAATGATTCAATTACAAAGGTTAAAGTAATTAAAATGGGCGTTAATGATAATCAACCTGTTAAAACATTATTGTTAACTGCAAACCAGTTGAAGCTAACCCATATCACACCACATTTAAATACTGACATAGCTATCAATACAAATTTGATATATTGCGCTACATTTCAAATCGCCTGGAATAGTTTGCAGGACAATTTCTTCAAAGAACCCTTATTGCTCACAGGTAATCCGTGGGATGCTGAACAACTGAATAAACAAGCAGTAACGGGAACTGACCTGGACAGCAATAGTTATGTGGCTATTGCGGACATACTTAACAAAGCGTTGTTGCAGAGAATAAACACCGAGCTAAAACGAAAATTTGGTGTAAATGCACCGTCAATAATAGTAGATGAACCGATAAATGAACGGGTCCTTAGTATATTATCTTATTGTTACCTTTACAAGAATCTCGTTTTTAAGAATAAATTTCACAAAAACGACGACCCTTTGCCATTTTTTGTCGCTGGGAAAAAATCACTAGTACCTTCTTTCGGAATCGCGAATTCTGTTTACCACAATGACCAGGCAGAGCTTGCCAAACAAGTCGAATTATTGTATTTTTCAGATAATGATAATTTTGCCATACGGCTTAAAACAACATCTACAAAAGATGAACTAATATTAGCGAAGATAAAGCCTCAGAAGAATCTTCTATCAACTATTACGGCTGTCAATAGTAATATTACTTCACGTAATATTGTTTTAATGAGCGACAAGGAACGATTGATGATCCCGTATCTTGATTTCGATATTGAACACTCGTTTGAACAATTAAGTCATAAACCATTTTTAAATAATGGGTGGACCGAGTGGATGATAAGCAAGGCAATACAAAAAATACGTTTTAAACTAAATGAATCTGGTGCATTATTAAAATCGGAAGCCAGGATAGTTATGCGAGGGACAGTGCAGATGGAAGTTGTGAAAAGGGATTATATTTTTGACAAACCTTTTCTCATCATGTTGCGCAAAAAGGGTTCTAAGTTGCCATACTTTGCCATGTGGGTCGGCAATACAGAACTATTAGGTAAGTATTAAATATTTCGCGTATTAAAAATAACTCAACCCCTTGATCCCCTTCTCTTGCCAAGAGAAGGGGATGGGGGATGAGTTCGAAAATAAGTAATTTTCGTGAGGTTTCGCGTTTTTAGCGGGGAGGTTCCCTAATGTCAGAAAAAGTAAAACAATTCAATGCCTACCGCACCAAAATGAACGACCGGATACTGGCGGCGGAGAACACCGGCATCAAACGGTTCTTCAATCTGGACACCACCGCCTACCAGGACGGGGCTCTGCCGGCCAAGACCAAGGAGATGCTGGGCCTGTGCGCCTCCACCGTGCTGCGCTGCAACGATTGTATCACCTACCACGTTCTGCAGTGCAAGGAGCTGGGGGTAAGCACCAAGGAGTTCGACGAGATAATGAACATTTCGTTGGTGGTGGGCGGGTCCATCACCATACCGCATATCCGAAAGGCATATGAGATGTGGGACGAGGGGGAGAAAAAAGATTAACTTGCCCACGAAATGCACGAAAATCAAAATACGTTACATTATTGGAGAATACAAAATGAAAAATACATTAACTGCTTTAATTGGAAGTATATTAATTTTATGTTCCGCTTGTGTGCTATTATTTGGAAAAGACAACGTTGTTCAAGAAAATTATACAATAAATGAACAAGGTTATAAGGAATATGTAAATGAAAAGGATGGGTCAATTCTTATTGAAATCCCAGGCGGTGAATATATAGCTGGGATAGGTATGGATAAAAGTTTCAGAAAAAAAGTAGGGGCTTCCCCAGTACGCAAGGTAAATGTCGAAACATACAAAATTGGTAAATATGAAGTAACCAATAAACAATTTGTCAACTTTTTAAGTGAATATGGATCTTTGACAGATAGTGCCGGCCATCCTTTAGTGGTTTTGGCTGCGAAAAAGTACATATATTTTAAAATAAAGGGTGCAGATGATGCATATGCTTTTCTAAAATGTAGAATTACCAAAGACGGCAAGTGGTTTTCTTATGAAAGAAACTGTGGCAAGCGACCGGTTATTTATGTTACATGGTACGGTGCAAAAGTCTACTGCGAATGGGCTGGTTTGCGTCTTCCATCTGATGCTGAATGGGAGAAGGCTGCCAGAGGGACAGATGGTAGATTATATCCTTGGGGGAATGAATTTAATGACAACTATTGTAACGTGGCAATTTCAAAATATACACCCAATTCAAAAAATATGGTGGATGTTGATTCTATCGGGATGTATCCTTTGGGAGTTTCTCCTTACGGATGCCATGATATGGTTGGGAATGTTATGGAATGGTGTTCAGATTGGTTCAATGAAGATGGATATGAAAACCAATTACAAAATGGGAAAGTCGAAGATAATAAAGGGAAAAAGAAGATTTTACGGGGCGGTTCTTGGTATGCTGATGAACATTGGAAATATATCAATTGCTATTCCCGCAATTCTCTGCCCCCTGACGGTGGGAATAAGGAGTTTTCGAAGGACCCGGGCGGTTATGTAATCGGTTTTAGAGTTGCAAAATAATTTCGCGTATTTCGCGGGCAAACAAATAATTTATAAAATTACAGACAATATGAAACTCGAAACTTTAGGCGCCTGGGAACGCAGTCACACTTGCGGGGAGCTTCGTTCCGAACATATCGGCCAAACGACCATCCTCTGCGGGTGGGTGCACCGCAGCCGCAACCACGGCGGGCTGATATTCATCAACCTGCGGGACCGCTACGGCATTACCCAGGTGGTGTTCGATCCGGCCCAGAACGCCGAACTGACCGAGGCCGCCAAGGACCTCAAATCCGAATACGTGATCGCGGTCAAGGGCGCGGTGCGGAACCGGCCCCAGGGCCAGACCAATCCCGGCATGGCCACCGGGGTGATCGAAGTGCTGGCCGCCGAGGTCAAACTGCTCAACGGCTCGGCCGTTCCGCCCTTCGTGATAGACGACCAGACCACCGCCTCCGAGGAATTGCGTCTTAAATACCGTTATCTGGATCTTAGGCGATCACCCCTGGCCAGTATCTTTGAACTGCGTCACAAATTCGTGCTGGCGGTCAGGAATTATCTTTCACGGCAGGGTTTTTTGGAGATCGAGACGCCTTTGTTCGCCAGGAGCACGCCGGAGGGGGCCCGTGATTACCTGGTGCCCTGCCGGGTCCAGCCGGGCAAGTTCTACGCTCTGCCGCAGTCTCCCCAGATCTACAAGCAGATATTGATGGTGGCCGGTTTCGATAAGTATTTTCAGATCGCCCGCTGTCTGCGCGACGAGGATCTTAGGGCCGACCGCCAGCCGGAATTCACCCAGATAGATATCGAGATGGCTTATGCAACCGAGGAGGGGATATATGCCCTGATCGAAGGCATGATCAAGGAAACATTCAAAGATGCGGCCGGAGTGGAGATCGTGACGCCGTTCCCCAGACTTTCGCATTATGAATCCATGCGGCGTTTCGGCTCCGATAAGCCGGACATGCGTTTCGGACTGGAATTATGCGACATCTCGAAGATAGCTTCCAGATCGGAATTTACCGTCTTCCGCCAGGCGGTCGAAAACAGGGGGCAGGTGAAGGGCATCTGCGTACCGGGCGGAGGCAAGTGGTCCCGCAAGGACATTGACGGGTTGACCGAGTTCGTCAAAATATACGGCGCCAAGGGATTGGCTTGGGCCAAGATGTCGGGCGATGTGCTGGAAGGCTCTATCGCCAAATTTTACGCGGGGGAATCGGGCAAAGAAATGATTCAAATCATGTCAGCTAAGGACGGGGATATCTTGCTGTTCGTGGCCGACCAGCCTTCGATCGTGGCGGCCGCATTGGGGGCGCTCAGGGTGGAATGCGCCAAGCGGATGGATATGATCCCCAAGAACAGGTTCGCCTTTGCCTGGATCAACGATTTCCCGATGTTCCATTACAACCAGGAGGAGAAGCGCTGGGAGGCCGAGCACCACATCTTCAGCATGCCCAAAGAGGAGCATCTGCAGTACCTGGAAAGCGATCCGGGCAAGGTGCTGGGCCAGCTATATGATTTGGTGGCCAACGGTTACGAGATGGCCTCGGGTTCCATCCGTATCCACCGCCGTGATATTCAGGAACGGGTAATGAAAGTGATCGGCCTTTCCAATGAAGAAGCCCTGAAACGATTCGGCTTCCTGCTGGAATCATTCGAATATGGGGCTCCGCCGCACGGCGGGGTGGCGCCCGGTCTGGACCGCTGGATCATGCTGCTTTGCGGCACCGACAACATCCGCGATGTGATCGCCTTTCCCAAGACCACCTCCGGCAGCGGCCTGATGGAGGGCAGCCCCTCGGAGGTGGACGAGAGGCAGTTGAAGGAACTGCATATCAAGACGATGTAAGCGCCGACAATCCCCATTCTGCACAGTGTTAATATATTTGATAAATTAACTTGAAAAACCACGTGAAAAGTTGTATACTAATCAGTTAAATAATAATTTGACCTTAAACTCTCAGTAATAAATGCCAAGACAGAGGGGGTATTGTGGAATTCTGGGAGTGTATTTTATTTATCTAAACATAATTGAGGTTTCGTAAAAAGATCATGTCCAACATGGAAATCACGCTTTTGGTGGTCTATGGTCTGTTGATGGGAGTGCTTTCGATCTATTCCTTTCATGCCTACTTGATGGTCTACCTTTACCGGAAGAACCGGAAGTCGCACCAAAAACAGCAAATAGTATATTCGGAATGGCCCAGGGTCACGATACAACTGCCGATTTTTAACGAGCAGTACGTGGTGGAGAGACTGATCAAATCCGCCTGTAGCATTGATTACCCCCGCGACCGTTTTGAAGTGCAAGTGCTGGACGACTCCATCGACGAGACCCAGGGATTGTGCCGCCGGCTGGTGGATGATTACCGAAAGCAGGGGGTGGAGGTGGTGTATATCCACCGAGATGATCGGACCGGGTTCAAGGCCGGGGCTCTCCGGGCCGGGCTGGAATCGGCCCAGGGAGAATTCCTGGCCATATTCGACGCCGACTTCATACCCCCGGCCGATTTTCTGAAAAAGATGATGCCCTATTTTTCCCACGACCGGGTCGGCGTGGTGCAGTCCCGCTGGGGGCATCTCAATGATAATTGCTCCTGGCTGACCAAAGGGCAGGCCCTCGGGCTGGACGCCCATTTCGTGATCGAGCACGGGGCCCGCAATTCTTCTGGCATTTTTATGAATTTCAACGGCACCGCCGGGATCTGGCGCAAAAGCACCATCATTGACGCCGGGAACTGGCAGGACGACACCCTGACCGAGGATATGGATATATCATACCGGGCCCAGCTGGCCGGTTGGAAGTTCATCTATGTCAACGATGTGATCTGTCCGGCCGAGGTCCCGGTTGACGTCCACGGTTTCAAGAGCCAGCAATACCGCTGGGCCAAGGGCGCCATTCAGACCGCCAAGAAACTCCTGCCCAGGATATGGAAGGACCGGACCCTTCCCCTCCTGGTCAAATGGGAGGCCACTGTCCACCTGACCAATCATATCGTCTTCCCTTTGATGCTGCTGCTTTCAATCCTGTCATGGCCGATGCTGGTGATCAAGGTCACCGAGTCGGCCTCCCGGGGGTTCTTCATCGGGGCCGCTGCTTTCACCGTCTGCGCTTTCAGCTATCCCCTGTTCTATATCTATGCCCAGCGGGAGATATACCCCGACTGGAAACGGCGGGTGCTGTCCCTGCCGGTACTGATGGCCGGGGCGGTGGGGCTTTCGGTGATAAACACCAAGGCGGTCTTCGGGGCGTTGTTCAACCGCCAGAGCGGATTCATCAGGACCCCGAAATACAACCTGAACGGCAAGAGCCGCAACTGGCAGCAGAAAAAATACCGGGCCAAATTTGAATTCACCGTGATCCTGGAGATCCTGCTGGCGGTCTATACCACCTTCGCCTTGTGGTACGCCATCGACCACGCCCAGCTGGCCACCATTCCTTTCATGCTTCTGTACTGGTTCGGGTTCCTGTTCATAGGAGGACTGTCGCTGGTCCATGCAGCGAAAAACTGATTTGTCTTGATATTTGGGCTTGAGCGATCAAGCCCTTTTTAATTACCAAGTAGAAGCATTGCCAACTTTCAGGATATTGATTTGAGCAAGCATTTAAAACATATGGCCGGGATGTCCCTGGGCACCCTTTTCTCCAGGATCACCGGCTTTGTGAAATGGGCCTTCATGGGCGCAGTGCTGGGTTTCACCCCCCTAGCCGACGCCTACAACCTGGCCCATATTCTGCCCACCATGATCTACGAACTGATACTGGGAGGCATCCTTTCGGCGGTTTTCATTCCGGTGGTGGTGGAGCAGCTGGCGGTCCAGGACAAAGAGCAGGCCTGGAAAAATATCAGCCAGATATTCAACGCCGCCCTGATCGCTCTGGGGGTGACCACCTTGGTCTGCTGGATAGGATCCCCGCTATTGGTGTACGTTCAGACCCTCAAGGCCGGACCGGAGGTGCGTCGGCAGGTGTTGTTCTTTTTCGTCTTCTTTGTTCCCCAGATCTTTTTATACGGGCTTTCCGCCCTGGCCGGCGGCATCCTGAATGCCCGGGACAAGTTTCTGGCGGTGGCCTTTGCCCCGGTGGTAAACAATGCCATAGCCATCGCCACTTTGGCGGCCTACCGCTGGGTGCCCGGGTTCGGGATGGTAGGGCTGGCCCTGGGGACGACCCTGGGTGTTTTGGCCCAGGCCCTGGTCCAGTACCCCAGTTTGAAAAAAGCGGGATGGCAATACCATTTCAGCATCAACTTCAGGCATCCGGCGGTCGTCAAAATAGTCAAGCTGTCGCTGCCGGTGCTGGCCTATGTGATATTAAACCAGATAAACCTGACCGTCCAGAACAACCTGGCCATCAACCTCCAGGGAGGGGTATCGGCCCTGCAGTACGCCTTTGCATTCTATCTGCTGCCCCACGGGCTTTTTGCGGTCTCCATCGGAACGGTGCTGCTCCCCGGGCTTTCGGAGCTGGCGGTTAAAAAGGACTGGCCTAGATTCGCCGGCATTGTGGAGAAGGGCATCATCTGGAGCGCCATGGTGATAATCCCGGCCCTGGTAATCTATCTGACCATGAGCCTGCCCATCGTTCAGGTGCTGATGCAGCGGGGCCGCTTTACCCTGCAGGACACCCGTTTGATGGCCACCGTCCTGTCCTGCTATTCATTAGGACTGTTCTCCTTTACCGTATATCTTTTCCTGAACCGGGTGTTTTACTCACTGCAGGATACTATAACCCCGCTGGCGCTGAACTTCATCGGCAACGCCTCCAACACCATCATCAATTTTGCCCTTATCGGGCTGCTGGGGATCCCCGGGCTGGCTTTGGGGCATGCCTCGGCCTATACCATCATTGCCGTGATAAGCCTGTGGCTTATCAAAAAACGTTTGCCCGATATCAGGCTGGGCGTTATTTCCCGCTCCCTGGTAAAAATAACCGCAGCTTCCCTGCTGACCGGGGCTGCGGCTTTTTCCCTGAACGATCTATGGCTCCAGCAGATGGGTTTGCTGGGACTTTGGCCCAAGGCCGGTATTTTGGCCGGATTCATTTCGCTTTTGATCCTGCTCTACCTCACGGCTGCCAAGTTTTTCGGGTTGACCGAGATGAACAAGATAATCCTGGTGATCAAAAGAAAAATCACCCCCGGGAACAGATAGAAACAACCTGAAGCCGGAATGTCCGGCTTTAATTTTAGAACCGATAAAGCGGATACCATGGATAAAAGATACCTTCCCGATTATAACGGCGGCAGCATTGTCAACCTGATGGCCAGTATTGCCGGAAGGTTCGGGCATAAAACCGGATATGCCCAGCTGAGAAAGCTTCCGGCCACCGCTCTTAAGCCCTATAAAAAGATCATCTTGCTGGTGCTGGACGGACTGGGTTATCATTTTCTGCAGAAGCATGGGGAGAACAGCTGGCTGAAAGAGAATCTGTATGCCCGGATGACCTCGGTGTTTCCCTCGACCACCGCCAGCAGCATCGCCAGTTTTGCCACCGGCCTGCCCCCGGATCGTCATGCCATCACCGGATGGTTCGTCCATCTGAAAGAGCTGGGGGTGGTATCAAAGATCCTGTTCTGCGAACCGCGTTTCGGCGGATGCAAATTCAGCGGAGCCGGGCTCGATCCCCAAAACCTCATCGGTGGCCGGCCCCTGTTCGATAAGTTAAAGGCTGAAAGTTTTATTGTCACCCCCGGGTTCATAGCTGAAGGGCCGTTCTCAAAAGCCAGCCGGGGCCGGGCCGATCCGATACCATATGAGGGCCTAGCCGGCCTTTTTTCCGGGATGAAGAAAGCCCTGAACAAATCCAAAGGGGAGACGTTCATCTCCGCCTATTGGCCGGAGATCGACCATCTGTGCCATCTATACGGAACGGACAGCCCCGAGGCCAAGGCTCATTTTCACAAGCTGGATAAAAAGAGCGCCGCCTTTTGGCAGTCGGTTAAAAGCGATGATGTTCTGTTCCTGGTTACAGCCGATCATGGCTTGATAGATACCCCCTCACAAAAAGTTATTGAGCTTAAGGATCATCCGGGTTTGAATCAGTGCCTGGCCCTGCCATTATGCGGCGAACCAAGGGTGGTTTATTGCTATGTGCACCCGGACAAGGTGGCGCAGTTTAAAAGATACATATCCTCTTATTTGGGAAAGGCCTGTAAAATATATTCAAGGTCCCAGATGATCAAACAGGGCTTTTACGGCCCGGGTCCGGCCGATCCGCGACTGGCCGAAAGAATAGGGGACTTCGTGCTGATAATGGAAGACGGTTGGTGCCTGAAGGATTTTCTTTTGGGCGAGGAAAAGATTTTCTTGAAGGCCAACCACGGTGGAACCACCTTCCGGGAGATGCTGGTGCCATTGATCAAGGCTTTATGAAAATAAATATATTTTTCCCTTGAAAAGCATAACAAATAGAGCTATTATATCCATGGGTAATAAAGCCCATCGTTCATTTAAATAATTGCGCCAGTGGCTGACAGTTTAATCAATAACTGTATAAAAGGAGGGTGGATAAATGAGGAGAATAGTTCCCTGTTTATTGGCCTGGTCTCTGCTGGCAACAATAACCGGCTGCGGAGACGGCGGGCAGTATTTGACTGCCACCAAGCCGTTGGTGGAGCAGTATCAACAAGCGCTGGGCCGTTTGACGGAATTTGAAAAACAGCCCTATTCCACGCAACAGGCCACCCTGGATTGCTATCAAAAATTCTCCCAGGATATGGCTCAGATCAAAACGGGGTTTTGTCTCCAGGCGAGCTGTGGGGATAAAAAACTAAGCGCTTTTCATGCCGATTTTATAAGGCTGTTGAATATTGCCGACCTGATGGGCCAGTCCATCAGCAATGACCTGCTTCGTCATCAGACCATAATTGCCGGCACTAAATTCAAAAATGCAGGCCACCGCCGGACTGAGGTGCAGATAATCTCTGATAAATGGGAGGCCAAAGTCGTCGCCGCCAGGGCGGCCTACTCCGCCGAGCATGACAGGCTTATCTCGGCCATCACCGATAAATACCGGATCAGGTTGACCCCGGTCGGCGGCAACCCCTTGATGGCCGAACTCAAGAAGACTTTTAAATAGCGCCAGAACACGGGGCAACGGGAAGAAAATAGTTCTTCCCGTTTTTCTTTTGACAAACGCCCGCAGTATCGGTTAAAATCAACCTATGAAAAGATATCTGCTCCTGACCCTACTGTTCATAATCCCCGGCCTTGGTATCGCCCAGGAGCCGGCGGATGCGGTTCAGCAGGCTATGATGCTGGGGGAGTGGCTGGAATACGACAGGGCCCTGGAGGTCCTGAATGGCATCCCCGGCGATTCTCTCTCGCAGCACAATAAAATCAGGCTGTTGATCCTGTCCGGTGATTATCACAACGCCATCAAGGAGGCGGACGATTTTTTTCAGCGCTGGCCCGGCTCCGGGCTTGAGATCAATTGCAAATGGCAGAGAGCCTACAGCCTGAAGAAGATCGGGCTTTACCGCGGCGCCCTGTATGATTTCCTGGAACTGGCCCGGCAGGATCCACTGCTGGCGGATATCGCCTGGATGAACGCCGGGTTGTGCTACCAGCAGCAGGGACAGTCCAAAACAGCCGGCCGGATCTTTGACAGCCTGGCCGCAGCCGCAAATAGCGATGGGAACGATAGCTTGCTGGTAGCGCTATTGATGACCCAGCCTGCGCCGGCTTCAGGCAGCGCCCCGCCCCCGGCCCGCAAGGGGACGATCTATAAAGCCAGCCGGCTGATCAGCCAAAAGAAGTACGAATCGGCCAGGAACCTGCTGACCAGGTTCATCCGCTTCAATAAGGGCAGCGGCACCCTGGGACAGGCCCAGTACCTTATAGGAAAATGCCTGGAGCGACAGGGCAAGCTGACCCTGGCAGCCCAAGCCTACCTGAAAGTGCCCGAGGTCCAGCCCGGCACCAGTTGGGCCGACGAGGCGCTTTTCAGGGCCGGTTGGTGCCAGTATAAGATGAAGGCCTACGGCAGGGCCCTGAAACACTGGAGGGAGGCCCAGAGAAGATGCCCCCAGAGTGATTTCGCAGAGGTGTCCGTTTTTTGGCAGGGAAAGGCTCTGGAGGAGAGGGGCGACAGCCTGGCGGCCCGGGAAAAATACCGGGAACTGGCCGCCAAATATGAATATACCTATTACGGCTGGAGGGCCAGGGAAAAGTTGAGGGGATATTCCCCTTCCGGGGACAGCCTCTCCCCGGACAGGGTGGCCCATCTGGCCTTTCTGGATTCCGCCGTGGCCGAGCCGCAGCCTGAGCTGGAAAGCTGGATCAAAAATCATCGGAGGTTTAGCCAGGCATCCCGGCTGGTGGATATGGGCCTCCTGGACGAGGCCGCCAGGCTGGCTGAGGCTATCCGGAAGATCAGCTGGAACGATCCGGTGGCCCTTCATTATCTGGCCCAGCTATACAGCCAGGCGGGGATGGACCCCCAGGCCATCTATTGCGCTAAAAGATCATTCGACCTCTGGATGGGGCCCAGGCCCAAGGCTTTGATGGAGGTTCTCTATCCCGCCAGATACCTGCATTCCATAGAATTGTCGCTGAAGGAACATCCTCTGGAAACCGCGCTGATTCTGTCGGTAATGCGCCAGGAAAGCAAATTTGTGGCGGCCGCCAGGTCCAGGGTTGGCGCCAGGGGCCTGATGCAGATCATGCCGGCCACCGGCAGGAAATTATCAGGATCCAAGATGTTTAACGTCGACACCTTGTATCACCCGGGGATATCCATCGCCTACGGCACCAGGTATCTTTCCGGGCTGCTCAAACAGTTCAATGGTTCAGTTATTCACTCCCTGGCTGCCTATAATGCCGGACCCAACCGTGTCAAACAGTGGCTCAAATCGGAGCGCTGCCGGAACGACGATGACTACCTGATTGAAGAGATACCATATCTGGAGACCAGAAATTATATAAAAAAGGTAATGGTCGGTTATTACGTATACCGCTGGCTATTGGAGGAGAAAATATGACGCACCACCGGATCCGTTCCGCACTGAAACAATATAAGAGGGTGGCAATAATAAGTCTGCTGACATTTTATTTGCAGCCGGTCCTGGCCCAAGAGTACCGGCCCAGCCTTTTGGTGCCGCCGCCCTATGGTCATTCCTACGGCTTTCACAAGGCCGGAAGATTCTATTTAAAAATGTTGCTCAGCCTGGGGGCCGGGTTCGATGACCCGCAGGGCATCGCCGCGGTGAAGCTAAAGGAAACCGACGATCCCTCCACTACGGGTGACGACGATGAGCTGACGGTCTATGCCGCCAACTCAAACCGCCATCAGATAATCTACAATCGCGGGCTGGATGGCCTGGCGGCCTATGGCTCCCTGGGGTCGGGCAACGGGCAGTTCCATAATCCCCAGGGGGTGGCGGCCACCGAGGACGGCTTTGTCTACGTGGCCGATATGAACAATAGCCGGGTGGTCTGTCTCTACAACGAGAAGGGGAAGCTGGAATTCATCCGTAATATAGGGGAAGGCGAGCTGTCGCATCCCATGGGCTGCGCAGTGGATGCCGCGGGAAATCTTTATGTAACCGATACCGATCATAACCGTATTGTGATTTATGACAAGGTGGGCCGCCGAACCCGGACCATGGATGCCGGGGGAAGACTGGACCGGCCATCGGCCATAGCAGTGGTCGATTTCGCCGACAGGTGGAATTTTCGCCACGAGACGGTCATTGTTGTGTCCGATTCGGTCAATGGCCGCATCCGTAAGCTCGATCAGTTCGGCAAGATACAGGCCGAGATTACCGGCGACGATATAGCCATGCCCCGGGCCTATTTCGCCTGGCTGGCCCTGGATTTCTACGGCAGCGTCTATGCCACCGACATGGTCAACCACCAGGTACACAAGTTCGATCACGATCTCAAATATGTGTCCGGATTCGGCCGGCAGGGAAAGGGCGACAACGAGTTCGAATCGCCCCGGGGCATCGCCATCTGGAAGCGCTACGGCCAGGTCTTCGTCTTGGAGCGGGAGTCGGTGCAGTATTACTGGGTGGGCGTAGACGGCTACATAGAGGGGCTGTATCCCAAGAAACTGAACAAAGACTTTCCCGGGCCCACTATATCCCTGATCCTTTACGAGCCGGGGGATTTCATGATCCAGGTCACCGACAGCGCCGGGAACCTGGTCAAGAGTCTGGTCAACGAGTTCCGGGAGACCCTGGGGCTGAACAATATCGTCTGGGACGGCACCGACGATAAGGGGAGGTTGGTGCCGCCGGGCGAATACACCATCAACGTGACCATCGAACCCACCTATTCGGCCAAGGGATATTTCAGCAAGAAGCTGACGGCTAGGATAATCAAGGAATAACCGGTCTTTGATGGCAACGTAGGGTTAAGTAATATAAAGCCATAAGCCGTTTTAACATGAACGTTTTTTTATTATCTGACCCGCAGCAGCTCCTAAAAGCACTTAATTAGGGTTGGTCTGGAAAAGCTTGAATAAGCAACGATAAAAATAATTGCAAAATATATTGATTTATTTGTAAAAGGGTATTGACATCTGAAATGGTTTTGTGTATAATTACAAACCTTGGCCCGAAAGGGATTAAGTTCTTTGAAAATTGAATATGGTGCACAGTGTGTTTGTTATTGAGCTTTATGGATCTTCGAAAATTCTAGGTTTAAAATGATTAAACTTTCTTTATGGAGAGTTTGATCCTGGCTCAGGACTAACGCTGGCGGCGTGCCTAATACATGCAAGTCGAACGGTCATGCGTTTGTAGCAATATGAATGTATGATAGTGGCGAACGGGTGAGTAACACGTGGATAATCTACCTCTAAGTGGGGGATAACTCCGGGAAACTGGGGATAATACCGCATAATATTTCGATAGGGCATCTTATTGAAATCAAAGGAGCAATTCGCTAAGAGATGAGTCCGCGTCCCATCAGCTAGTTGGTAGGGTAATGGCCTACCAAGGCGACGACGGGTAGCCGGCTTGAGAGAGCGATCGGCCACAAGGGGACTGAGACACGGCCCCTACTCCTACGGGAGGCAGCAGTAGGGAATTTTGGTCAATGGGGGAAACCCTGAACCAGCGACGCCGCGTGGGTGATGAAATCCTTCGGGATGTAAAACCCTTTTCATTGGGACGAAATAAAAATGACGGTACCAGTGGAATAAGCCTCGGCTAACTCCGTGCCAGCAGCCGCGGTAAGACGGGGGAGGCAAGCGTTGTCCGGAATCACTGGGTGTAAAGGGCGTGTAGGCGGGCTTTTAAGTCGATTGTGAAATTTCTCGGCTCAACCGGGAAACTGCAGTCGATACTATTGGCCTTGAGTGCGGAAGGGGAGAATGGAATTCCTGGTGTAGCGGTGAAATGCGTAGATATCAGGAGGAACACCGGTGGCGAAGGCGGTTCTCTGGTCCTGCACTGACGCTAAGGCGCGAAAGCAAGGGGAGCAAACAGAATTAGATACTCTGGTAGTCCTTGCCCTAAACGATGGGTACTAGGTGTTCGTTCTTTTAAAGGATGAGTGCCGAAGCTAACGCATTAAGTACCCCACCTGGGGAGTACGATCGCAAGGTTGAAACTCAAAGGAATTGACGGGGACCCGCACAAGCGGTGGAGGATGTGGTTTAATTCGACGCAACGCGAAGAACCTTACCTAGGCTTGACATGCTGGTGAAAACCATGGAAACATGGTCCTCCCGTAAGGGACATCAGTACAGGTGGTGCATGGCTGTCGTCAGCTCGTGTCGTGAGATGTTGGGTTAAGTCCCGCAACGAGCGCAACCCTTATTCTTAGTTGTTTTCCCTTTGGGATTACCCTCTAAGAAGACTGCCTCGGATAACGGGGAGGAAGGTGGGGATGACGTCAAGTCCGCATGCTCCTTACGTCTAGGGCTACACACGTCCTACAATGGGGTCGACAATGGGATGCAATATCGCAAGATGGAGCCAATCCCCAAACGGCCTCTCAGTTCGGATTGTAGTCTGCAACTCGACTACATGAAGTCGGAATCGCTAGTAATGGCAGATCAGCATGCTGCCGTGAATACGTTCCCGGGTCTTGTACACACCGCCCGTCACGTCATGGGAGCCGGTAATACCTAAAGTTGCTTGTTTAACCGCAAGGAGAACAGTACCTAAGGTAGGACTGGTGACTGGGACGAAGTCGTAACAAGGTAGCCGTACCGGAAGGTGTGGCTGGATCACCTCCTTTCTAGAGAACCGGTAGAACCATCTCTTTATTGAGATACGGGGTTCTGCATAAAACCAGAAGATATTATTGCAAGATAACAAACCCTGTGCCACCCTATTCGATTTCATTATATTATGAAGGTTATGGGTTATAGGTATACAACTTATAATCTATAACCTTTCTTTTATGGGCCCATAGCTCAGTTGGTTAGAGCGCGTCCCTGATAAGGACGAGGTCAGAAGTTCGACTCTTCTTGGGCCCACCATTACAGCTTGGTTTAAGGTACCATCACTACTGCCTGCGGTTTTGCAGGCAGTTTTTTAGTTAGAGCCATCACAAATGGCGAGGCAAGCGTCCCGCCATATGCGGGAAGATCGGAAGTTCTCCGCCTGAAGATTAGCGATGGAATAAGGCGGCGGCGGACAGGTCCGCCTGTAACTCGGTGTCAGAGCAAAACGGCGGCGCCTGCCCGCCGTAGGAGGGGATCCGCCGCATATTATGGCTGTTTATTGTGGCTTAGGCGGAGACTCTTCTTGGGCCCACCATTATTACTTTTTACTGGGCAGTAGTCCGCCGCAGTCCGCCCTTGGAGGACGCAGGCGGGCACCATACCAAAATTATTCTGTCGGGCGATAGTTCGCCGCTGGAGTGCACCACTTGGCTGGTTTTTTGACCGGCCATTTTTTTATGGCTTTTATCCCTGTAATCTGATAAAATAACTCGAATTTGGTTTTTCGGGTAAACGGCATAAAAAATAATTTTGGAGATAAAATGAAAAAAACATTCATATTGGCTGTTATCGCTATGGGTCTATTATCAATGCCAGCCTTGGCCACCGAGACCAGGGTCTTGTCCTTATCCGGGGCATCAGACTATGTCTGGGACAACAGCAATGTCTTTATATTTCCCAGCGTCGGGCCGCTTTATTATCGCTCGATGGTGGCCGAACTGGGAGATGAGGGCAGCGATGTGGCTTCCCAAAGCTCGGTCTGGCTGCTATATGCCAACCAGGAGCAGAGCTTTGGGGTGGCCGGAATGGCGATAAATCATCACTCGGCCGGATACGGCAAACTGATGGATTATTTGATCCCTGTTCAAAATGATACATTCAGCGTCGATATCATCACCCGTTTGCAGGACCGCAACCTGGGCCAACACCTGATGATGATCGAACAGCCCAAAGCCACATACGATCTGCTGTACTCCAGAAAATTCGGCAAGATCACCGGAGGTATTTTATTGGGCCGTTCGGCCTGGTCGGGTCTGGGCAGCTATTCCGGCGAGGAAAGAAAGGCCGATGCCGGGATCACCGAGCTAAGGCTGGGAATCGGCTATGAGCCCGGGGAAAATTTGAGGGCTGATGCTGCGGTCTCCTTCAGCCATTTTTCCTTCGGCAGCAGCTATTCCTTTGCCGGACAAGATTCGGCCCAAGAATTCAAATCCGACGGATCGAAAAGATTTTCTCTTGACGGCAGGGTATTCTACGCTCTAAACGAAGATATGGTGATCGTCCCACTGCTGAAGGTTGGATATACCGATCTGGCCTATCAATACGCCCAGAACGGCGACACCAATTCCGTGACCGGCAGCGACGAAACCGTCGAATTCCTTTTGGGCTGCGGCTGGAACTATCAGTTCCGCAGCCATCTCAAGCTGATCGCCGGTTTGGATATCGGCTACTCCAAGTCGCTGATAGAAGATTCGCTGATAATCGGCTCACCGGGCGAGGTTAAGGAAAGTATCACCGAATGGGCCTTTCCGGCTTTCCATCTGGGGATGGAAGCCAATCTGGTCAATTGGATCACCGCCAGGCTGGGAGCCACCCAGAGCAGGGTTTCGGTCAAACATAATCTTGATTTTACCGACGGCACTTCCAGCCGGTTCGAGTATTCGGAACAACCCTATCAGCTTAACCTGGGGCTTACCCTGAAAGCCGGCAACCTTAATCTGGACCTGCTGGTCAATCCAGAATTATTATATTCCGGCGGAAATATCGTCAGCGGGAGCAAGACCTGGCCGGCCACCTCGGCGGCGTTAAGTTACAGATTTTAACTATTGACAAAACCCCGATTTTTGTGATATCTTTACAGTTGAGCACGCCGGAAAACCAACCACTCAAACATTTAAGGAGGTCAATTAATGAGAAAGTCATTTGCTATTTTAGCGGCAGTGGTAATGCTATTGGGCGTTGCCAATGTGACTTTTGCCACCCAGTCCAGGGTTGCCAGCTTGGGCAAGGCTTGGATGTACGACGGGGACTTTGAGGACATCTATTTCTATCCCAATTTAACCGCCAGCTATCCCAGGACGATAGTGGCCGAATTAGGCACCAATCCTGATTCAATATCCTATAATGGTTCCGCCGCCATCACTTTTGCCAACGAGGAACAGACTTGGGGCGTGGTTGGCTTGGACATTAACCACAAGATCACCAACGAAGATGGGTTCAACACTTTAATAACAAACGCATTTGGGATGGCGCCCGTGAACAACAAATGGCATCTATTTTATGCCAGAAACGTTGGCGGGTTATCGGTTGGTCTTCACATCGCCCGGGCGGCTTATGACAGCACCTATACCTACACAGACACTGTGACGAACTTTACCCCTCATGAAGATAACACCAGTTCCGCTGGGATATGGGATTTCAATTTTGGCTTGGGTTATTCCCCGGCCGAGAACATGGAGGCCAACCTGGGATTCTCCTTCAAGACCTATTCCTTCTCCGATGAGATGAACCTGACCTGGCCCAATGTCACTCCGGCCATTACTCCGTACACCGAGACATTGGAATCCGATGGCGGCTCCGGCATTGACGTGGCCCTGCAGGTGCTCTACGGCATGAACGACAATTTCAAGTTAGTGCCCACTGCCGGTATCTCCATGGCATCTGTCGGCTATAAAATAAGCGACACCGACACACTTATTCCACCCATTGCGCAAGGTGGTGAAATGTCTTCCTTCGATTTCTGGGCCGGGTTCGGCGCCAACTATACTCCGGTCGAGAACGTCCGGGTCATAGGCGGATTGCACTTCGGAATCTCCAACACCACCATCGAGGACACCATGGGCAGATTGCACACTATGGGTCTGGGTTACACCGAGGTAAAGACATCCACTTTCCTGTTCCCGGGTTTCAGCGCCGCGGTGGAGGCCGATGTGCTGAAATGGCTGACTCTCAGGATCGGGGCCAGCAAGGATATCGCCAAGACTACTGAAACCATCACCACCGCCGCCAACACGGAAATTGAAAGCACCTACACCAGCGCCGCCTACCAGTTCGGTTTTGGCTTGGGCTTCAAGTTCAACAAGCTGTGCATTGATGTCAAGGTTAATGATGCACAGCCATTCGATTTAGGTTACCTGATGAGCGGCAACCCGAACACTCCGTTTACCCAGGTTTCCGCCACCTATAAGTTCTAATACATCTACCAAATCTAAGGGCGAGTTCAAAAGACAGAACTCGCCCTTTTAATTGCCACATAACTTTAAAGGGATTACGGTATGAGAAAAGTCTTTTTGGGGCTTGCCGCCTGGGCGCTGTTGCTTTCAGGAGGGGCGTCTTTTGCCACCCAGAGCGCCCGGTCCTCGCTGGGGCCGGCGGCCGTATTTACGATTGATCCCGGCGATATCTGGCTTTTCCCGGCCGAATTGAACAGCTATCCCCGCTGGTTGTCCCTGGAGTTGGATTCATTTCCCTTTGACAGGAACCGGATGTCATTTTGGGGAACCTGGTCCGACGATCAACAGAAGCTGGGAACCATGGGCCTGGGGTTTGGAGACCTGACAAACCAAAAAGAGCTCGAGGGGATGATAGCCTCGCTTAATTATGCCATTTCCAATCACCCCCTGATGTCGCCCCGCAACAACATACCACTGCCCGTCAATAAATTTCATTTATTATATGCCCGGGATATGGGGCTGTTGGTGGCCGGACTGCATATCGCCAGGGCTTCGGGGAATAAAAGTTATGATTTCAGCGATACCATTCCGGCTGATGCGGTAAAACGCCGGGCGCATTCCGGCATCTGGAGCTTTGACGCCGGCGCATCCCGGATCTTTGGCGACAATATCTATTTGCAGACAGATCTGGGTTTTCAGACGATCTCTTTCTCCTCGGAATTCGAGCTGAGCGGGGCCGATCCTATATACTGGGAAAAAGTGGAAAGCCGGGAGGGCAGCGGCAAAAAACTTGATATCCGGTTGTTCTACGGGATGACCCCGGCAATCAAGATTGTGCCGGTCCTGTCGCTCAATTCATTCACCGTGGGATATGCCGCCCGCTATGCCGACACCATGCATATGCCGGGCTCCATGTATGATCAAGCCGGAGGGAAATATTCCCAAAGCGGATTTGTTGTTTCCTTGGGAACCGAGTATCGGCCCAAACCCGGTGTAAAAATTTTGGCCGGCCTCTCCCTGGAAGGCTCCGGGGTTGAGATATCAGACGCCAATAATATATGGCTGATTTCGCCTGTTCCTTCACAGAAATACATCAGCCGGGATGTCAGCACTATCGTATTGCCCGGTTTTCAGGCCGGGATAGAGGCCGATCTTTTGAAATGGCTGACGCTTAGGTTGGGTGCCAGCCAAAAGACCACTTGGATCAACAATAAAACAAGATTTGCTGATGATGCGGCCACAACAGAGGAGGCATTCAGCGACTCGGATTTTAATATTTGCTTTGGGCTGGGTTTTAATTTCGGCCGGCTCACTATTGATGCTCAGTTGAACGAAGAACAGCCATATAATATGGGTTATCTATTAAGCGGAAACCCGGATGCTCCGTTTGCTAAAATATCTCTGAAATACAGCTATTGATACCCTTTCCCCTTGCATATCAAAATATTTTATTGTATAATCCACCTTAGTATTTAGGTTAGGGTTTAAGTTAAGTGGGGCTGTAGCTCCCTTCGACATCGTCTATCGACAGGCTCAGGACACCGCTCAGGGCGAGGCGCAGGGGTGCAAAGCACAAAATCGGGATAAGCGTGGGGCTGTAGCTCAATTGGTAGAGCGCCTGCTTTGCAAGCAGGAAGTAGTCGGTTCGAATCCGATCAGCTCCACCACCATACTTACTTCTTACCGGGCAGAAGCCCCGATAGCGAAGCGTATCGGGGCATTGCTATTAGGATGAGAACCGACTAACAATGTTG
>JAGVNJ010000056.1 GCA_020053305.1 Candidatus Edwardsiibacteriota bacterium | reverse complement strand
ATTCTATGTTCACACATTCAGCCCGCCGGGCAAGCAGGTCTTCTCAGTGTGACAGGTTTTTTATTCTTCGAGCCTTGTCACCCTGAGAATTCTTCCCACCCGGCAGGCCGAACGGGTGACGATCTTCTACATTCAATATTCTATATTCTGGATTCTATGTTCACACATTCCGCTTTCGCTTCCATGTTTGGCTTCCACGAGTGCCAAAGCTTTAGCGGAGGGACTCAGCCCGCCGGGCAAGCAAGCCTTCTCAGTGTGACAGGCCTTTTATTCTTTAACCTTTATACTTGGAACTTTAAACTAAGGTCGTTATTCAGCCCACCTCGTCGCCCTTGGTCTTGTTCTTCTTGTCCTTGAAATACTGGGGATACAGCTTGTGGGCGCACTCGTCGCAGATGCCGTGGGAGAAGTCGGCCTCGGTGTGCTCGGCCACATATTCCTCCACCTGCTGCCAGTAGCCCCCGTCGTTGCGGATCTTCTTGCAGGATGAACAGATGGGCACCAGGCCCTTGAGGGTTTTGATGTTGTTCAGCGATTCCTGAAGATCCTTTACCAGTTTCTTCCTCTCGTCCTCGCCTTTTTTCCGCTGAATGGCAGCCGCAATATTGTCCGATACGAAATTGAGCATCGACAGCTCCCTGGCCCCGAACCGGACCTGTTCACGGTACGACTGAACGACAATGGCCCCGAAAGTATCCCTGCCGGATTTGAGTGGAACGCCTACCCAGTCTATGGAAGGAGCCCCCACCATCTCGATCTCGCCTGCCTCTATCATTTTTTTCTGCATCAGCGGCGGCGCCATCAAGGAAGAACCGGTTCTCAAGACATACTCGGTCAGCCCCTTCTTCAAGGGCCGGGAGGCCGGGCGCGCATCCTTTTCATCAACGAAATAGGGAAATTCCAAAAGTTCATCCTTTTGATTATACAAGGCGATATAAAAATTGGCGGTGTTCATAAGCTCGTCTATCACCATATGGATCCCGGCGTAAAGCTCCAGCAGGTTTTCGGAGGCAACCGAGATCTCGGATATCTTGTATATGGACGCCTGCATGGCTTCCGACTGTTTGCGCTCGGTGATATCGTGAAATATCACCACCGAACCGTTGACCCGGCCGTTTTCAACAGTTGGGGTGCTGGTGTATTCAACCGGAAAACTGCTGCCATCCTTCCTCCAAAAAACCTCACCGGTTACGTGGTGAATCTGGCCGTCTTTTATGCTGGCATTAATCGGGCAATCTTTGCTGTCGTAATGTGAGCCGTCTGATTTTGTATGATGGGAGACATCGTGCTGGACCTTGCCTATCATTTCTTCGACTGAATAACCCAGTAAGTTTGCGGCGGTTGGGTTCATGAATATGGTTCTCCTCTTATCATCCAGCCCATAAATGCCCTCGCCTACGCCGCTAAGAATCAACTCCAAGCGGTGGCGTGTATCCTCAACCTCCTGCCGGGCTTTTTTCTGCTCGGTGATATCCTGCTTGACGGCCACATACTTAACAATGACGCCGTTTTGATCCTTTATGCCGGTTATCATTGCTTGCTCCCAGTATAGACTGCCATCCTTGCGCCGGTTGTGGAATTCGCCCCTCCATTCCCCGCCTCCGGTTATGGCCTTCCATAATGCCTGATATTCCTGCTCACTGGTCTCTCCTGATTTTAAAATCCGGGGGTTATTGCTTAGGGTCTCGGCTTTTGTATAGCCGGTCATCTTTGTAAAAGCATTATTTACATACTCTATTTGACCGTCCAGATCGGTTATGATCACGGCGCTGGGGCTCTGCTCCAGGGCGGTATTCAGCGTTTTCAGTTCTCCCTCCACCCTTTTCCGTTCGGAAATATCCCGGGAGACGCTGAGGATGTTCTTCTGGCCGTAAAGATCCACCAGGCTGGCCCGCACCTCCGTTTGAAAAATCGAACCGTCCTTGGTTCGGCCCGCGGTTTCAAAGGTGTATTCCCCCATCTGTTCTATCTTCCGCAGCCTCTGTTCCTTCTTATCCAATGCTTCGGGCGTGGCCATATCAAAAAAGAGGTTCATCCCGGCCATCTCCTCCCGGCTCAACCCCCGGATCTGGCAGGCGGCCTGGTTGAAATAGCTGATGTTTCCGTCAAAGTCGTGGACCACTATGCCGTCGGACACCGAGTCCAGCAGAAGGGCCTTCAGCCTGTTCCCCTCCTCCAGCGCCTTCCGTTCCGTTATATCCACAAAACTTTCCACCAGCACCGGCCGTCCGTCCAGCTCGGTCTCCACCACCGTTTTCAATATCGGGACCTGGCGGCCGTCGATGGTCAGGAGGGTCCGCTCGGAGTTGTCTATCTTCTGCCCCTTGTCGGTTATGGGGCAGGCCCCCTGGTCGGCCGGGCAGATATATTTTTGGCAGGAGCAATCTATCAGCTGGCCGGTATCACCCCCCATGATCCGGGCGGCGGCCGGATTGACATAGACTACCCGATGGGTCTCCCTATCCACTACCATTATCCCGGCTTGGATGGAATTGAAGATGGTGTCCATCCGCTCCTGGTTCTCCCGGTTGATGCCCTCTATATTTTTCCGCTGGGTGATGTCCTCTATTACGGTCACAAAAAAGCCTTGCTCCGGACTGTAGACCGAGATCAACAGCCACTTGCCCAGGTGCTTTGAGTAGATCTCTGTTTTGCTGGTCTCGCCTGCCAGGGCCGCCCGGCCGTATATGTCCAACCAGTCGAGGTCGCCCTTGAAAAACCATGGGGTGGCGGCCGAGGCCGGCCGGCCCAGCACCTGTTCCGGACTCAGGCCGGTTATCCGATAGTAGGCCTGGTTGGCCTCCAGCAAAACAAAATCCACCGGATTGTTAAGTTCGTCGGTCAGCAACCGGTACTGGGCCAGGCCGTTAAGCATATTGCCAAAAAGCGACTGGTATTGCCGGGTATGCTGTTGGGCCTTTTTCTCGGCTGATTTCCTGGCGGTTATCAAAACATGGGCGTATGTTCCGAATGACAACAGCATAAAAGTTACCAGCAATCGCATGTGCAGCTCCATCGGTTCGGCCCCGAAAAAATGATAGTAGGCCGAGAACCCGGGATTTAAAAGAAAATGGATGTAATATTCCAAAGCCCAGAAGACCAACACCAGCCCCAGGCTGACGAAGATGCTTAGGTGGGAATTGAAGAACGATTTTTTCTCCCCCGATTGGTTTTTCATTTGGCGGCTCCTCTATCTGGCGACGGCAGGTTATCGCTGAAGGTCTCTTTTATTTGGCGGATCCGATCCTGGGACTGCACGAAACAATCCACCACCTCAGGATCGAAATGGCTGCCGCTGTTCATTTTTATCGCTCCGATGGTATGCTCCAGGCTGTGGATCCCCTCCCGGTATGGCCGGGTCGAGGTCATGGCGTCGAAGAAATCCGCCAGGGCGGCGATCCGGCCGGCCAGCGGGATCTTTTTCCCCTTCAAACCCCGGGGATATCCGCCGCCGTCCCACCTTTCATGATGGGTCAGGGCGATCACCGAGGCCAGCCTGATGAAGCCATAGTCCGAGCCCTCCATGATCCTGGCCCCGATGGTGGTATGCTGTTTCATGATCTCCCATTCCTTTTCGTCGTGCTTCCCGGGCTTAAGCAGAATATGGTCCGGTATCCCGATCTTGCCCACGTCGTGCATGGGCGCGGCATATAAAATGGCCTCGATGGTGGCTTTATTAAGCCCCATTTTCACGGCGATGGCCTCGGCGTAATGGCTGACCCGTTTGATATGGTCCCCGGTCTCCTTGTTCTTATACTCGGCGGCCAGCGACAGCCGGTAGATGGCCTCCAGCGAGGCCGATTTTATCTTGTCCAGCGAGGCCTTCAACTGCAGGGTCCTTTTGGCCACCTCCTCCTCCAGCTTCTTCTGGTAATTGACCATATGATCGTTGTAGGCCTTGACCTTGAGCAGGGAACGGATCCTGGCCTTCAGCTCGGTGGGATCCACCGGCTTGTTCAGAAAATCGTCGGCCCCGACCTCCAGGGCTTTCACCCGGTCCCGGACTTCCGATTTGCCGGATACTATCACAATCGGGATGATCTTGGTGCGGTCATTTTCCTTAAGTTTCCCGGTCACCTCAAACCCGTCCAAACCCGGCATTACTATATCCAACAGGATCAGATCCGGCATCTGGTCCAGGGCCAGGGCCAGGGCCTGATCGCCATCGCCGGCCAGCAGCACCCGGTATCCCAATTTGGATAAGATCGCCTCCATCAGGTCGCGATTGACCGGTTCGTCGTCAGCCACTAATATTTTAGGATTCTGCTCCATTTTGATCATTCCCCGGGAGTTGGCCGCCCGATCATTTTTTCCACCATGGCCAGCAGCTGCTGCTCATTGAACGGTTTGGCTATATAGTCGTCGGCCTCGATGTGATGGCGTTTCAACGGCCCCAACACGTTCTGCTTGCCGGTCATTATCATGAACTTTACCTTATCCAGGCTGCGGTGGTCCCTCATCCATTCCAGCAGCTGCAGGCCGTCCATGACCGGCATGGCCAGATCCGAGATCACCAGATCGGGCGGTTTTTTTCTTATCAACTCGGTTGCCCGGCGGCCGTCCCCGGCCATCGAGGCCCGGTATCCCCTGCTGTTCAGCATCAACAGCATCGTTTCGGCCATCACCGACTCATCGTCCACTATCAGAATGCTTTTCATATCATTCTCCGTTCTTCAGGGAGAATGCTTTTGAGCTGATGCCGTAATCCCTCAGCTTAAGCTGCATATTCTGGCGGGCCATGCCGGCCATTACCGCGGCCTTGGTTACATTCCCCCCGGTGATCCTCAGCAGCCCCTCGACATATTGTTTTTCAAAAAGATCCCGGGCCTCCTTCATGGTCCGGTCCAGCGGCAGTATCACCTGATCCAGCTCCACCGCCTGGTTGTGCCGCGGCATATCCCCGATCTTGATCGTATTCCCGGGGCATAGCGCCACAGCGTGCTCGATGGCATTCTCCAGCTCCCGGACATTGCCCGGCCAGTTGTGGCGGGTCAGATATTCGGCGGCCTCGGGGCTGAACTGCTTGGTCTCCCTGGACTGATCGGCGCAGTGTTTCTTCAAAAAATGGTGCGCCAACAAAAGGATGTCCTCGGGCCTTTCCCTCAAGGACGGCAGGTTTATCTGAATGACGTTCAGGCGGTAGAAAAGATCCTGTCGAAAAACGCCCTTCTTGACCTCCTGGTCCAGATCCTGATTGGCGGCGGCCAGCACCCTGACGTCAACCTCCACCGGGGTGGTGGCCCCCACCGGATAGAACACCCCCTCCTGCAGGACCCTCAAAAGCTTGACCTGGGTGCTGAGCGGCATGGTGGCCACCTCGTCCAGAAAGATGGTTCCCTTGTCGGCCACCTGGAAAAGCCCCTGCTTGGAGGAGGCCGCCCCGGTGAAGGCCCCCTTGGCATGGCCGAAAAGCTCCGACTCCAGCAGGGTCTCCGGGATGCCCCCGCAGTTCAGGGGCACAAAACGGCCGCCCTTCCGGCTGCTGTTGAAGTGAATGGCCTTGGCCACCAGCTCCTTTCCGGTGCCGGACTCGCCCTGGATCAGCACCGTGGTGCTGGTGTCGGCGATCTTGCGGATCATCTCGAAGATGTCCATCATTTTTTTGCTCTTGGCGATGATATTGTCGAATCCGTAGCGCTGGTCCAGGGTCTGCTGCAGGTAACGGTTCTGGTCCAGCAGTTTTTTCCTCTCCGCCCCCTGCCTGATGGCCAGCAGCACATCCTCGGCATGCAGCGGCTTCTCCAGATAGTCGTAGGCCCCGGCCTTGATGGCCCTGACCGCGCTCTCCACCGTGGCATGTCCGGTGATCATTATCAGGGAGGTCTCCGGCGACGACTCCCGCAGCCGGGGGATCAGCTCCAGCCCGGAGATATCCGGCAGATGCATGTCCAGCAGCACCACATCGTAATCCCCCTCGCTCATGGCTTTCAGCCCGGAATTGCCGTCCGGCACCACCTGGATCTGATACCCGGCATTGGAGATTATCTGGCTGAGGATCTCCCGGATGGGCTCCTCGTCGTCTATCACCAGCACCCGAACATCCGGCGGTTTGTTCATGGTTCCCTCAAAATATTATGATAAATTATTTAATGAATCCTCTGCGAAACCAACCACTGAGTGCCTTCGCTAAAGCTACGGCACTTGAAGAAGACCTGCAAGCAGCGTAAGCGAAAACACGGAACTACTGGAAATACCGGGAAAGGGACCTAAAACCGTTTTTCATGAGTAATGATCCGTAAATTCAGTGCTTCCGTGCCTGCACGCCTGCCGTTGGCCGTTGGCCGAGTAACCGTTCATCTCGATATGGCTTGCTGCCTACTCGATGAACAGTTGTATCGAGGCCAGGCAAGCGTGGTAAAAACATTTTTTCAGAAGTCTCTTAATGACGTTGGGCGAAGTTCATCTCAAATTCGGTCCCCCGGTCCGGGCTGCTAACAACCTGGAGGCGGCAGTTGTTCTCCTCCAGCAGTCTTCGGGCCAGGTTAAGGGAAAGGTCCCGCCCCGGCTGCCAGGATATCAGGGCCGGTTCCATCAGCCCGGCCAGCTCCGCCTGATCGATCACCAGCCAAGGGCTGTGCATGGTTATCGCCATCTCATCATCCCGATGGTTGACGGCGATATTAATATCCCCCCCCTTGTCCATTTTTTTACTCTGAAAAACCAGCAGATCCACCAGGGCCTGCTGGATCTGCCCCTGATTGACCATCACCGGTTTTTCATACTCGCCGTTGTTGATCTCCAGCTTGACCTTCTTTCCGGCCAGATAATAATTGACCAGCCCCGCGGCTTTTTTGATGATGTCCGATAACAGGGCGGTGCTTTTGGTGTCCGAGGAATCCCGGCTGTACAGCGACAGGTTCTCCAGTATCATATTGAGACGCTCCACCGATTTGGAGATGCTTCCCAGCGCCTTCTGGAGCTTATCGTCGCTGGCGGTGCACATCCCCAAAAATTCCACCCCCAGGGTGATGGCCGACAGGGGATTTTTCATCTCATGCACCAGGCTGGAGGAGATCTCCCCCAGAACGGCGTATTTGTAGGAATCCAGCAGGTCGGCCCGCTGGGCCTCCAGCTGCTCCATCCTTTCCTTTAAGCTGTTCATCAGCTCCAGGTTCTGCAGCGCCAGGGAAACATTCTTTGCCAGCAGGGCCAGCCCGGTGCGCTGGTCCGGGTCCAACTCCCCCTCCAAAGGTTTCAGATAGATCATCCCGTGTTTGGTCCCCTTGGATTCCAGCGAGGCCTGAAGGGCGTACAGTTCGAATTCATTCTGCCAGGCGGGATTGCTTTTCTGGGTGCCGTCGGTCAGTTTTATTTTGATCCCGGCATTGCCGGCAATATGATTCAGTGACTGCAGGGCGATGTTCAGCAGTTTCTCGCGGTCGGGACTTCCCATGAACAGATCGTAGATCTGGTAAAGGGCCAGGTCCCTCTTCAAAAGGCGGTTTTCCCGGCCCAGCTGGCGCGCCTGCCAGGATCGGTCCAGTTTCAGTTTTAAGGTCTCCAACTTGAACGGCTTCTGGATGTAATCGGCCGCTCCCAACTGAAGGGCCTCCACCGCCGACTCGACGGAGCCGTAGCCGGTGATGATCAGTACCACCAGGTCCGGATCCAGCTTCCTGCTCTCCTTTAACAGCCAGACTCCGTCCTGATCGGCCAAATTCAAATCGGTCACCAAAACATCCCAAGGCTCTTCCCGCAAGCCCTGACGGATCATCTCCAAACCCTGGGCGGCGCCGCCGGTTGATTTCACCTGGCAGCCCAAAGACAGCAGCCCATCGGTTAAAAAATCCCGCAGTTGGTCCTCGTCATCCACCACCAGGATCTTCAGTTTATCGTCGGCCATTTGATCTCTCCGGTTAATGGTTTCTGGAGTCGTTAGTAATGTCCTTTTAATGTTAGCACCGTAAATTCAGCCTGTCAATATGCTGGCATTAATATATTTTTTGTCTTCCCCTAAGAAATATTTTAGCGGTTATCGTTGCAGCTGATGACAAAACATAGTGCCAGTGTAACAATAAACATGCATTTATTATGCCCTTTCACTCAATATTTTCTAACCTATTATAAATAAATGAGTAATTAATTTACATGGCCTTTAACTTAATAAATAAATGTCATATTTATATGACAAAAGTCATATAAATATGACAAATTATGCAAATTATTATTATTTTTAATCTAAATTGACTAGATAAGTTTTCTCCCGAATTCCATACCTGCCGAAACGCTGGCCCCAAATCCTTTGGAATTATAGCCGGGAAATCCCAGGCTGTTGGCTGCCGCATCCAATCTGACAAAGCCCAGTTTCAAGCCGCCGCCGGCGCTGTAGGCGATGGTCCGGTTATCCAATACGGCTAATCCGGCCCTAAGCGGAAGAAAGGATAGAAGCCTTAACTCAAACCCTTGGGCCAACTGCCAGCGGGCGGCGCTGCCGGCGCCGTTATAGAAGCCTTTTTTTACATCCAGCTCGGCGGAGAAGTATTTTGATTCATAAGCTATGCCGGCATTGAAGGCGGCCGGGTATCGCGACCGGAAGATCCCTCCCAGGGTGTCGGTCCTGTCTATGACCTCATTGCCCGAGAACATCCCGGCAATGCTGTCCCCCAGCAGGGTCATATTATTGACATCCATGTTCAGGGTTCTTTTTCTGGTGTCGTTCTTCCAGGTTATTCCATTGCTTAAATTAATCAGCGAGGCTCCCAGGGACCAATGATCGTTCAGCTGGCAGGCCAAGCCCAGGTCGGCGGCAAAACCCGACCCGTTCATGTTAAGCCTTTTGGTATCGAAATCATTTTCCCCGGCGGAAAGAATTTCTATCTTACCGATGTTCTCAAACCCCGATCCCCTGGTGGTGAAGTTTATTTCACCGCCCGCCTTTCCGTAATTGATGCCCATCAGATGCTTAAACCCTATCCCCAGGGCCAATCCTTTGAATATCCCGATTTTTATGGGCTGGCCATACGATATCGTGGTGGCGGCAACGGTCCAGGCATCCCCCATATCGCTGGCCGCCAGGCTGTATGTCCTGTCCAGCTGGTTCCCGTAAAGAGCCAGGTCGAAAAGGTCCCTGGGGATGCAGACGCTCTGGGCCGAACGCAGGTTGACCGTCAGGGCCATCCGTCCGGCAGCCAGCCCCAGCAACATGGCGTCCACCGAGGATGAGGCCCGAAAGCCAGAAGACGGAATGGCCCGAAGCAAGGCCTCTTTTTCCCCATCGTCCAGAAAATCCCCGGAGGCCCGGTTGTAATCATTCAGGTTGAAGGAATTATTGCCCGCCATAGCGCCAAAATGGAACAGCTTGATGTTGAGACCGCCGTTATTTTCCAGGCCCAGATTGGCCGGGTTGGCCAGCGAGCCCTCCACCCCGCGGGATCTTGCCAAGGTGGCCCCGGCCTGGGCCATGGTCCGGGGGTCGAAACTGTCAAAAGCATGGGCATTTAATGCCGCAAGCGACGCCGTTAAGATCACAAGGTTTATTTTCGTCAAATGTTTCATCGCCCTATCCTGCGGGTCAGTTAACCTTGGTCTTCACCGAGACCAGCACCGATGTTTTGAGATGATCGGTGGGCTGGATGTTTACCGCCAGCCCGTTGGTGCCGCTGGTGACCAGGTAATAGCCCACATATACTTTGCCCGACTCATTGTTCAGCACCGCCATCTCGTTTTCGGTAAGGGTTATATTTATCTTGGTGGTTCTGGCCTGAATCACATTTCCATTGGCATCAACCTCGGCGGCCTCTATGTGCAGGGGTCCGATGACCACCTCCGGCGCCTGATAAACAGCGGCGGGGTCACGGCTGATATATATGACCGCCGTATCCAACCCTATAGCCAGCCGGTTTTCCAGATCGTAATTGACGGCTCCGTTATTTACCATTCCGTTTAATGCCGAAACGTTGACCTCTCTGACCTCTCCGGTGATGCTGGTTGCGCCCAGGATGACCGGAATAAAGGGATCTTTGCTGCCGGAGTTCTTGAGACCGATAAAATCGCTGATAAAAGTGTTGCTGGTCAAAAGCGGAACATTGATATCGGCCTCCCATGAAGGCGCCACCGGGTTCTGCAGGGAGCACTGGATGCCGGTGAACAGCAGTGATACTGTTGCTGCTATCAACCCTGCTTTTTTTACTGCCATGCGGTACATTTTATTTTCTCCTTTATTTCCATTTGTGGTTCACCTGAATAATAAAGCAGATTGCATGCCAATTTAAAAATTTTGTTCAAGGCTTTGGTTTTGTTTGCTTTGCCACTTGAGATCAAAGATGGATACATAAATATCTGTCATTAAAAACTGACAGTGGTTTGAAATGCATGGCATACTAAACCCCATTCGTTACTTAGGGCCATCCAATTTTCCTGACATCAATAATGCTTTTCCGGTTCAATCAACTTAACCATATATAGCCGGGAAGGAAGATTGCTTGCTTAAAACCCTCCGATAGCAATTGGATTGCGCCACCTGTCCTAAATTCATGGCTATGTAACTTATTCCGTTCAGAGCCATCGATCCGGCTAATATGCTGCACTGGCGGCTATTGCGTGGCAAAGCCAAACTTGGCACGGTACCTGCTTGTATATAAAGCCAGAGATCAAACAAACCAAAATAAATAAAACTTAAAAACCAAGGAGAACTAAAATGAAAAAGGCAGCCATGTTCACAGCCCTGTGCGGAATCATCTTCGCCGGAAT
>JAGVNJ010000076.1 GCA_020053305.1 Candidatus Edwardsiibacteriota bacterium | reverse complement strand
CGTAACGCAAGGTTCAATCCCTTGCTGTCACTTAACAACGGCATCACCCTGACATTATTACTTGGCAGTTACCCTGACATATTGACTTTGCTGCGACAGTCAAGTAAAAAATATAATTAAAATATTGCATAAAACAAACCCGTTGACAGCACGAAATTACAGTGTTATCATTGTAAATGAACCGTTATGGAGGAACTATGTTCAACAATATTTCCAAGATTATTTTAGCAGCAGTTCTGGCAGCGACCCCTTTGGCAGCTCAAAATAATAAGGAGATCAAGGGGAAAGATTATTCCGGAGAATCTCGCCAAACCAGCGTTTCCGGGGACCAGGCAATGCTGAAGGGCCTCTTTTCCTATGGTGCGGCAATCTACCAATTCCAGCTTCCGGCCGCCACTGACCGGATAAAGGCCAGACTAAGTTTCAAAAACCTGAAAAACAAATGGCTTAAGATATATGTCTATAATTATGGAACCGCCTATGACGATCTTTCCATCCGCAATAAACGGCTGGGTCCCAACTGGAGGCTGTGGGAAGCGACCAATAGCGATGGCCTTTGGGAATCCCGCAGTCCCAAATACATTTATACCACATCATACGATGGCCGGATAGATTATCTGGGGCCCCAGAATATTTTCAAGATTCTGCTTTATGCCGACGGGGGCATACCTTTCGTCAGCGATGGAAGATTCATTATCGAGCAAATAATGTTGGAGTATAGCACCGGCGAAAGCCTGCTTCCGGATATCGTTACTTCGAAGGACGTTTGGATCGAGGGAAATTTTATGCTGGTCAGGGGAGTGGGGCGGAGCAAAAACAGGATAGACGCCCCGGGTTACGAAGCCATGCCGAAGCTTACGGCCCTGAGGCTGGCCAAGGTGGATGCCTATAAAAAGCTGGCGGTGGCCCTGAAAAAGATACCGCTATCCGGCGGAACCGCGGCCATTCCGGGCAGCCAGTTGCGGTCCACCCGTTACATCAGCGAAGCCGAGGTGGAAATTATACTGGAGGTACCGCTGGCCAGTCTGCATGAGAAAAAGTAAATGCTGCAAAAACATTCCGCCCAGAAGACATCATACCAACAGGAAGATTTTTAATGGACTTTTTAGCAAAGCTCAACCCCGAGCAAAAGGAAGCTGTCACCTACCTGAAGGGCCCCTTGCTGATACTGGCCGGGGCGGGTTCGGGAAAGACCCGGGTGCTGACCCACCGCCTGGCTTACCTGGTGGGGCAGGGCGTTTGCGCCCCCTGGGCCATCCTGGCGGTAACCTTTACCAACAAAGCGGCCGGGGAGATGAAAACCCGGGTGGGCCGCTTGATAAATCGCAGCGTTGACGGCCTGTGGGTGGGGACATTCCATTCCATCTGCGCCAGGATATTGCGCAAAGAGGGATATCTCCTGGGATACCAGCGCGATTATACCATCTACGATGAGAACGACAAACTGGCCCTGATGAAAAAAGTGATGGGCGACCTGGCCATCCCGGAACGCAGGGTCCCGGTAAAAGCCGTGATATCGCGCATCTCCAGCTCCAAGGACAGCCTGGTGGGGCCGGAGGAATATCAGAAGATGGCCTACGATTTCTTTGAGAAGGAAGTGGCCAGGATCTTTAACCTCTACCAGCAGGAATTGCTGAAGAACCAAGCCATGGATTTCGACGATCTGATCTTCAATTCCGTAAAAATATTGTCCGGTAATAAAAAGGTGCTGGACGATTACGGGCATAAATTCCAGCACATTTTGGTCGATGAGTATCAGGACACCAACCGCGCCCAGTATATGCTGGTGAAACTGCTTTCCCAGAGCCACCGGCAGTTGTGCGTGGTGGGCGACGACGACCAGTCCATCTATGGCTTCCGGGGGGCCGACATCAGGAATATTCTGGAGTTTGAGAAGGATTTCCCCGAGGCCAAGGTCGTCCGCCTGGAGCAGAACTACCGCTCCACCGGGGTCATTCTGGAATGCGCCAATCAGGTGGTCAAGAACAACGCCGGGCGCAAGGGCAAGGAGCTGTGGACCGACAATCCCAAAGGGGATAATGTCTCACTGTGGTGCGCCTGGGACGAACGCGACGAGGCCGAAAAGATCTGCCGGGCCATCAAGGAGCATTGGACCAAAGGATCCTTGAAGGACTGCGTGATACTCTACCGCACCAACGCCCAGAGCCGGGCTCTGGAGGACTCCCTGCGGCGAGCAGCGGTGCCCTATCTGATAGTGGGCGGCCTGAAATTCTACGAACGCAAGGAGATCAAGGATATTCTGGCCTATCTGCGGGTGGTGGTCAACCCGGCGGATGCCGTCGGCTTGAAAAGGATTATAAATATTCCGCCCCGGGGCATCGGCGACACCAGCCTGTCCCGGATCGAATCCTATGCCGCCGAGAGAGGTATCTCCCTGTTCTCGGCCCTAAAGGAAAACGGCCAGGTGCCCGGGCTGGGGCCGGGCATAAAATCGGCTGCCGGCGGGTTCGCAAAGGATATGGAAAAGCTGATAGCCTTAAAGGATTCCTTGAATGCCCAGGAGCTGATCACCAAGGTCATCGAACAATCCGGCTATATCAAGTTCATCGGCAGCCAGTATCTGGACAAAGTCGAGGCCGACAGCCGGACCGAGAACGTTCAGGAGCTGGCCTCGGCCGCCAACGAATTCTGCGGGCGCTCGGAGGACAAGAGCCTGCCAGCTTTTCTGGCCGAGGTGTCCCTGGTGGCCGATATCGACCGCTGGAACGATTCCGCCGAAGCGGCGACGCTGATGACCATCCACAACGCCAAGGGGCTGGAGTTTCCCCAGGTGTTCATCGCCGGACTGGAGGAGGGGCTGCTGCCGCACCGGGCATCGCTGGATACCATTGAAGAACTGGAGGAGGAGCGGCGGCTGTTCTATGTGGCCATCACCAGGGCCCAAAGCAAATTGACGCTATGCTGGGCCATGTCCCGCCGGCATTTCGGCGGACTGATGCAATCATCACCCTCCCGCTTCATTGCCGAGCTGCCCAGGGAGAACCTGAATGACGATTCGCCGATAAGCGAAAAACAGACAAGCGATTTCCCTGGGGAATTCCAGGAGGGAACTTCTCAAACTCAGGCCAAGGGCCTCAAGGGAAAGCGGGTGCATCATGAGATATGGGGCCAGGGCCGGGTGGTGGAGGCCGAGGGGGACGGCGATGATGTGAAGCTTTCCATAGTGTTCAGCGGCGGGGTAAAGAAAAAAGTAATGGCCGGATTTGTGGAATTCATATAAAACCCAGGCAGGTACTTATGACCCTGCTTGAAATTATTGACAGTTATTATTATATTTCATATGGAGATCAAGCCCAGCTTTATAGAACTTTATAGAACAGGAGATCTCGAAAAAAAGAGCCGGGAGGCCTACGATCTTTTAGCCTGCTGTACCCTCTGCCCCAGAAATTGCATGATCAACCGTTTGCAGGGCCAGCTTGGTTTCTGCCGGTCCGGATTTCTGCCAATAGTCTCCAGCTATAACGCCCATCACGGCGAAGAGCCGCCGATATCGGGGATCCGAGGCTCAGGCACGATTTTCTTCAGCCACTGCAACCTGTCCTGCTGCTACTGCCAGAACTGGCCGATAAGCCAGCTGGGGCAGGGGCAGGAGGTCACGGTGGAACGGCTGGCCGGGATGATGATGGATCTGCAGCAGAGGGGCTGCCACAATATCAATTTTGTCACCCCGTCCCATATGACCGCCCAGATACTGATGGCCTTGGAGATAGCAGTTAGACAAGGGTTTAATCTGCCCTTGGTCTACAACACCAGCGGGTATGATTCGCTTGATTCCTTAAAACTGCTGGAGGGGGTGATAGACATTTATCTGCCGGATATCAGATACATCGATCCCGGGGCGGCGGAGAGATATTCGGAAGCAAGGGACTATCCCTCGGTCAATCAGGCGGCGCTAAGGGAGATGTGGCGGCAGGTGGGCGAACTGCAACTGGACGACCAGGGGATAGCTCTCAGGGGAATGCTGGTCAGGCATCTGGTGCTGCCCAACGGATTATCACAGACCCGGGAGGCTTTGAAGTTCCTGGCCCGTGAAATATCGCCCCGGGTGCATCTGTCCCTTATGTCCCAGTTCTTTCCGGCCCACAGGGCAAACCAAACGGCCGAGCTGGGAAGGAGCCTCAGCCGGGAGGAATATCAGCAGGCAGTGGAATGGGCGGAGGAGTATGGGCTGGAGAACGGCTGGCATCAGGAGTTGGACGATACCGGAGGCGGGCCTCCGGACCGGATAGTGAAGGCCACTTAAAACAATATCATTTATATCCATGAGTACCAAGTGCTGGGAAGACAGAAATTGTCAGCAGAAAGAATGTCCGGTCCGCCGGAGAGGCGGCAAGCATTGCTGGCTCAGCGAGCCCCGGCCGGGCTTTGACGGGCAGTATCTGCCATTCCGTGAACGGCTGTACCGGCACTGCCGTAGCTGCAGCCATTTCCATATAATCATTGAAAGGGGCACCGGGCGCAGAGTGGACGACCACCTGATGTCGGACACGCTGTTCAAACTGCTGGAGGAGATGGGCTCCTTTCACGAAGAGGTGGCCAGATCAAACCGGGCCCTGACCGAGAATATTCAAAATCTGGCCATGCTCAATGAAGTGACCAAGGCCCTGCAGTCCACCCTGGACCTGAAGCAGACCCTGCACATAATCCTGACCGGGGTCACGGCGGCGGAAATATTAAGGCTGAACCGGGCCTTTTTACTGCTGCTGGAT
>JAGVNJ010000030.1 GCA_020053305.1 Candidatus Edwardsiibacteriota bacterium | reverse complement strand
GTGATTTCCTTCTGGATATTCAGTGTTTCCGTGGTAAAAGGTACTTTTGCAGAAGCCACTAACCTTAAGAAAAACTCAACCTAACATATATTTAAGGAAGACATTCAAATCATGTTAAAAAGAGAGAACAAGGACAACCCCCGCAATCCCAGAGAACGCAGGGTATTTCACCGCAAGGACTGCAAGTTCTGCCTGGACAAGGCCGCCCAGATCAACTATAAGGACGACAAAAAGCTCCGCCACTTCATGACCGAACGCGGCAAGATAGTCCCCCGCCGGGTCTCCGGCAACTGCGCCAAGCACCAGCGGATGCTGACCACGGCCGTCAAAAGAGCCCGCCATCTGGCGCTGCTCCCGTTCATTTCCGAACACCGTTAATCAAGCATTTTTAGGAGTAACAATATGAAGGTCATACTGACCCAGGACATCCCCTCCCTGGGCAAAAAAACCGAAGCAGTGGAGGTCAAGCCGGGCTACGCCAGGAATTACCTGATCCCCCAGGGCAAGGCCCTCCCGGCCAACCAGAACAGCCTGAAGCAGCTGCAGATCAAGATCCGGAAAGAGGAACTTCAGCTCAGCCGGAAGAAGCAGGAGGCCGAGGAACTGGCCAAGAAGCTCAACGAATTATCCTGCACCGCCACCGTTCAGGCCGGCGAGGACGACAAACTCTACGGATCGGTAAGCATCCCCGATATCGTGAAGCTGATGGGCGAACAGGGGGTGGACATAGATAAAAACAAAATAATACTGGAGGAGCCGATCAAGGCCCTGGGGGTCTACAACATACCGATCAGGCTCCATCCGGAAGTGGAGGCCACGATAAAATTATGGGTAGTGCGTCAGTAAAAATATCGTCCCTGCTCAAGGCGGAGCGGGTTCATCTGAACCTCAAGGCCGCCGGGCGGGATTCGGTCCTCAAGGAGCTGGTGGGCCGGACCGGGCTGGATGAGAAGGAGCAGAAGATACTGCTGGTCAACCTGAAACAGCGGGAGGAGCTGGGCTCCACCGGGATCGGAAAATCGGTGGCCATCCCCCACTGCCGCTCCCTGCTGCTTAATTCCCTGACCCTGATCGTGGGACGGTCCAAAGCCGGAGTGGATTTCGACTCCATCGACAAAAAGCCGGCCAAGCTTTTTTTCCTGATCATAGCCCCGCCCCACGATCCCCAGAATCAGTACCTGATCACCCTGGGCCGGATCGCCCAGTTGGCCAAGGAACTTTCACCCGCTGATGCTCTGTTCACGGCGGACCAGCCGGCGGAGTTCATCTCCCGGATAACCGAATTAGAAAAGAACATATAAATTAGAGGTCATCATGCATCCCCAAATGGAATTGTTGGTTACGCTGCACGACCTGGAGCTAATGATCAAGGAGGCTACCGAGGATGCCGCCCAGGAGAAGGCCATGGGCTTCAAGATCGACAGCCTGGAGCATCTCACCAAGGCCCAGTCCGACGTGGCCAAACAGGTGGACAAGGATATTTTCTCCCGTTATCAGAAGCTCAAGGCCAGATACGGTCGCCCGGTGGTCCCGGTGATCAACGGGGTGTGCTGCGGCTGTTACATCAGGATGCCGACCGCCCAGGCCACCAAGGTGGGCAAAAATCAGTCGCTGACGGCCTGCGGCAATTGCGGCCGGTTTCTCTACTGGCTTTCCGAATAAATAATCACGAAAGGAGCATACATTGTCTCAAATATGCAACATCTGCGGCAAAGGGGTGGACTTCGGCCATACCATCAGTCACGCCCATAACGTTGGTTCCCGCCGCTGGAATCCCAATCTGCAAAAGGTCCGGGTCCTGACCGACGGCAAGGTCAAGCGCATCTCCGTCTGCACCCGCTGCATTCGTTCCGGCAAGGTTCAAAAGGCCAAATAGCGCCATCACCCTGGGGCTGCAAGCGTTATAACTTGCAGCCCTTTCACATCATTTTTTAGAAACACCATAACGGCCTATGAAATATAAATACTGCCCCCTCTGCAAATCGCCCCTTAAGCATAAAAAGATCGATGCCCATAAAAGGCAGGTCTGCCTGGACTGCGGCTTCATCTATTATCAGAACCCCACCCCGGCGGCCGCCTCCATAATCCTGATTGACGGGAAGCTGGTGCTGGTCAAGCGGAAATACGAGCCTTTCGCCGGGTTATGGTCGCTGCCCTCCGGGTTCATGGAATACGGCGAGAGCGCCCAGGAATGCGCCGTCCGGGAGTCCAAGGAGGAGACCAACCTAAAAATTAAGCCCGGCCCCCTGGTGGGCGTATATAGCGGGGTTGATGATCCCCGTTGCCACGTCATCCTGGTGGTCTATCAGGGCCAGGCCATGACCCGCAACATGTTGGCCGGGGACGATGCCAGCCAGATCGAGCTGTTCAATCCCAAGAACCTCCCCCGGGACATCGCTTTCAAGGCCCACCGCTATGCCATCCGCGATTTCCTGGCCGGCCGGAAATGAGAGGCCGGATCCTGGGGCTGGACCTGGGGCGGCGCCGGGTGGGTCTGGCCCTTACCGATGAGCTGCTGATCAGCGCCCAGCCCCTCCCTCCCCTGGAGATCAGGGGGATCCCCGACCTGATGAAACAACTGCTTCCCGTAATAACTCAGAACAATGTCACCGAGATTGTAATAGGAAGGCCGGCCAGGCTGGACGGCAGCGACACCCATCTGACCGGCTTCGTGGATAAGGTAAGATCCCGGATGGAGGACGAATTCAAACTGCCGGTCCATCTTTATGACGAGCGATTCACCAGCAAGATCGCCCAGCAATCGATCCATCTGGCCGGGCAAAAATTAAAGGACCACAAGAAAGCCCTGGACAGCATATCCGCTTCACTGATATTAAGCGATTTTCTAAAACTTCATGTTAAAAAAGATAACCATTAAAATAGCCCTGGCGGCCTTATTGGGCCTTTTTATTTATCTGCTGGTTGTCGCCTTCGGCACCCGGTCCATCGACCGGGACTGGCAGCCCAAAATAATCACCGTCCGGCGAGGGGCCTCGGCCGGCCAGATCGGCAACCTGCTGCATAGGGCCGGCGTCATCGAGCATCCGGCCATGTTCAAATACCTGGCCCTGGCCGGGGGATTGAACCGCAGGCTCAAGGCCGGACGCTACCGCTTCGACTATCCCCTTTCGGCCTGGGAGGCCCTGGACAAGATCCACAGCGGGGCGGTGGTCTACCACCAGGTCACCATTCCCGAGGGCCTGACCATGGCCCGGATCGCCGGCATCCTGGCCGGCGAGGCCGGGGCCGACAGCCTGGAGTTGATGGGCGCCTTCCGGGACACGGCCCTGATGAATGCCCACGGGATATCGGCCGCCTCCCTGGAGGGCTACCTTTTCCCGGAGACCTATGATTTCGAGTGGGGATCCTCCGCCGGGATGATAACCCATAGGCTGTTGGAGAGCTTCTTTGCCAATATCAAGCCGGAATGGATGGCTGAGATCCAGAGGCAGACGCGGGACCTGCGCCAGGTGGTGATCATGGCCTCTTTGGTGGAGCGGGAGGCCCAGGTGGATGCCGAGCGGCCGGTGGTGGCCTCGGTGTTCTACAACCGCCTCAAGGCCCGGCGCCCCCTGGAATCCTGCGCCACCGTTGAATACGCCCTGCCCCGCCACAAGAACCGCCGGCTGACCTACGACGACCTGGAGATAGACTCCCCCTACAACACCTACCGACGGCAGGGACTTCCGCCCGGCCCCATCTGCAACCCGGGCCGAAGGTCGCTGGAGGCCGCAATTTTCCCGGCCCAGACCAATTATCTTTACTTCGTCTCCAAGGGGGACGGCAGCCATATATTCACCAAAACCCTGGAGGAGCACAACCGGGCCAAAATTCTGGTCCAGGAACTGAAAGACCGCCGCTGAATCAGCGGCGGTCTTTTTCTTATCCCAGCCCTAAATCCCTCAGATCGCTCTCCCGCGAACGCCATTTCTTCTTGACCTTGACGAACAGCTCCAGGAACACCGGCCGGTCCAAAAACTTCTCTATGTCCCGCCGGGCGGACGACCCGATGGCCTTCATTTTATGGCCGCCCTGGCCGATCAGGATGGGCTTCTGCGACTCCTTCTCCACCCAGATGGTGGCCGAGATCACATCCTTGCGGCCGGGCTGTTCCTTGAACTGGTCGATCACCACCGCCGTGGCATAGGGCACCTCGGCCCCGCACAGCTCGAATATCTTCTCCCGGATGATCTCCGATACGAAGAATTTCTCCGGCTGGTCGGTCAGGGAGTCCTGGCCGTAGAAAGCCGGGCCCTCCGGCAGTTTTTCCAGGATGCCCCGGCGCAATTCATTGATGCCGAACCCTTTCAGGGCGGCAATGGGATATATATCTTCGATCGCCGTCAGTCGGTGGAACTGCGCTATGGCTTTCAGCACCCCCTCCTTTTCCATCAGGTCTATCTTGTTCAGAACGCCTATCACCCTGCCCTTCTTGTTTTTTTCAAGGAAGGCCGCATCCTCTAGGGTTATCCCGACCTTGGCGTCAATCATAAACAAGAGCAGGTCCGCCTCCTCTATGGAGCGGTGGGCGATTTTCAGCATCTTCTCCTGCAGGGCGTAAGTGGGATCCAGCAGTCCCGGAGTGTCCAGGAAAATTATCTGATAGTCAGGGCCGTTGTCTATCCCCAGCACCCGCTGCCGGGTGGTCTGGGGCCGGCGGCTGATCGCCGATAGCTTTACACCCATAAATTTATTCAGCAGGGTGGATTTGCCCACATTGGGCCGCCCGGCGATGGCCACATAGCCTGTCTTCATAAGCGGCTCCGGTATTGCCGGCCGGGCTGTGGTTTTGACCGAATGATCTTCCTGTCAGCCGTATTAAAATTAAGATGGTTCATTTCTTGTTCGGCAGAAACATTTCGAATATCTCCTTGCCGCTGTCCACATCATAACCGGACAGCCTTATGGAATCCGGCTTGGAATCCCCCTTGGCGTAGATGAACATCTTCTGGAAATAGGCCGGCCGGTTGTTGATGGTCATCTCAGCCCTGGCGGCGCCTTCCTTCATATAGACCCGGATCAAACGGTCTTTGAAAGGTTTGAGCGTCATATTGTATACTTTTCCGGTGCTGTCGGGTTTGATGTTGTAGCCGTAGACCTTGGTCCGCTCAATAAAGTTCATGCCCTCGGTGGTCTTGCCGGTCGAGTCCTTGGCCCACATGATCCAATAGGTCTTTATCGGATCCTTCGGATCGATATAGCCGGGATCGTTGATCCTTGCTTCGTAATATAATATGTTGGCGTTCTTGGTCCGCTCTATATGGAACAGCGGCTGGGTGCTTTGGGCCAGGGCCAGGCCGCAAAAGGCGGACAGCGACAGGGCTAAGGCGATCATATTTCTCATAGGCCTCCTTTATCATTTATTTTCATACTGCTATCAATCTCTGACGGCATTTATTTTTACGGCCCGCAGGTTCGCCCGATAGGACCCGTTCCCGGGGTCGATCGCCAGCGCCCTGTTCAGGTATATCAGGGCGGAATCCGGCATATTCTGCCGGTAATAAACGATCCCCAGATTGTTCAGGGCCTGGTGGTCGTCCGGTTGGTATTCCAGCATTTGGACGAAACAGGCCCGGGCGTGGTCCAAGTCGCCCAGCTCCAGATACAGGGTGCCCAGATTCATCCGGGCATCGCGGAATGAAGGGTCTATCTCCAGGGCCCGGGCGAAGCCGATCTCCGCCTCCCGATACCGGCCTTGTGACATCTGAACTACACCCAGGTCATTGTGACCGTGAGGATAATCACCCTTCAGCGCGACAGCTTTTTCAAAGGCGCTCCCGGCCTCCTTCAGCCGGCCGTCCTGCAGGAAAAGCCGACCCTGCATATCATGCACATAATACAAACTGGGGGATGACTTGACGGCATATTCCCAAAAGATCTTTGGGTCCCTGAAATTTTCGGCATGGGCCACGGTCCTGACGCCCAGCAAGATCAGCGCTATTGAAAACGAGCCGTAGAAAATGGCCGGCCTTTTAATCAACACCCCCCAGACCTTAAGTTCCAGGAGCATTATAATAAAGCCTATCAGCGGCAGATAAAGGCGATGCTCCATGAAATTGGCGTAATCGGTGCTACTGAAGAAATTGGGAGCCAGGAACAGCAAAAACCAACCGGCCCCGAATAAAAATGATCTGCGGTCCTTTAGGCCGGCGAATATTCCAGCCGCCAGTATCACAACCCCGGCCAGGCCTATTGCCAGGCTGGTATCACGAGGGACCGGGATGGCGGCGAATTTCAAGGGGATGACTATCTTGCCGATATAGCCCAGCAGACCGCTGACGATCTCGGGCAGGCGGTTGACCGTGGTCTCCCCCGCCCCCGGGGCGGCCGCCATTTTCATGAACAGCCATAAGACGCCGATCACCAGCCACCCGGCGGCGGCCTTAAAAGCCGATTTGGGGAAGGCCGTCCGGTTTCGCAGCCAGGCGAACCACAGCAGCAGCACCGGCAGCAGCAGGGCCGTCTCCTTAGCAAGGACGGCCAGCAGGCCGGAGATAAGATGCAGAGCCAGCCACAGATTTCTTCTGCCCTCCAGGCATCTGATCCAGGAAAGAAAAGCTCCCAAGACCCAGACCGTCAAAAGAATATCGTTGCGTCCCGGTATCCAGGCCACGGCCTGGGTCAGTACCGGGTGAACTGAGAAGATAGCAGCCGAAATAAAAGAGTCCCTGGCAGAGTATTTGAGCGATATCAGCAAGTAGAACAGCAGGCAACAGCTAAGGGCATGCAGCAGGATATTGGTCAGATGATAGCCCCAGGCATTCTGGCCGCTGTACAGGGCGTCCAGCATCAAGGAAACCGTCAGCAGGGGGCGGTACAGGGCGCCGTTGCTGCCGAAGGCGTCGGTTTTAAAGGCATTGATAACATTACCGATATTGCCTATCAGGCTGTAATTCTCCGCTATCAGCCCCTGATCGTCCATCAGGGTGTAGCCATGCCGCATGACCGGCAGGTAGACGGCGATAGCCAGGGCCGCTACCATCAGGCAAAGAAGCCATCTCCGCTTCGTTTCGGGCCTCTCCGATTTTGTGTCGCCTGGTGTTCTGGAGGGTTTCTTTTTCAAAACAATATTCCCGGATCAAAGTGGGTTTATTGAGCAAAGGCCTTGGCGGCGCCGCTCAAGCTATCCAGCAGTTTTTGGTAAGCGGCCAGATCGGTCAATACCTTTTTCTCTTTGTAGGTGAAGCCCTGGTCGTCGACCCTGATGCCGGGATACTTATTGTACAGCGACAGCAACGCCTGCTGGAACTCGGATCGCTTCACCAGATACTTGATCTTCATCTCATCCTGTCCGGAGATGTAGACCTTGCCGTCGAGCTCGGGGTTGCCGGTGCCGACGGGTTGCTTGCCGAAAATATTCTTGCCCATCTTGGAAAGTAAATTACCCGCCGCGATGTTCAAGCCCATCCCCAGCGATTGGCTGAACAGCAGCTGCACCACGGTAAAGCTCTTCTTGTCCTTCTTCTCGGTCCGGATGATGACCTGATAGCCATGGTATTTTCCGGCCACCCGCCAGGGGGAGAACCCCGCCGCCACCTTTTTGACCAGCCCCTGGAGGTCGAACCCGGCATCTCTGGGACGATGGTAGATGGGTCGGACCGGTTTGCCCTGACCCATAAATGACAGCGGGTCGGTCTCGCTGAACTCCAGCCCCAGTTTCAGGGCGATATCCCTCATCTTCTCTTTCTGTTTTTTCAGACTGAAATAGCTTCCCACCAGGGCCACTGTAAATATCACTGAAAAGAGAAGAAATGGGAACAGATCATTTATCATTCCGGGATCGATTTTCATAAACACCCCTCTATTCCGTTATCTCCTTGGTTTGCTCCAAATGTTTTCCCTCCACGCTCTCCAACCGGGCCTCGAAGCGGACCAGTCGTTTCTCGGCCTCCTCGTATTTCTTCCAGGCGTTGCCGATATGGGTGCCCACCACATCGAACTCCCCCCGGAATTTACTAAGGTCCCCGGCCAGACGGGATAATGACTCTATTATCTCCTGGGCCCTCTCCTCCACCTTCATGCCCCGCAGGCCCAGGATGATGGCCTGCAGGTAGGCATAGAGGGAGTTGGGCGAGACCGGGATCACTTTTTGCTCTATGGCGTAGGTGGAGATGGATTTTTCCTCGCCGAAGTTCTCATCCTTGATGATGGTCTCGTAATAGACATTCTCGGCCGGGATGTACATCAGGGCGAAGTCGAAGGTCCCCTCGTCCGGCAAAATATACTTGGCGGCAATGACGTCGGCGTGCTTCTTTACATCGGAGACGAATTTCCGGCGCCAGGTCTTACGGTCCTCGTCGCTCTGGGCCGCCAGCATCTTCTGAAAATTCTCCAGCGGGAACTTGGCGTCCACCGGCACCAGCTTGTCGGACAATTTGACCACGGCGTCCACCTTCTCGCCGGAGCGGAAGCCGTACTGCAATTCAAAGTGGTGCGGCGGCAGGATCTGGGCCAGCAGGTCTCCCAGGAAATATTCCCCCATCCCGCCCCGCAGCTTGGGCGACCGGAGGATATCCTGCAATGACGAGATGTCCTTTCCCATCTCCTGCATGGCGTCGGTGGCCTTGGAGAGCGCCCCCAGCTGCTTCTGGACCTCGCCGATCACCCGGGCGGCGCTGTCCAGCCGGTCGCCCACCGTTTTGGTGTTGCCCTCCAGCCGCTGGCTGACTGATTCCATGGAGTTGCCGATCTTGCGGTCCACCTCGGCCAGCCGGGAATCCAGGGTCTGCCTGGTCTCCTGCAGGCGGCCGTCCAGGGAGGATTTGGTGTCCTGCAGCCACTGGCTCATCAGGTTCAGGGACTGGTCGTTCTTGGCGGAATCCTTGATCTCCCGCAGTGCCCGGTCGGTCCTTCTCTGCATCAGAAACATCCCCAGCCCGAATATCACTATCACAGCCGTCAATAGAACATACAACACGGTCATCTTGCGCCCTACCCCAAATTGATTTTTTTGTTATCGCAGCACCCTTTAAGCTTGGCGATGTTCTGCCGGGCGGCTTCGTAGCCCACATCGATCAGCTGGACCGCGGTTTTAAGGTCCCAGCTGGATATCTCGCCGGTCTGGCATTTTATCAGCACATCCAGCTCCTGCTCGTAGGCCTCCAGGATCTTGTCGTTGGCCAGCATCATAGAGCGGACCCCGATCTCGAAAAGATTGGTGGGCTCGTACTTTCCGGTGGCGAAGGCCACCCCGATCATCAATTCGGGATTATATTTTTTCAGGGGCTTGATGGGCAGGGGGTCCTTGATGCCGCCGTCCGACAGCAGCCACTGGCCTATCTTCACCGGGGCGAACACCACCGGCACCGAACAGGAGGCCCGCACCGCCGGGGCGATCAGGTCGTCGGGGCTGTGGGGGAACATCACCTCGTCCCCCGAGATCAGGTCCACGGTGGCCACCGAGAGGGGAAGCTTCAGCTCGCTGAAGCGGCGGTCCTTGCCGATCAGCTCCTCCACCAGTTTCTCGATCGGCTCCGACGACACCAGCCCCTTGTTGCGGAAGATCATGGTGGGGCTCATCAGCTGGCTCCAGGAGATGTTCTTGGCGATCTCCTCCAGCCGGCCGGCGCCTATGCCCGAGGCATACAGGGCGCCGATCAGGGCTCCGCCCGAGGTCCCGGCCAGCACGTCGACCTTTACCTTTTCCTCCTCCAGAGCCTTCAGCACTCCGATGTGAGCCAGGCAGTATCCCACCCCTCCGGCCAAAGCCAGTCCGATCTTCGGTTTGTCATACATATAATTATCAGACATCCTTGATGATTTTGATCTTTTCGCCGTTCCTGGCCAGGATATCCTCGGCCGCCATCCGGCCGACCTTTATCAGGTCCGATGCGGCCGCCAGGTCCCAGCGGCTGCCTCCGCCGATATGGCTTTCGATCACAATGTCAGCCGCCTTCATGGCGTCGTCCACTCTTTCCTGGTTGGCGATCCGCAGGGTGCGCAGGGCCACGTCGAACATGTTTTTGGGCTCGTCCCGGGCTACCTTGAAATCGGCGGCAATCACGAAACCCGCCCCGGCCGCCTTGAGTTCGCGCACCGGAAGCGGCACCAGCATTCCTCCATCCACCAACAGTCGGTCCTTGTAGCGCACCGGGGAAAAGACCAGCGGAAGGCTGCAGGAGGCCCGGACCGGCAGAGAGATGGCCTGGGATTCATCCTCGGGGAACATGATCTTCTGCTCGCTGACCAGGTCCACCGCCGAGACCAGCAGCCTGGTGCTGAGGTCGGCGAAGCGGCGGCCCCTCCCCAGCAGGTCATCCATCAGGTCCTCGATGGGCTTGGAGGAGCCCAGGCCCTTGAAAAGAAAATGGGGGCCCATCAGCTTGTTCCACTTGACGGATTTGGCGATCTCCTCTATCCGGTCCAGCCGGATGCCCGAGGCATACAGGGCGCCGATCAGGGCCCCGCCCGAGGTCCCGGCGATGATGTCCGGCCTGATGCCGGCGTTTTCCAGAGCCTGCAATACACCTATGTGGGTCATGCAGTAGCCTACGCCGCCGGAGAGGGCCAGGCCGATCTTTGGTTTGTTGTTCATAATTGCTTAATTATTTTTGATGTTTAGAATTTGAGTTCCCATCATACTTTGGCATTTCCCGTAATTTTTGCCAATACCCAATCGCTTTTATTCACTACCTCTTCATTGGTAAATCTTAAGACCTTAACGCCGTGTTGGTTTATTATCTTCGTTCGTAGTTCATCGTAGTCTTTCTGTTGCTCATGAATTCCTCCGTCCACCTCGACCACTAAATTTATCTGGTTACAGAAAAAGTCGGCGAGGAATCCGTGTATCACCTGCTGGCGGCGAAAGCGAAGACTATTAACCTGATTTTTACGGACCATATTCCAAAAGCATTTTTCACCAAGGGTCATATGCTGTCTGAAATATTTGGCCAATAATAATTTGTCGTTTCTAATCTTCTGCAAACGAATAAGGCCTGTGCTGCCTTTGGGGTGTGCTGGTCTACCTTGACCTCTCCCCTTCCCCTCTCCATTGTGGAGAGGGATGTTTGCCTCCCCCTCCGCATCGGAGGGGGATATGGGGGTGGTCAAAAACAGGGATGGCATCAGCCTAAAGCATCTCCGTCTGTTTCTTCCCCGAGCCCAGCCCTAAATGCTTGTATGCCCTCTCGGTGGCCTCCCGGCCCCGCGGGGTGCGCATCAGGAATCCCTCCTGGATCAGGTACGGCTCGTAGACCTCCTCCACCGTGTCGGATTCCTCACCCACCGCCACCGCCAAAGTGTTCAGGCCCACCGGCCCGCCGTTGAATTTCTTGATGATGGCCTCCAAAATTCTCTTATCCATATCGTCTAAGCCCACCTCATCAACCTCCAAGCGTAATAATGATCTTTGGGCGATGGCCGCAGTGATATTGCCGTCCCCCTCCACCTGGGCGAAATCGCGCACCCGGCGCAACAGGCGGTTGGCCACCCGGGGCGTGCCCCGGGAGCGTTGGGCGATCTCTCTGGCCCCTTCGGGGTCTATGCTGACATTGAAGATCGTGGCTGAGCGCAGGATGATCTGTTCCAGATCGCCGTGAGTATAATAATCTAAGCGGTTGATCATGCCGAAACGGGCCCGCATGGGCGCGGTCAAAAGCCCGGCCCGGGTGGTGGCCCCGATCAGGGTGAATTTCGGCAGATTGAGCCGCACCGAGCGGGCGCTGGGACCCTTGTCTATCATGATGTCCAGGCAGTAATCCTCCATGGCCGGATAGATGTACTCCTCCACCATCCGGTTGATGCGGTGGATCTCATCGATGAACAGCACGTCGTGTTCGCCCAGGTTGGTCAGGATCCCGGCCAGGTCGGCCGGGCGCTCCAGCACCGGCCCGGTGGTGGCCTTGATCTGCACCCCCATCTCCTTGGCGATGATATGGGCCAATGTGGTCTTGCCCAGCCCCGGCGGACCGCAGAACAGCATGTGGTCTATGGCCTCGCCCCGGCCCTGGGCGGCCTGGATGAATATCTTGAGGTTGTCCTTGATCTTGTTCTGCCCCACGAACTCGTCGAAGCTTACCGGCCGGACCGAGGAATCGAACTCAAGATCGCCCTCCAGGACATCGGGTATGGTTATTTTATCTGTCATGTTCATATTTTATAAATTTAAACTTTTTGTAATCTGTCATTCCCGTGAAACTTGTCCTCGCGAAGGCGGGGAACGGGAATCCACAAAGAACTGGATTCCTGCCGGAGTTTATGCTGAATGCAATGAAGTGCAGGAATGACGAAGACACCTAGGAGATTTGGCTCTTATCCTACTGTCCCAATCTTTCCAACAGAAGTTTGGCCTCATCGCTTCCCAGCTGGGCCGCCTTTTGGGCATCGGCCAGGGCGGATTCCATATCCCCTTTGACGGCGTACAATCCCGCCCGGTTCAAGTAAGCATCGCCGGATCTATTGTCCACCTCAATAGACTGATCGAAATCAGCCAAAGCCTTGGCATATAACTTTTGCTGGAGATATATCGTCCCACGGTTATCATACGCCTGAACATCGGCCGGGTCCAGTTTGATTGCCTTAGTGTAGTCTGTCAGGGCCAATTTCCAATTTTCCAATTTTTCATAAGTCAGCGCCCGGTTGAAATGGGCCTTGCTGTTGTCCGGTTTCAGCAGCAGCGAATGATTGAAATCATTCAGCGCCTTGGTATATTCCTTTAAATGATAATAGGCGATGCCGCGGTTATAGTATATCCGGGGATCGCTGGCCGATGCTTTCAGGGCCAGGTTGTAATCGGCCAGGGCTTTCTTATGATCCTTGAGCTGGGCATAGGCGATGCCGCGGTTAATCAGCGCTATCGCGTCGTTGGGATCTGTTTCCAATGCTCTGGTGAAGGCCAGCAGGGCGGCTGTGGCATCGCCGGATGACAGGGCCGCATATCCCTGCTGGGCCGACTGGGCGGCCGACAATTTTTGGGCGTTCTGCAGGTATTTTATCTGGTCGGCGAACCCGGCGTTCTGGGTATGGGCCTGGCTTAAGGCCTGGTTCAGTTTAGATATCTCTGCCAAGGCCTGGTCGGACGACCTCTTGAGGTCCTCCAGTTCCTTCATCCTGCCTTTATCCTCCCGCAGCCGGGACACTGCGGCCGATACGCTGTCGGGATCGGCCTCGATCCGGGCTTTTAGCCAGTAGGTCTTGCCGTCCCATCTCTGGTCGATCACCTTGGTCTGCACCGCCCCGGCGGTATAGACCGAAATGTCGTCCGACACCACCATGCCGTTCTGGACCGTGGTCCCGCTGACTAAGTAGGTGCCGATCTCCTCCAGCAAAAGACGCTTGACCTCGCTCAGGGCGATGGCCTGGCAGGTCAGCCGGCTGTCGTAGTCGCTGGCCTGGTAGGTGTATTCGCGGATGAAGGTCTTCTTTCCAGCCTGACAGAGGTTGGTAAACAGGACAATTATCAGGAATATTATTTTGAATTTCATTTGAGGGTCAATTTACTTTTATTAATTTGATATTGGAACTTCTGCCGCCGCCAGATAGCCGGCAGAAATAAACCCCGGCCGCCGCCTTTTTTCCGGCAACATCACAGCCATTCCAGTTTAGCTGGTAATTCCCGGGTAGCGTTTTATCATTATATAATACTTTCACCAACTGGCCCAGTGAGTTATATACCGATATATTTGCATCGCAGGCTTTATCGACAGCAAATGCGATTTTGGCATTTCGCATAAATGGGTTTGGGCCGTTGCTTTTTAATCCAAAAGTAAAATTAACAGGCAAGTCAGACGGTTTCCCGGCTATACCTTGCGGTGATACTAGAAACCACCCGGTGCTGTCAACGGCTTCGTTCCAGCCCGAATCAATCGCTTCGGCCCTGAATCTATAATTTGCCGAATCATCCGGCACCGTCCAGCTTACCAGGGAATCCCTTGATATCATGTCAAAAATATTCTGCCAATCACCCTGCCCTTCCCTCTGGCAATATACATTTAAAAAAGCCACATCGCTTGAATGATCGAATTGCAGTTGGATCGATTGGCCTTTATAATATACCGAATCGGTAACAGGTGCGGTTATCTTAACCCAGGGGGCGATGGTATCACGGCAGTAAATGGCAGAATAGTATATATTAGCATTTGACCACAAAATACAAGGATTCCCCATTTGATCCAATTTCAACTGGCGGTTGACACCAGTTGTTATACACTGCCAGCCACTCCACGCTGAGTTATTGAATGAATTGAAATAAAATGAACTATCGGGCTGTCTTCCCACGCAGATAATACCTTCCCTGTATGCAACAGACTGCACATTAGAACCTACAATCAATGTTTCCTCTATACCCCAAAGATTGCTTTCATTTACCCTGTAGAAAATATTTCCATTGGATGACCAAAAAGCCCATACTTTACCCAAGCTATCGGATGTTAGATGGAAAGACCAGAATGGCTTCGCAACAGAAGTGTCAATTATTTGCCAATTCACCTTCAAGTCATAATGTCCGTCGAAGAGTGAATTTTCCTGCCAGCCCGTCCACCATTTGCCATTTTTATCACATGTTATTGCAGGGGTGCCTTTATATTCCTCCCCAGAAAAAATCGTTGTCCCGGATCCCCACCCTTGATAATAAGACTTTGAATTGATAGAATACTCGAAATTCAAATAAAATTGCCAAACAAAAACTGTGCTATCATGTGAATTTGCCGATATACCGACAACTGCCTGATTATCAAATATCAATTGGCTCCAAATAGTGTCAAAACTGCTACAGTCCATTCTGTTAGGCCCCAGCAATGTGTCTTTAGAAGGCATTACGCCAGTAAACGCTGTAGTTATGTGTGCATTCTTATTTATATCCATAAACACGCTAAATTCTTCACCAACCGTGTGACATAGTTTCCGTTTTAAACCCCACCCAGAGGGCGTAAAACGTGTCGCAAATATAAAAGCAGTATCACTACTATAAACATGATCACTCCAAACTGCCCATAAATTATTTGCCGTGTTCACTAATTTGCATTGCAGGGATATAGCAGTATCCGGATTTATCTGTGAAAAATGCCGCCACTGGCCTCCCTGGCCTAATGCCCCAACAGACATAATGACAAGCAACAGAGAAGCCAGACTTGTTTTCTTAGACATGGATACCCCTTTAAAAGAAATTACTTCCCTTTCAATGCTTCCCTTACCACCTGCTCCACCGGAGCCTTATCTCCCAATTTCCCCTTGGCCTTCTCCACCGCATTTTAGCTTCATTATACACTTAAAAAGATATTTTATGTTCTTTTAACCAATTCTTAGCATTCCTTTCCCCCGCCATAGCTGCTGTTTTCATGTCTTCAATTGCTGCCAGAGTATCACCCAAGTCATCATAATACAAGCAACCTCTGTTATAATATGCATTTTGCGTTTGCCAGGAATTACTATTTATGTCTATTATGGCTGTATAACATTTTATAACGTTTTCAGGCTCACCAATTTCATGATACACCCCAGCCAAGTCAAAATATTTATTTACATCGGTAGGGTTTTCAGCTAAAGAGTTTTTCAGGATATCCAATTTTATTATATTGTTTATATATCTTTCTTTGTTTCTCCGAATCATATCCAACATCGAAGTAAAATTATACTGTTGCGATGGATCCAATGCCAATGCTTTTTCACACTCTGCCTCCGCCAACTCGTATCTATGCAAAGCCGAATAAGTAGTTGCCCTCAAGCTATAAACGTTGGAATATTTTGGTTTGGGATTTTGCACCTTTTCAAAGGCAAGCAACGCATTCTCATAATCTTTCAGAAAGTGATAATTCAAGCCTATCTGGCAATAATAATAATCGGTCTGCGAAAGATCAACCTTCAACATTTTTTCATATCCCTCAATCGCGCTTTTAAAGTCATTATTGATGGTATACAGCATACTAAGAGATGATATGGCATGCTGGTCGCCGGGCTTTAATTCCAAGGTCCGGATGTAATCCTCTTCTGCCTTCTGGACATTTTGCAGGGCTAAATATGTGTCTCCCCTGAAAACATATGTTTGATAATAGCTTGGTTCTACCGAAACAGCCAGATTATACAATGCCAACGCCGGGCGATGCATGCCGACGGTCGAAAGCTGCCAGGCCCGGTAAACCAAACCCCTTACTATATTGTGTTTGCGGGGAAGCGTGTATTTGGTAAAAACACCCCCCAGTACTGCCAACAATATAAGCAATACTGCCGTTTTTTGTAATTTTATTTTATCCATGTAAATCTACGGATATTAAATGTTTCCGGATGCGGTATTTTTGTTTTTCTTAAATATAAACCATCCCATTAATATGCCCAGGGATAATGACATGATTGCCAATGCAACGAGCACAATTATAAATGATATAAGATTTATTGTTACGCTTTTTTCTTCATTCTCGCTGTCGTACCCGCGCTCTTTTATTTGAACATCCAGAACAACTTTGGGTTCGTATCCCTCCTCGCTACGGCTCTCGTATTCCGATATTTCTCTTTCCAAGGCTTGTATCTTATAGTTCAACTGGGTGATCATATCCTGCATGCCGGGCCCTGAAGCAATTATTTTATCCAGCTGGCTTTTATATTGTTCCAGCATTTTCTCTTTTAATTCTAAATTCCCGAAATCGCTTTGTTTGGCTTGATAGCTTTGAGATTTAACATCTCCCAATACCGCAATTTGGGCCATAAACCCTAATATTCTGGCTTCAGGCACCTCATATTTGATATTTATTGATTTTTTCTTTTTCTTGCTGCTGGTATATTCGTTAAAATTAGTAGCGAAAATTTTATTTTCGGTTGATATTTTCTGCAGTGCCTGTGATGTTTTTTGGGCATCTTTCACAGATATGCTTATACGTGCATTCGCTTCTGATGCCCATACATGGCCAACCATAAACATTGGGATCAAGATAACTGCCATAGCTAAATCGGTGATTTTCCCATTAAAAAATGCTTTCCTCATGCTACCCTCTCAGTATTTATCATTTCCCCTTTAGTGCTTCCCTTATCAACTGCTCCACCGGAGCTTTCTCGCCCAGCTTGGCCTTGGCCTTCTCCACCGCGCTTTTGGCCTCGGCGTAATTCAGCCCCAGCGACATCATTGCCTCTATAACCGGATCGCTGATCCCTGCCCCCTGCCCCTTGATGGTCGGCAAGCCCTCCACCACCGCTTCGGCTATTTTGCCCTTCAGTTCGACCAAAAGACGCTCGGCGGTCTTCTTGCCCACTCCGGAGATTGCCGTCAGCATGGTCATGTCCTGGTTGGCCACCGCCTGTTCCAGGTCCTCCGGTGCCATGTGAGACAGCACCGTCAGCGCCAGCTTGGGCCCGATGCCGGAGATGCCGATCAGTATTTTAAAGACCTTGCGCTCCTTATCCGAGGCAAACCCGAACAAATGCATTATGTCTTCCTTGACGTGCAGGTAGGTCAGCAGCTTGGCCTGGTTGCCGGCCTCCGGCAGTTTGTCAAAGGTGTTCAGCGAGATGCTTATCTGATACCCCACGCCCCCGGTGTCTATCACCGCCTCGGCCGGGTATTTATGGACCAAAGTTCCTTTGATGTGATGATACATATCTTAATTTAAATATTATTTTTCTCATTTTCCCTCTCCAAATTCTTTTTGGAGAGAGCCTGCACTGAGGTAGATAAGTTGTCATGCTTTCGAAGTGGTAGGGTGAGATCACGCCGTCACCCGTTCAATTTGTCCTGCAGCTTGATTTCTCAGGGTGACAATCTCCCCTCTCCGCATTCAGCCTACGTAGCCGGCAGTAATAATATTTGCATACTTCGGTGAAGTATGCTCGGGGAGGGATCTAAGGAAGGGGGTCAGCCTTTTTGACCATTTGCGCCAATTGCCTCCTCTGCAGATGACATACCGCCACCGCCAAAGCGTCGGCCGCATCCTCCGGCGGGCTGACCCGCAGGCCCAGCATGGCCCGGACCATGAAGCCCACCTGGCCCTTGCCGGCCCGGCCCTGGCCCACCACGGATTTCTTCACCTCCAGCGGGGAATATTCAAATAATTTGCACCCGGCCTGCTGCACCGCCAGCAGACAGACCCCCCGGGCGTGCCCCATCACCAGGGCACTGTGGACGTTCTTGCCGTAAAAGGTGGCCTCCACCGCCACCTCGTCGGGCTGATACTGTTCCAGGACCCCCTGAAGCCCGGCGTAGATCACCCCCAAGCGAACGGAAAGAGAAACCCCCGGCCGTGCCTTGAGGCATCCGAGGGCTACCACTTTGCGATTTCGGCCGTCGCTTTCCAACACTCCATATCCGGTGGTCTGGCTTCCGGGATCTATTCCTAATATTATCATTTCATCACCACCAAGACACCAAGGCACCAATACCATTAACTATTAACGAATAACCATTAACAATTAACTGCATGTTGCCTTCGTGGTTTACCTGTTACTTGTCTAATTTGGCCAGGATCTCGGGGGAGATGTCGAAATTGGCATAGACCTTCTGGGTGTCGTCGAAGTCCTCCAGCATGTCCATCAGCTTCAGCATGCTCTCGGCGGTCCTCTCGTCAAGCTGGACGGTGTTCTGGGGGATCTTGTTCATCTCGGCCGAGCTTACCGGTATGCCCTTGGCCTCGATGGCCGACTTCACCGCTTCCAGGTTGGACGGCGCGGTAAACACCTCGAAGACGCCCTCCTCGGTTTTGACGTCATCGGCCCCGGCCTCCAGCGCCACGTCCATCAAAGTATCCTCGTCGGTCTTGGATGAGTCTATGGTGATGACCCCCTTGGCCTCGAACATCCAGGCCACGCAGCCCTGGGCCCCCATGTTTCCGCCGTATTTGGAGAACAGGTGCCGCAGTTCGGAGGCGGTGCGATTCTTGTTGTCGGTCACGCAGTCTATCAGCAGGGCCACCCCGCCCGGGCCGTAGGCTTCATAGGTGATCTCCTCGTAGGTCACGCCCTCCAGCTCGCCGGTGCCCTTTTTGATGGCCCGCTCGATGTTGTCGGCCGGCATGTTGCTGGCCTTGGCAATGGCAATGGCCGTCCTTAAGCGGGGATTGCCGTCGGGGTCGCCTCCGCCCTGTCTGGCGGCTATGGAGATCTCCTTTATCACCCGGGTAAAGACACGGCCCCTGGCGGCATCGATCCCGGCCTTTTTCCTTTTAATGGTAGCCCATTTTGAATGACCTGACATGCAAACCCTCCTCGGCAAACGGCCATGTCCTATCGAAACATGACGTATATTTGGGTTGATAGATTATCCGTTAAAACCTTAATATATATGATTTTACCGTAAAAGGCCCGAGCTTGTCAAGGAATAAGAAATTTTAGGCCCAGGGCCAGTGATCTTCCATCAAACCTGATATCGGCTCCCTTAAAAGGTCGGCGGTTCTTATTGCCGGAGGCTGTCCGCCCTCCTTGAATTTGGCCGACAGCAGGCCGAAGGAGACCCTCTCGATCCCGGCCGCTTTCAGCCCCGCCCGGTAGATCTGGTAGGTCCGGGCAAAGGTTCCGTAGTCCCTGGGGCCGGATTTCTGATAGGCCTCCTGCAGGGCATATTCCGCCGCTTCCCTCTCGTCGGTATGCCTGATGATGAGATTCCGGAAATCCTTTTCCGGCAGATACTTTTCCAGCCACAGCAGAATGTCCTTATCCTCGTTGTAGCCCAGATGCAACGTGGTCTGGCATATCCCGCCGTATTCCAGACGCTCCCGGGCACCTGAAATGATCTCCTCCACCAACTCCCGCCCGCTGATACCTCCCTCCCGGTTCCAGGCCTTCACCAGTCCCGGCGCCGACGGCGGATTGGAGATGATCCGGTCGAATTTATCATTGCCTACCGGTTGGTATAGATCCCCGCAGACGAATTCAACGTTGGTGATGCCGTTAAGCAAAGCATTGAACCCGGCCAGGTTTACGGCCCGGGGATTGATGTCCACCCCGGTCACTTTTTCGGTTGATCTCGCCATTATCAGCGACTGCAGGCCCGAGCCGCAGCCCAGATCCAGCGCTGATTTGCATGAGGTACGGACCAGGCCCCGAGCCATGATGTATGAGGTCTTATCCAGCCGCCACACCAGATTGTCGGACGACAGATATTGATCCATACCATATTCGTCAATATTCAGAAAGACCTTGTCGGTGGCTATCAACAGGTCCTCGAACGGCAGAAGGGTAAAGTTAGCATGGATATCCATTTGGTCAATGGAACAGAGACCGAGATTGCACAGCAATTCCAGATCGGCGGTTCCCAAAATCCGCTCAATGACATCTCTTTTGCCTAGTAATCCCAAGATGAACAGACTGATAAGATGATTTAAAGGAGTGGCATTCTCTGCCAGCCTTTCCACAAACAGCGGCAAAAGTCGATATTCCAAGGGATACAGATCAGACAGACTTTCCAGGCCCAGGAGTTCCTGGACCTTCCCGACGGTCAAGCCCAGACCTTTTAATTTAAGCCCCAGTTGTTCGATCTGATCTTGGGGAATATTTTCGCATGATACAGGTCTTTCGATATCCATAGGTATATTTCCCAATTCAGCAATTAATTTCCAATTCTTTGCCCAGCCATGATCTCAGTGGTTCTTCGACGGCTATGTCGGTCATTTTTACGGGATCGATCGGACGCTGTTCGTAGACCATCACCGTCAGATCGTTCAACACCTCTGCCCGACGTCCGGCCGGGATCCTGTCCTGCAGGTTGTAGGGATAGCTGTAATCCGGCGGCAGCAGCCTCAACCGGGCGGCCGGGATCAGCTTTTCGATCAGGACGCTGAGGACCGCCTGATGCAGGAATATCTTGTGGATGACATCATGGCAGGGACCGGCCTGGAATCCCCGGTCCAGCGCCAGCCTGGCAAAATGTTCCTGCCAGAGGCCGAACAATTCCAGCGCCGGGTCGGCCGAAAACACATGGGTGTTATAGTAGGCCCACAACTGCTGTCCATCAACAAAAGATTCAACGGTTGATGCTGTCCCCTCAAGTCCGATGCTTTTATATATCCCCGCCCAATAATCGTCAAGCGGGGCCCCGGCCGGGATCCCCACGTTCCTGATGTGGACCGGGCGGATGGCCAGATCGGATTCGTTTCCCAATTCAAGCAATGACGGTGGTTTGATGACCAAGGTTTCGGGGTTCATCCATATCAACGATCCGCAATCCCGCCCCGCGATCTTTTCCGCCTGGGCACAGGCCGCCACCTTGCCGGCCAGGGGAAAGTCCTTCAACCGGGCATCCATTTCCAACGGAAATATTTTCAGGTTCGTTCCCTGAATATCCGGAATATGCGGATCGCTTTTAAACAGATAGACCTGGGAGGTGCTCAATCCCCCGCCGAAACTGCGGAGGCTGTCTATCAGTATCCGGGCGGATTTGATCTGTTCCGGGGATTCCAATAATATGATGACGACCACATCCATACTCAGACTCCGAATCTTTCTTTAAACATTTTATAACCCTGCTTAAAAGTGCAAGGGAAACCATCAAGTGAATCCAACATGATAGAAAGCGGAACCCTTTTATAATACAACTCCGCCCTGTGTAACAGGCTTTCATCTTTACGGCATCCGTACAGGCCATAGACCTTTTTGACAAAATTCATTCCGTATTCCATGATCCCGGCGAAATCCGCCGCTGGATCGCCGTAACAACGATCGCTGAAATCTATTATATTTACCTGTTGCCGTTTCCTATCCCACAATATATGTTCACCGGTAAGGTCATTATGAACCAGTGTTCGGTGTGTTATCTTCCCGATCGAGAATTTTAATTCCTTGATAAAATCTTCAATAGCATTGATGCTTTTTTTGTTTATCTTGAGATAAATATTTTTACGTGTTCTACGGGCAAATTGTTCACAAAGCTTGCTTTCGTCCTCCACCCGGATATGAAACTTCTTCAGAACGCACTTGGGCACCGAATGCAGGGCAGTAATGAATCCGGCGTATTGCTCGGCCACCGCAGCCTTTTCAAAAGGATTCAGGCTGTCGAAGAGCTTTTTCTCCAATTCCTTTCCGTTCAGCATTTCGTATCCTGCCATCGACCCAGTTGCCGAGATATACTGATAATAGGGAATATTGATCTTCACCCTACCCTTTAGGTAATGCAACAATCTGATCTCATCGGAAAATTCGCCGGGAGGATCAGAAGTAAACCTTTTAGGGGTTCTGAAGACAAACCTCTCGTCCAGGACTGCCACATGGTGGTCCCACCCATGATCGATGAATCGATGTTTCTTCCAGGAGATCTCGGGGAACTCATTTTTTATCCTGTCAAGGATATTTCTTTTCATCTGTCGCCTTAATCTTCAATGTCTTGAAAGATAGTATATGCCACGAAACAGCCCCGGCGATGATCAATAATATAATTCTGACAAATAATATCTTGATCATCCAAAAGGCTGAAATCATTATTGTGACCCATAACGTGGAGATGGCCAGTATCTTTATTTTAAGGGTGATGCCCCGCCTTTCTCGATAATTCTTAATATAATTTCCGAACCACCGGTTGGTCATCAGCCAGTCGTAGAACCTCTGGGAACTCCTGGCATAACATACCGCTGCCAAAAGGAGGAACGGCGTGGTGGGTAATAACGGCAGGAATATGCCGACGATGCCCAATCCGACAGAGACGGTTCCTGCGATCAAAAAGATTATTCGCAAAAGGTTACTATCGGTTCTTTGTTTCATTACTCTGCTTTTTGAACCATATTTTTCGATTTCAATCATCATTTTTTGGGCGATTTCTGCCGGCGAAGCTTCAGAGAATATTTTTATATCGCCCAATACTTTATATTTCGGATACCTAAGATTGAATTTATTCCTTTCAGTTTCTTCCTTATACCCCAGCCGCCGTTCAAGTTGACGTTTAACGACGATATCGGCGCTTTTCTCCAATGATTCCGAAGGAAACAGTAAAATCGATATTCCCTGCTCTCTCACAGTTTTAGTATGTTCTTCCGCCAGGCCTTCTCCGCCATCGTACGTAAAAAATCCCGAAGACAAGACAAATACGCAGTCCGGGCGGATCTTTTCTAAGATTTCATAAAATAACCGGGAATTCTCCAGACTATATCTTTCATAGCCCTGTTCATTTATATAATCATCGATGGTGCCGTGTTTATTGGTGTATTCCTCATCCAGAGCGATAAAATTATAGCCAAGAAGATCGGCCAATAACCTACCGCAGGTTGTTTTACCCACACCGCCGGAGCCTATGATGAATATTCTCATTCTATTTGATATACCCCTTGGCTATCGCATCCTCTATCAGTCCTTTGGCATATTCCCAGAGGGGCTTTGAGCCGTTATCGATCCGGCTGTTCAATGCCAGAACCTTATCCGCCGGCACGTTGTTCACCCGCCAGGCGTGGCCCTGATTGTTGTGGTTTTGCATCACCGGGCCCAGGCGATCCAATGCCATAGCGAATTTTGCCTCCGATGTGTCCTGCCTCTCGTATTCTTCCCATAACGAGATCATTTCATCACGTTGCTCAGATGGCAGCAGACCGAATATCCTTTCTGCTGCAGCTCTTTCATTTTTGTATTTATTTTCTTTCAAACTGTCATCATATATGAAGGTATCTCCGGCGTCTATCTCCACGATATCGTGTATCAAACCGATTTTCATAACCTTGAGGATATCAATGTCCGGATCATTGGCATGTTCCTTTAGGATCAAGGCCATCATGGCGAAGTGCCAGGAATGCTCGGCGTCATTTTCGTAGCGGGAATTGTCCAGTATTTTCGTCCGGCGAAAGACGGATTTGAGCTTGTCGATCTCTGTTATGAATTCTATCTGCTGTTGTAATTTATTGTCTGCCATCTTACTCCTAAAAATTTTAACAAACGACCCAGGCTTTCGCCTGGGTCATCAAATTATTCCCCGAACTTTTTCGCCCGAACGGCCTGTCCCTTCGGCCCATCCTCCACCACAAAGCCCAGCTTTGCTATCTCGTCCCTCAGCCGGTCGGATTCGGCCCAGTTCTTGCCTGCCCGTGCCTCCTGGCGTTTCTGCATCAGCCCCTCAACCTCGGCAGTATTGGCAATCCCTCCGGCAGATTCTATCAATCTCAGCCCCAGAACTTTATCAAAATCCTTTATCAGCCCTAGTTTCTGAGATGCGTCAAGATTATCGTCTTTCAAAAGGTCCCAAAGAATAGCCAGCACCTGAGGCATGTTCAGATCGTCGTTTATGGCTGCCAAAAATTTCTTTTTATAGACATCAGAGACCTTTCCCTCTCCTAATGCTTTAGGGGAGGGATCAAGGGTGGGGTCAAGCCTCTTGACCTCCGCCCTCAGATTCTCCAGGGCCCGCTGAGCCGCGGTCAAAGATTCGTAGGTAAAGCTCAACTGCGAACGGTAATGCCCGGTGAAGCAGAAATAGCGATAGGCCAAAGGATCGTATCCCTTGTTCACCAGAACCTGCAGGGTAAGGAATTCCCCGGAGGACTTGGCCATCTTCTCCTGCCCCAGTTGCAGAAAATAGCCGTGCAGCCAGTAATTGGCCAGATTGGTTCCATGGCAGGCCTGGGTCTGGGCGATCTCGTTGGTGTGGTGCACCGCAATGGCGTCCTCCCCTCCGCAGTGGATGTCGAACAGCGGGCCCAGGTACTTGGCGGCCATGGCCGAGCACTCTATATGCCAGCCGGGGAATCCCTTGCCCCACGGGCTTTCCCACTCCATCTGTCTTTTGGTCCCTTCGGGGCTGAACTTCCAGAGGGCGAAGTCGGTGGGATGCTTCTTCTCGCCCATCTCTATCCGGACCCCGGCCATCAGGTCCTGCACCACGATCTTGGTGAGCACCCCGTACTTTTTCAGCTTGGCAGTGTCGAAATATATGCCGTCCGAAGTCCGGTAGGTGTATCCCTTTTTTTCGATGCACTCAATGGTCTCGATCTGCTCCTTTATGTGATCGGTGGCCTTGCACCAGATGTGCGGCTCCTGGATGTTCAGATCCCGGAGGTCGCTCTTAAACGATTGGGTGTACTCCTCCGCGATCTCCCAGGCGGTCTTGCCGGTGCGGCGGGAGCCCTTCTCCATCTTGTCCTCGCCCGAATCGGCGTCGGATTCCAGATGCCCCACATCAGTGATGTTCATCACCTGGTTGACCTGCAGGCCGTTGTATTCCAAGGCCCGGCGCAGTACATCCTCGAAAACGTAGGTGCGCAGATTGCCGATATGGGCGTAATCGTAGACCGTCGGCCCGCAGGTGTACATGCCCACCTGCCCGGCCTTCAACGGTACAAATTCCTCCTTGGTGCGGCTTAATGTGTTGTAAAGTCTTATGGTCATCTGATCCTCCTTGATTGGGATAATTATAGTTTCAAGCCTTGCCCTTTGTCAACCATAAAGATTGGGGACTTCGCACACAGATAAACACAGATTGATATAGATCTTCTCGGATTTAATTTTATGATTTTTGGTTAACTAGTAAAGTCAGTGTGAATCCGACCCCATCCGTGAAGTCTGTGTGCCATTTACCATTATCCGAGTTAGCCATTATAAAAGTTCTTCCATAACGCTGTGATCATTTGCCATTGCAATAACAGTAAGTAAAAAATCCGTGCCAAACGGAACCAATCAGTGAAATCTGTGTGCCGTCCCCTCCTGTCCGATTTTTTCCGATTTTGGTTGACTTGCCCTTTTAAATATGATAATTTTTATGTTCAGCACTTGCTCACTCCTTTGGCCACAAAGGCACCTCCGTAATTTTGGGGTTTGATGATACCTGAAGTATACACCATAACGTATACTTCCGGAGGTGCCTTTTAATGATTATCAAAAGGTTCAGAGGTTTTTATAAAATATAATACTTCCGCATAAAAAGCATTGATAAAAATCCGCGTTAATCCGTGTCCTGTTATTACTTCGGCGAATAAATAGCGCAATGTGTCATTCCCATCCCGCATCAAGTGCGGGATAAACTCCAGAGGGAATCCAGTCCTGGATGCCCGTTTTCACGGGCATGACAATAGGGACGTTCGAAAAATGGATAAGGATTATTGATCTATTTAATTGCCATAGTAATAAAAACTGTAATTAAATCTAACCCCAAGATAAAGGAGGCCCGCCATGTCGGATGCCAGCGATAAAGTAAGAAACTTCATGGAAAAGATGTTCCGGATAGTCCCAGGATACGGTGGCTATGCCGAGAAGGAATCGCGCCGCAATACCGACAAGGTCCTGCGCCTGCATCTGGCCGGACAGTTGGACGAGGTCAAATCGGCCTTCGACCGCTTCATAGCCGATATGTCCAAGCAAAAGGGGCATCTGGAGATGATGTCGGACGCCTCATCCATAACCAAAACGCTGGAGAAGGTCATCGACCGGCTTAAATACGCCGATTACGGCTATGCCGGGTTCTTCGACAGCAATAAAGTGCTGGAGCCGCACTTGGCCGCCCTATATCAGTTCGACATGGACCTGTCCCAGCATATCATGGACCTGAAGAGCAAGGTCTCGGTGATCAAACCGGAGGTTTCGATACTGAAAGCCCTGCTGGAGGACCTGAGAAAATTTGACAACAGGCTGAATGCCCGGCATGAAGCGATCACTACTACTGTTTAAGCGGTTTAAACGTTTAAACAGTTTGAACTTGTAAAACCTTTTAAACTTTAGGAGCAACGATGGCCAAGATTATGGAAGTCATAGAATATTTTGACAATACCGGCAATCATCTGGTACACCGGGTTCCCGAGGACGGCTCGGGCGAGACCAAGATCGGCTCCCAGCTGGTGGTCCGGGAGAGCCAGCAGGCGGTTTTCTTCAGGGACGGCAAGGCGCTTGACGTCTTCGGGGCCGGCCGCCATACGCTGACCACCATGAACCTGCCAATCCTGACCGGAATGCTCAAAGGGATATTCGACGGCAAGAGCCCCTTCAGGGTGGAGGTCTATTTTGTCAACTCCAAGGTCTTCACCGATATGAAATGGGGCACCTCAGAGCCCATCCCCTTCCGCGACAGCGAACTGCAGATGATCCGCCTGCGCTCCTTCGGCATCTACTCCACCCGGATCAAGGATCCCCAGCTTTTCGTCAACAAGATGGTGGGCACCCAGGGTTTGTATACCACCGAGCAGGTGGACGGCTTTTTGAAGAACGTGATCGTCTCCCGGCTGGCCGATTACCTGGGCGAGAATTACAAGACCATTCTGGACGTGGCCCAGCATTACGACGAACTGGGCACCGGACTGAAAGCAAGACTGCAGGAGGATTTCGGCAAGTACGGCCTGGAGATGGTGGACCTGTACATCAGCGCCATCACCCCCCCGCCGGAGGTTCAGGCCCGGATGGACGAGCGGGCGGGGATGGCCGCAGTAGGCGATCTTAACCAGTATATGAAATTCAAGGCGGCCAATGCCATGGGAGACGCCGCCAAACAGGAGGGCGGAGCGGCCGGCGCCGGGGTAGGCATGGGCGCCGGAATAGGCATGGGGATGATGATGCCCGGTATGCTGCAGCAGGCCATGGCCAGCGGACCTATGGCCGCCTGCCCCAAGTGCGGCACCCAGAACCAGACCACCGCCAAGTTCTGCTCCAACTGCGGCGGCCCGATGGCGGTGGCCCCGGCCACCACCCCCTGCCCCAAGTGCGGCAAGCCGGTGGCGGCCGGCAGCAAGTTCTGCAATGACTGCGGGGCAAAGCTGGAATAACACCTTGCCCACGAAACACACGAAAAGACACTAACATTATTGTCCCGTGTCATTCCTGTGCAGACAGGAATCCAGGATTTAATCACAAAACACACAGAAGGCACACAGATATTTTCGTCATTGCGAGAAGACATCCTGCTCTTCTAACGAGGCAATCCCAGTTTGTCATTCCTGAACCTCCCCCTCACTCCCTCTCCGCAGCGGAGAGGGATGCCGCCAGGCAGGGAGAGGTCGGAATCCAGGTTTACCAACCTATCCCTGCACCCTTCTCTTTTAAGAGAAGGGCCGGGGTTGAGTTTTGCAAACTTTGATAAAAGTCTTGATGATAACCAGCGATATCATTCATGGTATCGCTGACTCAAGCGCGGCGACCGATAAGCTGCGACATAAATACAGAAAGATATTAGTATAATCCTATCCCAAATCATTTTGCCTATTTACCATCTAAACATTAAAGGAGGTCCCCCATGTTTTTCATATTCACACTGATCATCGCTATCGCGGCCGGTTTCATGTGGTACTCGGCCGGGCAGAAGACCAAGCAGTTCAACGAGGCCTTTGCCAAGAACAGGGCTGTCTCCGGCATCGTGGCCGTATTCTTTTTGATAGTCGCCATCTTCCAGATGCTGACCGTCATCCCGGCCGGCCACGTGGGCGTGGTGGACTTCTTCGGGCACGTATCCACCAAGACCCTTAAGGCCGGGATCAACTTGCGCAACCCGCTGGCCCGGATCGCCAAGATGTCCATCAAGACCCAGCAGTTGTATGAGGACATGGAGGTGCCCTCCAAGGAAGGGCTGACCGTCAAAATCAGCGTCAGTGCCCTATTCCACCTAGACCCGGATAAGGCGGCCGAGGTGTACAAGACGGTAGGCCTGGAATACCAGGAGATATTGTTGGCCCCGCAATTCCGCTCGGTTTGCCGGGGGGTAACTGCCGGGTACGAGGCCAAGGCCCTCTACACTTCCCAGCGGGAACTTTTAGCCAAGACCATCCTGACGGATCTGGAGAAACTGGTGGCGGGACGAGGAATAATCGTGGAAAATACCCCCATGAGAAACATCACGCTGCCAAAGAAAGTGACTGATGCCGTCGAAGAGAAGCTCAAGGCGGAACAAGAAAGCCAGCGCATGGAATTCGTGCTCATGAAAGAAAAACAGGAAGCCGAAAGAAAACGCATCGAGGCCAAGGGCATCTCCGACTTCCAGAACATTGTGGCCCAGGGCATCAGCCAGCCGCTGCTGCGGTGGAAAGGCATCGAGGCCACCGAGAAGCTGGCCACCTCGCCCAACGCCAAGGTCATAGTCATCGGCGCCGGCAAGGACGGCCTGCCCATCATCCTGGACACCCAGTAGGTCCATCGATCGTCATACTGAGAACACGCACTTGCCCAACAGATTGAATGTATGACAGGCTGCATTTTTTCGCCGTTTCCAATACTGCATAATGAACTTCAACGGAGAACATCTGTGATTAAAATTATTGGGCTACTGGCAGGTTTTCTGACCACCCTCAGCTTTCTGCCTCAGGTAATAAAAAGTCTGAAAACCAAGCACATGGATGATTTCAATATCTGGTTTTTGATATTGATGATAATCGGCCTTTCCCTGTGGACCGTCTACGGGTTCATGATCCGGCAGATGCCCATCATCATCGCCAACCTGGCCACCATATCGTTGAACCTGATACTGCTGGCGCTCAAGATCAAATATCAAAAACAGAAATAAGGACATCAAGCCGAACAACATGCACAAGATCACCCTTTTCTCCTGCCTGTCCGCCATTGTTATACTGACTGCAGGCCTTGACAATGCCGGGAATAAAGCATCTTATCTTAAAACAGACCAAGGGGAATACTACCGCTATCAGATCGTCAATCTGAGCCTTAAGCCGGATTCCCGGCTTAAGGTAAACCCCGACTCCGCCTCTTTGCAAGTATCCTTCCGTCACGGCGACAGCCTGATATCCGGGGTTGGCAATTGCGCAGAAATTGCTTTACGCTACGACAAAAAGGACAGTATCTGGCGCGGCACTTGGGCCATGCCCTGGAACCCGCCGCTGGGCAGCTACCAGGCCGTGCTCTCGGTTACCTCCAAACAAGCCAAGGTGGACTCTATTACTTTGCTATCATCCTACGTTACTACTTTACTACTTTCAGACTCTACTGCTTTCGTGATCAAATCCCGCACTCCCCAGACCATACCCGACGGATTCTGCGCCATGACCATAGAGAGCGCCGGGAATATGCTCAACGCCAAGCTTCCCTCTCCGGTTAAAAACCAGCGGCACTGGACCAATTTTGCCGATTGGGCCAAATATTTGGGGGCCGATGCTGTCTGGTATTCGGTGGGCTGGACTATTGAGGATTATCCCGGGATCAATGACAAAAACCCCTGGATCAAGGAGAATTTCAAGGTGTTCCCCAAGCTGGCCGAGGAGTGCCACAAACAGGGTTTGCAATTCGGCGGATATGTAGGCAGCTATCTTTTATGGGGCAAGCCCTTGAGGAAATTGAAATACGATTACTCGCTGGAGGCCAAGAACGGCCGGGTTTATCCCAACCATCACGTTAATCTGGATGATGCCAAACGCCGGGCCGATATTGTAATGATATTGAAGCTGCTGCAAGAGGACCCCAACGTGGACTTCATCGGGCTGGATTATATCCGGCCGGGCGCCGGAGGGTACGAGACGGTGGACGCCTTCGTGGAGCAGATGAATATCGAGAAACCGGCCGGTTGGAACAAGTGGAGCAAAAAGGACCGGATACTGTGGGTAGCCCGGCAGGTGAAACCGATGTCCGACAGGCCCATCCGGGCCCGCTGGCAGTGGTGGCAGGCCCATCGCTCGGCCACCGCGGTGGAAAAACTGATAGCCGAGGCCGGGGTAACCAAGCCGGTATGGGGCTTTACCCTGGGCTGGGACAAGGGCCACGAGCACGGCCAGGACCCGCCGATGATGAACGATGCCGGTCTGGACCTGGATGCCATGATGATCTACGAATCCAACGCCCAGCAATGTTTTGAGATGACCAATGTCTGGTCCAAATATCTCAAAGGTGATGAGGTTCAGATGATGGCCGGCCAACAAATAGACTGGGTATTGTTGCAGAAAAGCACCGTCCCTGCCGCCCCCGAAGAATTCTACTGGCGTTTGACCGACGCCATCAAGGGCACCACCGACGGCGGGCGGGTAAAGGGACTTTTCTGGCACGATTTGTTCAGAGGGATTAGGGGCCGCAAGGGCCCGCACTCCAGCCAGGAGTGGCTGATCGTGGGAGCCGCGGCCTTCTCGAAGGTCAGGCAGGAGCTGGGCACATTGCCCATAGATTCCAGAATGGTCTTTGCAGCCGGAAAAGCCGGGCTTTATATCAAGATTAACCGACCTGTGGATAGTATCTTTATCGAGCCCTTGACCACTGCCACACCAGGCAGGGTCAAAGCCATTAAGCTTTCCGATGACATAACTGATACTACTATTATCCTGGGTAAAGCACCAACCCGCGGAATGGTGGCCTATCGCCTTACCTGGGGAAGTGCTGATCACCGGGACCAGGTGGTGGTGTTCAATTATTACCCCCGCCCCTACGCCGAGAACCCCTTCCGGGTCCTTCAGCCGTTCAGGGCCGGCGGCGACCTGCTGATCGCGGTGCAGCCCGGCAGGAACAACTCGGCAAGATCGGTATCAGCCGGGAAACTGGCCCGGGAGAAGGGCCTGGTGGTCAATAAAACAGCCGTAGACAGTCTTTCTCCTTCGCTGGGCTACAAGTATTCCAAATTATTGATAATCGCCGGAGACAGCATGTCCGCCTCCGAAAGAACGGCTTTGAAAAAATTTCTCCTGGCATTCCCTGATTTCCCCACAGCCCTGTCTGTCAACCGGGATAGTCTGGCCGGCTTAACAGCCATGAAAACCGTATTATTAAAGGGTGATCTGACCGAAGATCCGGAACTGCTTAGGTTTATCATGGGCATAGCTTATGCCCCTAAAAAGAACGGAGCGGCTGGGACAAAGCTGTCGTTATATCTTGACAAATAGGCTTTTATGAATTATCATTAAATGTTAAAACTTGTTAAACTTTTATAAGATATCCATTGTCTAAAGTCATGATACGGAAAATAATAAAATTCATCATTATTTGCTTCTTATCCCTGCCCTTCCCGGCAATTGCCTCAAAATATGCCGGTGAATTTCTGAATATCGGCCTGGGATCGGCCGCCATGGGCATGGGCGGAGCTTATGTATCCATCGCCAGTGATGCCTTTGCCGGCTACTGGAACCCGGCCGGGACTTTTTCGGCCGGCCATCAGATAATCTTCGCACATTCCAATAATTTCAGTTCGCTGGTGGCCCACGATGCCCTGGGATATTCCCGGCCGATGGGGCAATACGCTCTGGGGCTGGTATATATCCGGTTGTCTGTCAAGGACATTCCCTACACCAGCGAGGCCTTGATAGACCTGAACAACAACGGCATAATGGATGCCGGAGAGCGGCTGGATTATTCCAAGATCATCTACAATGATGATGTGGAATCGGCCTTATTGCTGAATTATAGCCGTAAATATAACCCGGACACCCGCTGGGGGCTGAATCTGAAATTCGTCAATAAATCAGTGGGGCCCAGCTCGGCCTGGGGATTGGGCTTGGATGCCGGGTTGATGACCGCCTGGAGGGAAAAGATAAAGTTTGGTATTAATCTGCAGGATCTGACCACCACCTATCTGGCTTGGGATAACGGCACCAAGGAGGTGATTACTCCCACCGTAAGGCTGGGAGCTTCCTACCACCCCTCCATCGCCGGAGAAAGGCCCATGGCCCTGGCTCTGGGCGGCGATTTCAGGTTTGAGGGACGGCAATCCGCCGCCAATTACCACCTGGGCAGCATGAGCCTGGACCTTCATTTGGGTCTGGAATACTGGCTGAAAAAAAGGATCGCTTTAAGATTGGGCGGGGATCAGGGCCGGTTCACCGCCGGAGCCGGGCTGAAACTGGGGCGCTTCAATTTCGATTACGCCTATATGGCCCATAAATATCTGGAAAGCTCCACCCGGCTCTCCGGTGCATTCACATTTTGACAATTTTGATTTGACGCCGCCTGATGATCATTCAACGTGAAATACGGCGCAAGGCTTTCCATATACTGGCCGGCCTGGCCCTTCCGGGTCTATACTATGTCTTCATGCTGCTCCACCTGACCGTTCTGGCCAAATGGATAATCGCCGCTATCGCCGTGGCCATCCTGGTGGTGGATATCATCCGCCTCAAGCACCTGTTCATTAAAATAATATTCCTGGACATATTCGGCCCCCTGTTAAGAAAACACGAGATCTCGGCCCTGACCGGGGCCACCTACCTGATGCTCTCCTCCCTGGCCTGCTTCACGCTTTTCAGGGATTCCATCGCAATACTGGCCATCTCCTACCTGATAGTCGGGGATTCCCTGGCGGCCCTGGTGGGCCGGAGCGTCGGCCGGACCAAATTTTTTGAGAAATCATTCGAGGGGGCCGGGGCCGGGCTGGCGGGCTGCCTGATCATCGGCCTGATAATAATGCACCTGCCGGGGACCGACCTTACCTTTTGGGAGATGGCTGCCGGGGCCGGGGCCGCGGCGGTGGTGGAAATTCTGCCCATTCCTTTGGACGACAATATCCGGATACCCCTGGCCTCGGGGGCAGTGATGCACCTATTCTTCCATTAGATTTTTTAACAATAAATATTAACCAACTAAACCTAAACCTAACGAAGGAGCCCACTATGGCCTTTAAGAGAACCTTTGCGCTTATTTTGGTCCTGGCCTTAACCGCGGCAGGCGCCCTGGCCGCCAAGGACAAAGCCCCCAAAGAAGACCCCGAGATGTTATTAGCGCAGATGGCCCAGCTGAGCCTGAAATACCAGGACTATCCCCAGGCCGTCTCCGCATATCATAAGCTTCTGGAGAGCTACCCCAAGTCGAAAATGGCCAAGGATTATACCTATTATCTGGCCCTGGCCTATGAGCGGTCCAACAATTTCCAGACCTCCGCCGAGAACTACCAGAAGGTGGTCACCGATTATAAAAACGCCAAATCCGACATCCCCGGCATAGACAGCCTTTCCCTGGAAGGGGTGGGCCGTTGCTTCAACAAGAATTTCAAGGAATATGCCGCCATCATCAACGGACAGCCCATGACCAAGCTGGAGCTGGATGCCGAACTGGAGAAGGTCCCCTCCCACTACCGGACCCAGTTCGAGGGCGACGCCGGACGGAAGAGGTTTCTGGACCAGCTCATCGAGCGCCAGCTGCTTCACGCCGAGGCCCAGAAGCAGGGGATCATCAACAACCCGGAGACCTTTCAGCGGATCAAGGATACCGAGCAGAACCTGCTGATCAGGGGGTTATACGACCAGGAGGTCATCCAAAAGGCCCAGCCCTCCGACAAGGAAGTAAAGAATTACTACAAAAAAAACATCAAGGAGTACCAGACCCCGGAGCAGGTGAGGGCCAGCCAGATATTGGTTGACAACTATGCCCAGGCCCAGAAGATATACCAGGAATTGAAATCCAAAAAAGGCCAGCCCTTTGATACATTGGTAGCCAAATACTCCACTGCCCCCAACGCCCGGAGCAACGGCAGCCTGGGGCTGATCAATAAGGATCAGAAGCCTGCGCCGGAACCGGCCCTGTTCAAGACCGCCAAGGGCCAATATTCCAAGATAATCCCGACCGAGCCCCGCTATGCCGTTGTCAAGCTGGAAAAAAAGGAAGGCCAGAAGCTGCACCTAAGCTGGATCGTAATCGGGTCAGAGGATGAGGCCAAGAAGATAATCGAGGAGATCAAAGCGGCGCCCGAATCATTCAGCGCCATCGCCGGGAAGATATCTCTGGATGCCAGCAAGGATAAGGGCGGCGATCTGGGCCTGGTGAACAGGGACCAGGTGGCCCCGGAGGTTTTCAAAGCCGCCTCCGGCCTGAAAGCCGGCAAATTCACTATCAAACCGGTCAAATATTTTGCCAAATACGCCATTTATCGCATCGATGACAAGATCAAGGCCGGGGTCAGGGATTTTCAGCAGGTCCAGGGCCAGATAAGCGGGCAGCTCCAGAAGGAGCGCCAGCAGGCCCTTTATGACGGACTGTTGAAGAGATTGAAGGAAGAGGCCAAGATAGAATATTTTATCGAAGTTCCGGAGCCGGCCAAGATGGAAGACACTCCGGTTGAAAAACAGGAGCCCAAGGGAAAACTCCAAAAGAAGGCTAAACCCAGAAAATAAGTAAAAGACACTTCCCAACAATATAAATAAGAGGCTGGCAATCCATCCAGCCTCTTATTTATTGACTTTGGTAAAAGGATTAGGCTATAATGAACATAAGCATTTCAGAAATTAGTATATAATTATGCCTGAATTAAGAAAAGATCCCATCATCGGCCGTTGGGTCATCATCTCCACCGAAAGAGGCAAACGTCCGGTTGATTACGAAGTAGTACCGGAGCCAACCAAAAAAGGGGGGTGTCCTTTTTGCTATGGGAACGAAGCGCTTACTCCCCCGGAGATCATGGCCGCCCGGCCGCCCGGTTCCCCTCCCAACGGCCCGGGCTGGCAATTGCGGGTGGTACCCAACAAGTTTCCCGCCCTCCGGGTTGAAGGTCAGTTGGATAAATCCGGCGAAGGTCTTTACGACAAAATGACCGGCATCGGGGCCCATGAGATTTTCATCGAAACCCCGGTGCATGACCTTCATCTGGCCGATATGGAAACCGGTCAGATAGCGGATCTGCTGCAGGCCTTTGTGTCCCGGATGCAGGATTTGAAGCGCGACATCCGGCTCAAATACCTGATGATCTTCAAAAACCAGGGGTTCCGGGCCGGGGCTACCATGGAACACAGCCACTCCCAGTTGATCGCCACGCCCATCGTCCCCAAGACCATCAAGGAGGAGATGGAGGGCTCTCTGGAATATTACAAATATAAAGAGCGTTGCGTATTCTGTGATATCATCAAGCAAGAGATTGAGGACGCCCGGAGGCTGGTCATTGAGAACGACCGTTTTGTCAGTATCGTTCCCTATGCCGCCCGGTTTCCTTTCGAGACATGGATATTGCCCAAAAATCATCTATCCAGCTTTGAAAACACTACCATTCCTGACTTGAAAATACTGGCCGAAATCCTTAAAGGAACGCTATTGCGCATGAATCGTTCGGTCAACACCCCGCCCTACAATCTGGTCCTCCACACCGCCCCCTGCGACCGGCCCAAAATTGACCACTATCACTGGCATATAGAGATCATGCCCCGCTTAACCAGGGTGGCGGGCTTTGAAAGAGGCACCGGATTCTACATAAACCCCACCCCGCCCGAGGAGGCGGCTGCTTTCTTAAGGGAGGTCGATGTAAATTGACCGGGCGGACGTTGAACATTATAACCATCTCCTCCGAGATGGTTCCCTTTGCCAAAACCGGGGGTCTGGCCGACGTGGCCGGCTCTCTGGCCCGGATGTACCATCAGGCGGGGCATCGGTCCATTGCCATCCTGCCGTCTTATCAGGCTATCGATAAAACCAGGATGCAGGTCGAACCAACCGGCATCGAATTCGATGTCCCGATAGGCCATAGCGCCGAAAAAATAACCGTCATCAGTTCCCGGGCCGTTACCGGCATCACCACCTATTTCATCGACCATCCCTATTTCAACAGCCGCCTGGAATTATACGGCACATCCAGGGGCGATTATCAGGATAACGCCCAGAGGTTCATCCTGTTTGCCCGGGCCTCGCTGGAGTTGATCATCCGGCTGGGGCTGAACCCCGATATCATCCATTGTCATGATTGGCAGAGTGGCCTGGTCCCGGTGTATCTCAAGAACATTTATGACAATAACCCCGTTTTCAAGGATACCAGAACTGTCTTCACCATCCATAATCTGGCCTTTCAGGGGTTATTCCCGCCCGAGACCATGCTTACGGCCGGCCTGCCCTGGTCCATCTTCCACATTGACGGCCTTGAATTCTATGGCAAGATGAACTTTTTAAAGGGCGGCTTGTCATTCTCCGATCACATCACCACGGTCAGTCCTAATTATTCCCGGGAGATATTGACCCCGGAGTTCGGATGCGGCCTGCACGGACTATTGAATATCCTGCAGCACAAACTTACCGGGATCATCAACGGCATAGATTATTCCGAGTGGGATCCAGAAACCGACGGGTTTCTACCGGCCAGATACGATGCAGCGGATTTTGCCAATAAACAAATTGCCAAAAGATTTCTTTGTAAGAGATTCGGCCTGGAATATCGGGTCGAAAAACCCCTGTTGGGGATGGTCTCACGGCTGTCCGCTCAAAAGGGTTTGGATATAATGGCCGAAGCCCTGCCCCGTCTATTCGAGAGCAACCTGGATATGGCTGTTCTGGGCACCGGAGACATCGGATACCACGAACTGCTTATCAGCCGGCAGCAACAGTATCCGGAACGGCTCGGCCTGAAGCTGGCCTTTGACAACGAAATGGCCCACCTGACCTATGCCGGCTTGGATATGTTCCTGATGCCCTCCCGTTATGAGCCCTGCGGCCTGGGGCAATTGATAGCCCTAAGATATGGGGCCATACCCATTGTCCGGAGTACCGGCGGCCTGGCCGATACCGTAGTCGATTATCACCCGGGACATCAAAAAGCCAATGGCTTCACTTTTAACGAATATTCCCCGGCGGCCTTTTCCGGGGCAATCTCCAGAGCCCTGGAGCTTTTTAAGACCCAACCTTCATGGCAACAGTTGATGTCAAGTGCCATGTCCTGCGACTATTCCTGGGAGGCCTCGGCCCGAAAGTACCTGGAATTGTTTTATAAATTAACATAAAGCGACCGTTTATGGCCCTTATAAACCGAGCCTCCCGGGAGATCAGCTGCAAGATCGTTTTTTACGGCCCCGGCCTGGGCGGCAAGACCACCAACCTCCGGCAGATCTACCAGAAGGTTGACCCCCAGGCCAAGAGCCAGCTGATATCGCTGGCCACCGAACTGGACCGCACCCTGTTCTTCGATTTCATGCCCTTGGACCTGGGTACCATCCAGGGATACAAAACCAAGTTTCATTTATACACCGTCCCCGGCCAGGTGTTCTATAACGCTAGCCGCAAGCTGGTGCTGCGGGGCGTCGACGGTATAGTATTCGTGGCCGATTCCCAGCAGGAACGATATGAGGACACCCTGGCCAGTTTCGCCAATTTAAAGGAAAACCTGGCCGAGATGTCCCTCTCCCTGGACACCGTACCGCTGGTCATTCAGTATAATAAAAGGGACCTGCCCAACATCGTATCCCTGGACGAATTGAAGTCCCAGCTGAACGGCAATAATCTGCCCGATTTCGAGGCCGTGGCCAGCCAGGGAATAGGCGTTTTTGAGACCCTGAAGGAGATCGCCCGCCAAGTGCTGGGAAATGTCGGCAAAAGATCAATATAGATGGAAATAAAGATTATCAAGACCAATCGAATCGCTTTCGGTTGGTCTCGTTTGTAAGGAAATGCTGGAAACTAATATTCAATATTTAAAAGGAGTGGGGCCCAAACGAGCCCTGCTTTTCAATAAGCTGGGGATAGCTTCGGTGAGGGATTTGCTGTATTACCCCCCCCGGAGATACCTGGACCGCAGCCTTATCAAAAACATCCATGATATCCGGGTCGGCGAAAATATCACTGTCTTCGGCCAGGTGTCCGACAAGGGGTTGGTCCACACCCGCCGTAATTTTACCATCTTCAATCTGCTGGTGAGCGACGATACCGGCTACCTGCTGTGCAAATGGTTCAACCAGCCCTACCTGAAAGACCGGTTTCAGATAGGCGACCGCATAGTGGTCTCGGGACAGGTGCTGTCCGACCATGGCCTGTCCATGTCCAACCCGGAATATGAGCTGCTGGACAGCGAGGATGCCGAACTTATCCACACCGGAAGGATCGTCCCCCTCCACCCCGCCACCAGCGGACTTTCTGCCAAACAGATCCGGCAGGTGATAAAATCCGCCATGGAAGGATACCTGGACGAGATAGCTGAACCCCTGCCCCCGGAGCTTATCGAAGCCAAAAGCCTGATGGGCATCCGGCAGGCCATAGCCCAGCTTCATTTCCCGGAGACCCCGGAGATATTGGAACAGGCTCACCGCCGCTTGGCCTTTGAAGAATTACTATACCTGGAACTGATCCTTTTGCTTAAGAAGAATTCCCTGCAGAAACAAAGGGTCGGCGCCAGGGTAAAATCATCGGATTGGAGAAATAATTTTTCCTCCATCCTCCCCTTTAGGCTGACCGATGCCCAAATACGGGTGATCGGAGAGATAACGACCGACCTTGGCCAGGCCAGGCCGATGCACCGCCTGCTTCAGGGCGATGTCGGCTCCGGCAAGACCATTGTGGCCCTGGCAGCCATAATACAGGCGGTAAGAGGCGGAACCCAGGCCAGTTTGATGGCCCCCACCGAACTGCTGGCCGAACAGCATTACAATTCCCTGCGCCCCTGGCTTGACAGGCTGGGCATTGTCTCCGCACTGCTGACCAGCAAGATCAAAAACAAGGGGCGGATCGCTATTAACCAGGGGCTTAGCGATGGCAGAGTAAACGTCTGTATGGGCACCCAGGCATTGATCCAGGAATCGGTCGTGTTCTCCAACCTGGGCCTGGCGATTATCGACGAACAGCACCGCTTTGGGGTAAGCCAGCGGGCGGCACTCCGCTTTAAGGGGAAGTATCCCCATACCCTGGTGATGACCGCCACGCCCATACCCCGGACCCTGGCTATGACGGTATACGGGGACCTGGACCTTTCCACCATAGATCAGATGCCCCAGGGAAGGCAGAGTATAACCACCAAATGGACGGCTGAGGCCAATCGTTCAAAGGTCTACGATTTCATCGAACAGCAGATAGGACAGGGAAGACAGGCTTACGTGGTCTACCCGGTGATCGAGGAGTCGGATAAAACCGAGTTGAAGGCCGCCATCAAGATGCATCGGACATTATCACAGGATATCTTCAATGAGCGCCGGGTGGGGCTGATGCATGGCCAGCTGTCAACCGAGGACCGGCAGGCGGTGATGGAGGACTTCAGGAACCATGCCATCGATATCCTGGTCTCCACCACGGTCATTGAGGTGGGGATAGACGTCCCTAATGCTAACATCATGTTCATCGAGCATGCCGAAAGGTTCGGGCTATCCCAGCTACACCAGCTAAGGGGCCGGGTGGGCCGGGGCAGCCACAAATCATACTGCATCTTGATGGCCGGGCCTAAACTGACGCCCGAGGCACGGCAAAGGCTGGATACCATGCAAAGCATGAGCGACGGCTTCAAGATCGCGGAAAAAGATCTGGAACTGCGCGGCCCGGGAGAATTCTGGAGCACCAGACAGCACGGCCTGCCTCAGCTTAAGATCGCCGATCTGGCAAGAGACGTTGCCTTGATCGCCCCAGCCAGGGAGGAAGCCAAGCGCATCCTGGCCGGCGATCCAGACCTGTCCCAAAAACAACATTTGGGCATCAAAACCGGGCTTCATGCTTTTCATCCCGAGGCTGATAAGTTCACCGCCACCGGATAAGAAAAAGCCCCTGCCTAAGCGGGGGCTTTTCAATTATTTTGATGTGAGCTTTAAAAACCTTTTAATTCTATGGCTGCGCCAATACCGATGCCGGACATGTCCAGCTCCCTCTCCCAGCCACCGTCCTCTTCGCGGGCCACTGTGGTGCCGTTATAAGAGGCCTCCAGTAGCAGGGTGCTGCGCATCCCCAGCCCGATCCTGGCCCCTCCCCTGGCCCGCCAGCCGAAGCCGGTGTAAAAACCGTCATCCGGACCCTGGGTGATCTTATCGGCGGCGATGGTGGTATCCTTGTAATCATAGGACACCTTGGCCAATCCCCACCCCAGGTCGCCCCCTACAAAAGGTTTTATGGCCCCGCCGGCGGGGATGGTGATGTTCAAACTGGCCCATAATGGCAGATAAGTAACCTTATGCTCGTAAAGCACCTTGACCATGGTGGTGGTGGTTATCCCGGTGGTGCTGGAGGTGTCTGCTTCCTGCTTTTCCTCGAAACTCTTGCCGAAGTATTCCAGCCCCAGCGACAGGCTGACCATATCGTCCACCGCATTGCCGACCCCCAAGCCCAGCAGAAGCCCTCCGTTGCCCTTCACCCCGGAGGGATTATAATACCCACCCTTTAAGGTCAACATGCTGTTGGCAAAAGGCAGCATCCCGGCCGAGGCGCTTGCCGCCATAGAGGCACCAGCCAGCAGAATTATCGCGATCTTTTTCATAATTTTCTCATTTGATGTTTTTTGATTAAATATCCTGCTCGGCCAGTACAATGCAGGAAACCGGGCAGGCATCCACGCAGGCTCCGCATTCGGTGCAGGCATCGGCCTTGACCACTACCGCCTTGTCCGAAGGCATATCCAGTACGCTGGTGGGACAGGCCGAAACGCAGGCTCCGCAGCCAATACAGGCCTCAACATCGATCTTGGGATAGGTTTTTTTGGGCATATTCAACTCCTTGTAAATTATTTCTTCTTATCCATTTTGGCGATATCCTTGAGCACCAGATTCTTCTTCTGGGTCAGGATCCTTTCATGCTTCAACTCCTCGGAAACCAGCTGTTTGAACAGGCTCTTCACGTCGTATTCGTAAGAATAGGTGGCCTCCCGGGCATACCTCTCCTGGGCCTGCCTTTCGAACTTTATAGCCATGTCCAGGGCCCTGACCAGTTTTTTCGCCAGATTGAGATCTTCCATCGGTTCTCCTTAATTATTTATTACTATTATATTCAATTACTACAGTAAATATTATCATAAGAAGCACATTTTGGCAAGGGGCAATTAAAAAAGTTGTAGATTATCTGGGCCTCCTTCCTCCCGGGCCAAATAGATGAAGCGGTCTATCAGATTGACGTACTCGCTCCAACGTTTATTGTCGCTCCCTTCCCTTCGAATGATCCTCTCATAGGCGGCGGCATGGGCGTCCATGAAATCGCAGTGGTGCACCACCAGCGCCTCCAGGGTGGCCGGGACCACCGGGGAGCCCTTCTCCTTCTCTCCGTGGTGGGAGAGCACGATATGCCTGAGACGTTTGGCCGTCTCCTCTGGAAAATCCTTTATTTTGGCCATCCTCTCCAACAGCATCTGATCACCCAGCACTATATGTCCCATCAGACGGCCGTCATCGGAATAATCTACGAAGGTGCTCACGGCAAATTCCCTGATCTTGCCGATATCGTGCAACAGGCAACCGGTGATCAGGATATCGGGCTCCAGCAGCTGGTAATTTTTAAGGGCCGCCCGGGCCAGCCGGCAAACAGAGATCGTGTGTTCAGCCAGGCCCCCGATCCAGCCGTGATGCCACAACTTGGCTGCCGGGGCATCCAGAAACTCCCTCATGAAGTCCTGATCATCAAAGAACAGCTTCAACAATTTTGCCAGATGGGGATTCTTGACCCCGGCCGTCTCCGACCTTATGGATGCCTCCAGTTCGCTGTGGGAGAAAACTGATGACGCCAGAAAATCAGCCAGCCGATACTCATTTTTTTCGCACTTTCGTATATTGTCTATCCTCAGCTGAGCATTATCCTTGTATTTACCGACCACAGCCTTGACCTGGACCACATCGCCGGGGGATATCTGCCTATAGGCTGCATCGGCCTCGTTCCACATTATGGCATCAATCCGTCCGGTGGCGTCGCCCACCTCCAGGGAAAGAAAAGATTTCCCGTCGGACTCCTTGGTCTTGATCTCCACCTTGCGCAGAGCGTAAATTTCTATCAGATCCCGGCCCTGCATCTCGGCGGTTTTAAGCTGGGAGATTGTAATTCGACTCATATTATTCTCCACCTGTTTGGCCTATTTTATCCGTAAAATAAGGCATTGTCAATAAAATAAATAGCCCGTTCATATAGAACGGGCTATTTATAATCTGCGAACTATTATTTCCTCAGCCTTTCCTCAAACAACACATAAAGCGTTGGCACAAAGATCAAGGTCAACAACGTGGATGCCGATAACCCGCTGATCACCGAAATGGCAAGCGGGGCCGATGTTTCCGCGCTTTCGCCTATCCCCAGCGCCATGGGCAGCATGCCCACGATGGTGGTCAACGTGGTCATCAATATCGGGCGCAGCCGGGTGTGGCCCGACTTGATCACCGCCTGGTAAAGTCCCAGCCCTTCCCGCCGCAGCACATTGGCGTAATCCACCAGCAGGATGGCGTTGGAGACCACTATTCCCACCAGCATGATGACGCCGATGAAAGCGATCACCGAAAAATTGTGTCCGGTCAGGAACAGCCCCCAGATCACGCCCACGATGCCCAGCGGCACCGAGAACATTATCACAAACGGGTCCAGCAGGGATTCGAACTGGGAGGCCAGCACCATGTATACCAGCATGATGGCCAGCAGGGTGGCATAAAACAGGTTCTTGAAACTATCGGCCATGTCCTTGGCCGAGCCGCCCACTTCCACAGTAAAGCCTTCGGGAATGCTGATCTTTCCTATCTTTTCGGCCAGTTCGCCGTTGATGGCGCCGATGGCCCGGCCGGTGGCGTTGGCCGTTACTGACACTATCCGCTGCTGGTTCTTGCGGCTGATGTCCACCGGGCCGAAAGCCTTTTGGACTTTGGCGATGTTGGAAACCGGAACCAGTTGCCCGGTAGGGCTCATCACTTTAAGGTTCTTGATGTCCGGCACCTGGGTGCGGTCTTTTTCCTGAAAACGGACCACCACGTCATATTCCTTGCCGAACTTGCTGTCGCGGAAACGGGTTACGGTCCTGCCCTTGAAGGCTGTTTCCACCGCCGAGGCCACCTGGTAAATACTCAAGCCCATGGCCCCGGCCTTGTCGCGGTCCACCAGCACCTGCAATTCCGGCATGCCTTCCTTGCGGCTGATGTTGACGTCCCTGGTGCCCTTGACCGAGGCCACGGTCTGCTTGACCCGCTCAGCCAGCTTCCGGGAGTTGTCCAGGTCATATCCCTGGATGTCGACCTGGATGGCCCCGCCGGCGCCCATGCTCATGATCTGGGATATCAGGCTTCCGGAGAGGAACACCGACTGGGCGTCAGGGATGGCCGAAAATTTAGTTCTCAGCATATTAATGATCTGATCGACGCTGCGGCTCCGCTGGGAGCGCGGACCGACCTTGACCCGCATGGCCCCGATATTGGGCCCGGTTCCGGCCATGGCCTTGCGCATCCCTTCGCCCTCGCCGAAAGTGGTGAATAAGGTGCGGATCTCGGGGACATCGGCTTTGACGATATCCTCCATCCGCTGCATGATGCTGCCGGTCTGCCTGAACGACGTGCCCACCGGCATGGTCACATTTACGGTGAACTCCCCCTCGTCGCTGGAGGGGATGAACTCGGAGTCGATCAAGAAAAACAGCGACAGGCTGGCCACCACCACCGCCAGGGTTATTCCCATCACTGCTTTTTTATGGGACAAGGACCAGGTCAATACCCGTTGGTAGAACCCATCCATTTCGTTCTGCCATTTGCCTATCTTATCCATCAATTTTTTCCACCAAGTAGAACCGGCCTCAATGGCCTCATGCTTTTCCAACTTCAGGAAACGGCTGGTCAAAAGCGGCAGCAGCATCATGGAGACGAAATAGGAGCCGATCAGGGAGAATGACACAGTGTAGGCCATCGGCCGGAAAAGCACCCCGGCGATTCCGGAGACGAAGGCTATCGGTAAAAAGACCACGATGGTGGTGATGGTGGCCGCCAGCACCGCCATGGACACCTGGTCCGAGCCTTTCAGGGCGGCCTCCTCGGGGCTTTGCCCGGCCTGGCGGTGACGGTAGATATTCTCCAGCACCACGATGGAATCGTCCACCAAACGCCCCACCCCCAGGGCCAGCCCTCCCAGTGTCATGATGTTCAGGGTCATGTTCCGGAAATAGAGCAGCACGAAAGTGAGAATGATTGAGAATGGTATGGACAGAGAGATGATCAGGGTGCTGGAGAAGTTGCGCAGGAACAGCAGTATGATCAGGACGGCCAGCAGGGAACCGCCGATGGCCTCGGTTTGCAGGGTTTTAACGGATTCCCGGATGAACTCGGCAGAATCAAAGGCGGTCGACAGCTTGATGTCGGAAGGCATCTGCTTCTGCATCTCCTTGATCTTGGCCTGGATCTTGTTGCTGACCGCCACGGTGTTGGAACCGGATTGTTTCTGGATGACCAGGGCCACCGAGCGCTGCCCGTTGAGCTTGGTCTCGGTGTCTATTTCGGTAAAACTGTCCTCCACCTTGGCGATATCCCGGAGGTAGACCGGGGTCCCGCCCCGGTTGCCGATGACGGTGGCCGAGATCTGCTCCACGCTCTTGAACTCGCCCGGGATCCGGATCAAAAAATCCAGCTGGCCGCTCTTTAAATGTCCGCCGGGCAGGTTCAGGTTCGAGGCCATCAGGGACTGACCCACCTGGTCGAATGAAAGCCCCAGGGCCTCCATCCTGGTGCGGTCGATGTTCACCTGGATCTGACGGTCCTGGCCGCCCTGCACGGTTACTGCGGCCACCCCCGGGATCCGGGCCAGCCGGTCCTTAAGGTTGTCGTCGCAGTATTGACGAAGCTCGGAGACTCCTCGGGGGCTGGAGACGCCCACCACCATCACCGGCATCAGGGCCGGATCGAATTTGACGATGGTGGGATTCTGCACCCCGGCCGGCAGATGGGATTTTACCAGGTCGATCTTCTCCCGGACGTCTATGGCCGCGGCATCGATGTCGGTGCCCCAGTCGAACTCCAGGGTGATCATCGAGGAACCTTCCTTGGAGTTGGAGTGCACGTTCTTGACGTTACGCACCATGCTGACCACGCTCTCCATCGGCCGGCTGACCATGGCCTCCACTTCGGCCGGGCCCACCCCGGGATAATCGGTCATCACCGCCACAATGGGGAAAGACATGTCGGGCAGCAGGTCGATGTTCAAGTTTACCAAGGCCACCAGCCCGATGATGGTGATGCCGATGAATATCATGAAGACGGTCACCGGGCGTTTGATACCGAATTCAGAAAGTATCATGATTATTTGCCTCCCACGACCTCCACCGCCGAGCCCTGAGCCACGGTGTGCTGGCCGGCCACTATCAATTTATCGCCAAAAGACAGGCCGGATTTGACGGAGCTGGTTTCGCCCATGTCCAGTTCGACCATGATCTGCCGAACCGCCGCCAAACCGTTCTCCACCACGAATACCATGGTGCCGGTTTCCCGCTCAATGATGGCGGTGGTGGGAATAACGATGGCTTTGACATGGCGCTTGATGTTGATCCTGGCCCGGGCATACATCCCCGGGCGGATCTTCATACCGGGATTTTTCAGGGAGATCTCGGTTTTGACCGTACGGCTCAGGTAATCGACTGTAGGCGACATCTGGCTGACTGAACCAATGAACTTTTGATCCGGCCAAGCGTCTATTGAGATATGGGCGCCCGCCCCGGTCTTGACCCGGGATATCTCGGCTTCGGGTATCTGGATCACCAGCTTGACCCGGTGGTAATCGGCTATCTGGAACAGGGTCATGCCCGGGGTTACATGAGCGCCGGTATCAAAATATTTTTTGGTGAGCCAGCCTGAAATTGGGGTTTCCAGCGAGGCTTCCTTGAACTCCACCCCGATCTCGTCCCGGTCGATGGAGACCACATTCTGACCCTTCTCCACCCAGGCCCCTTCTTCCATCAGATATTTTAAGATCTTTCCGGAAACCTTGGAAGGAACCTCGGTCTGGTTCTCGGCCATCATGGTTCCGGATAAGTTTATGGTCTCGTCATAGTCCGAGGGCGTGACAGTCAAAACCTCCACTGGAAATATTTGGGCCTGCACCGTCACAGCTTTTTTACCAGAAACCGACTTTATTACTTTGAACCCCAGGAAAAGGGCCATCATAGCGGCTATGGTAATTAAAATTGTCTTGCCCTTCATGAATAAACCTTGCTCCTTTTACTGTATATCTTTATTTTATGTTATTTACGGGAATGAACTTATTGTTTTGCCACCCTAATATCCGACAATACAGATCCCCCGGATAAACACTTTATTTTGGGATGCCAATAAAAATTATAATTTACGCTTATCCTGCCTTATTTTAAAGCCGCTCCCACCGCCCTCTCCAGTTTGGCCAGGCTTAGTAAATAGTCATGCAAGGCTTGAATCTTGTTGGTCTTGGCCTGGGTCAGGGCCACTTCGGCATCCAGCACATCCAGATTGGTGGCTTGACCGTTCTCATAGCGGGTTTGAGCTATATTTAGGGCTTCCTGTGCCTGCTGCACTGCCTTATCCTGTGAAGAGATGGCCTTTTCATTGGCTTTCATCGTCAGGTAATTGGCCGAAACCTCAAGCTTGATCCCGTTCTCCGCCATTTCTTTTGCCAATCTAAGCTGCTGGGCATTGGCTTTGGCTTCCTTGATCTTGCCCAGCCCTGAACCGCCGTCGAACAATGGCCAGCTGGCCGATACCCCCACGTCCCAGTTCTTCTGCCATTCATCCGAGCCGGAGAATCCCGATCCCTTGCTGTAGGAGTAATCGGCTATCAGGGCCACGGTGGGCTGATAGCCGGCATAGGATATCAGCTTGGCCCTATCAACCATTTTTTGTCTGATTAAAATTGATTTATATTCCGGCCTGGATAGAAAGGCCTGCTCTACCAGCCGAGCGCTGTCGACCTCCACCAAATGAAATATCATGGAATCGATAAGAATCACCCGGGCATCCAGTTCCCGGTTCAGCACCATGTTGAATGACTGCCGGGAAAGCTCCACCGCATTCTGCATACGGATAAGCTGGGGCTGCATATTCGAAAGCTGGACCTCGGCCCGCAACAAATCATAACGGGAGACCATCCCCTTCTGATATAAGGCCTGCACCCGCCCTAAATGTTTCTTTATGGAGGCTACCGCCTCTTGGGTAACGGCGTAGGCACTCTGGGCCAGCAGCAGGCCGTAATAAGCCTGCTTGACGGCATAGATCACCTCGGCCCTGGCGCTATCGTAAGACTCTTCAGCAGCCTGGCGGTTCAACCGGCTTATCTGGTAGCCCTGCCATATTTTTCCGCCGGTATAGACCGGCCAGTTGGCGGATAGTTTCCCGGCATAGGTATTCCCTATTTTTTCCATCGATATCCCCGCACTGGACATGGAAACGATGTCCCCGGTGGGCGCATAGGTGGCGCTGTCCAGAACCGGCAGATAATACGTAGGGCCGGGCTTCATGTCCATCAGGCTGTTCATCCGCAGGAGGCTGCCGGAGGCAGAAAGCTGGGGGACCAGATACCCCCTGGCGGTCATCAGCTGGCCCTGGGCGGAGTTGACCTTATATTCGGCCATCTTCAGGCCGGTGTTTTGTTTTAGGGCAATGTCGATGGCTTGGTTCAGCGACAGATCATTAGCAACAGCAAGTGTTGAAAACAGCGATAATAAGGCAACTATCATTTTCATGTTATTTTTTCTCTTTTTCATCGTAAACCGATATGCCATGGAGGTAGAAATTTGCCATGAATTCCAGATCTTCCTTGTTGTATATTTTTCTCTTGTTCCAGAAGGAGCTCATAGCATTGCCATGTATCAGATTGAAGAAAGCTGCCGCCGCCTTTTCGGTATCTATCTTTCCGAATAAGCCCTGCCGGATCCCCTCCTGCAACACCCCGGATACCGATTTGATGAGGTTCTTGAAATGATTTTGCATTTTTTCCTGCATTTTATGCATCAACTGGCCGGGCTGGTTGCGGGTCATCAGCTGCATCAGATCCTCGTTCTTCTCAAACAGGCTGAGCATTGTTTTCACCAGGTTCAGCATTTTTTCCTGTGGAGGCAGATCGCTTTGGCAGGTTTTTTGAACGACGTTTTCCAGGTTGCCGATCGCCTCTTCCAGTACCGAGAAAAAAAGGTCATCCTTGTTCTCAAAATATCCGTATATCGTGCCCTTGGCCAGTTCGGCCTTGACCGCGATATCATCCAAGGTGGTTTCGTGAAGCCCTTTTTCGGCAAATATCCTTCTGGCCGCTTTCAGTATCTCGGAGCGCCGGGCCAGCTTTTCCCTTTCTTTGCGGGAAACCTTGTCGGTAATGATTTTTTTCATTATAAATTCCTTTAAAAGATACTGACCCCCAGGTACTTCTTGGGGTTTTCCTTCAGGTCCTTGATAAGTTTATTCAAGTCATCGGACGATTCCTTCAGTTTTTTATACATCTCCTCGTCCTTGGATAGTTTGCCCAATGTCCCCTCACCCCTCTCCATCCGGGAGAGAATGACATCCAGGCGTTTGGAGGTGGAGTCCAGTGTGTTGTAGACATCCGGCTCCCGCAGCAGCTTGCCCAGACTGCCCTGTCCCCGCCTCAGGCTGTCGGAGATGGCGTTGGCGTTGGCCAGCGATTGGTTGAGGTTTTTATACAGGGCGGGATCCTTGATCAGCATGGCCAAAGATCCCTGGCCTGATTTTATTGTTATCATCAAGTGGTTGAGGGTCACCAAAACGGAATCCAGGTTGGTGTACAGCCTGGGGTCGTCTATCATCTTGCCCAGCGTCCCGGTGCCCTTTTCCACTTTCTTTATTATCGCGTTCAGGGAATAGGCGGTGGACATCAGGGTATCGGATATCTCGGCGGCCCTGGCCAGTATCTCCTCCGGAGGCATCACCTCCTTGGTGGACAGAAGGTCCCCGTTTTTAAGCAGGGCGCCGTCCGGCCCGGCCGGAACTATCTCCACCAGCTTGTCGCCCAACAATCCCAGGCTGCTGATCCTGGCCACCGATCCCCTCCTGATCTTGGACTGCCAGCTTTTCTCTATCCGCAGGGTTACCTCCACCCTTGGTTTTCCGGACGTCTCCACCAGGTCGATGCTGTTCACCACCCCCACCTGGAAGCCGGAGACCCTGACCGGAGCGCCTTTCTGCAGGCCGCCGACATCGTCGAACTGGCTCTTTAGAAAATATCTCTGCTTGAGCAAACCCTGGCGCTCGCCCACCGAGAAAATGGTTATCAGGGCAATGATCAGTCCACCGGTGATCAGGGCCCCCACCTTCAACTCGTGTGATATTCTACTGCCCGCCATCGCTTATTATCCCTCCTTTTATAAAATCCTGAACAAATTTCAACTTGGATCCCTTGATCTCGGCGGCGCTTCCGGCCATCAGTATCTCCCCGTCCTTGATGACCACGAACCGGTCGGCCACCTGAAAGGCGTTGGCGATCTCGTGGGTGACCACGATCGAGGATACGTTGCGCTCCGTCTGAAGCTTGCGGATCAGCTGGTTTATCTTCCTTGAGGTCAGGGGATCCAGCCCGGTGGTGGGCTCGTCGTAGAACATATAGACCGGATCCAGGGCCATGGCCCTGGCCAGGGCCACCCGCTTCTTCATCCCGCCGGATAGCTCGGATGGCATAAGACGCCCGGTCCCGGACAGCTCCACAAATTCCAGGCATTCGGCCACCTTGGCCCCTATCTGTTCCTCGGAGAGTTTGGTATGTTCCCTGAGGGCATAGGCCACGTTCTCCCCCACATTGAAGGAGTCGAACAATGCCGCGCCCTGAAACAGCATTCCCATCCGCTTCCGAACCGGCATCATCTGCTCCTCGCGGTAACGGGTGGTATCGCTGCCGTCGATCAGGATCGAGCCCTGGTCCTGTTTGAGCAGGCGCAGGATGATCTTTAGCAGCACGCTCTTGCCGCAGCCCGAGCGCCCAAGTATCACGATGGTTTCGCCGTCGCCCAGGGAAAGGCTGACGCCCTTCAGCACCTGCTTCCCCTCGAAGGATTTATGTATATCAATTAATTCTATCATCCGCCCTGATCCATATCATATTCCCAGCAAAAATAACAGTTTGGTTATGACCGCATCCAACAGGAAAATCAGCACCGAGGATACCACCACCGTTCTGGTCACGGCCTCTCCCACCCCCTTGGTGCCGCCCTTGGTGTTGATCCCGTAATAACAGGCCACCAGGGAGATCATGGCCCCGAAAACCAGCGGTTTTAGCAGCCCGCTGAACAGATCGTTGAACACCAGGGAGTTTATCACCGAACTTTTATAGAACGATGCGGTCAGCCCCAGGTTCAGCACCCCCACCAGCATTCCCCCAAAAATGCCGACCAAGTCCCCGAAGACCACCAACACCGGCAGCATCAGGGTGGAAGCGATGACCCTGGTCATCACCAGCTTTCGCAAAGGGTCGGTGGCCAGCGCCCTCATGGCGTCTATCTGCTCGGATACCTGCATGGCGCCCAGCTCGGCGGTTATCCCGGCCCCCACCCGCCCGGCAAAGACCATGGCTATCAGCACCGGCCCCAGCTCCCGCACCAGGGAGACCGCCACGATGCCGCCCACGTATATCTTGGCGCCGAACCGCATCATGGCATAGCCTATCTGAAAGGCCAGGACAAATCCGGTGAAGAAACCCACCAGCACGACAATGGAAAGCGAATCCACCCCGATCCGGTCCATCTGCTCCCAGATGGTCTTACCGTAATAGGGCGGCCGAAGGAACCGCCTCAACACCTCCCATTGAAAGAAGAAAAAGCGGTATATCTCCGAGAAGGCGCCGGATATTTTACTGGTGATGTATTTATTCATTAACCTTACCGTTCATTTATTGACTGACCAGTCAGTCGGATTATATCAGCTTGGGCCGGCTTTGTCAATAGGGCCATAAAAAAATAAAACGCCCGGGCAAACCGGGCGTTTTGGGTCTTCGCAATTTATTCCAGGAAAAGGCTCAAGGAGGCCATGTAGGTCTTCTGCCGCGTTCCGTCGATTGAACCCTTCTGATCCATGCTGGCGGCGTCCACCAAAATGCTTTTATAGATATATCCCAGCCCCACCGACCAGTCGTATTCGCCGTCCGGGGATTTTCTATATTGGCTGGCACCGGCCCTGAAGACTACCGCCCCGTATCCCGGCATATTATATTTGTATTCCCCACCCGCCATGTATTTCAACTCCGGAACACCCTTCCCCCAGAATTTTTCGGCGCTGGCCGTAATTTTGGGCAATTTTCCGTTGTGCCAGGAGATCCCCCCGTAGATCTTGGGCTTCAGCTTGTCGTCGTCAAAATCCTTCCAATAGACCTTCCCCATCAGGTTCTGAACATTGATGCCGACCATGAAGGGTTCCCGGCCGCCGTGAAATCCCAGGTCCAGGCCGTAGCCTATCCCGTTCTCATCGGTGATATCAGCCTGGCTCCAAAGGGTGTCGATCTTTTTCTGTTTGACCTCGGTCATCCTGGCCGAGATCAGCTTGGCCGACAGCCCCAAAGACATCGACTGATGCAGGTCGTCCTTCTTGGCAACGGCAACGGCAAATTCATCAACCCCGTATTTTAAATAAGTATTTACCGAATCCGCTCCCTCGAGCGTTAAATCTGACCCGATATAACGGGCCGCCGATCGCCAGGCTATTCCCATGCCCTTCCCGGCAAAAACCAAGTAGTTAAGCCGCTTGGGACCGGAGAAGACCGGGTCGAACAGCAGTCCCATGGAATGAAGGTAGCTGCAGGAGGCCATTGACCATTTGATGTTGGCCAGGCCGGCCGGGTTCCAAAAGGTTAGATTGGGGTCGTTATCATCGGCGACGATGCTGCCGGAAAGGGCCGCCGCCCGGGCCCCCACCGCCGGCCCCTGGTAGGTCAGCCAGTCTATGGGAGAAGCCGACAGACAAGAGGCGCTAAAAAGCGCCAGGCTTGCCAGGATGGTTCTCTTCTGCATATCACCCGTCTTAATATTTAAATTTCATTCTGATGCCCAGGTTGATCTTCTGTTCGTCATTGGCCTCATCCTTGGAGCGTTGAACGAACAGGGCGCTCCTTTTGCCAAACAGATATTCCGCCCTGAACTCTTCGCTCAGGTCGGCGGCAAAGCCCCGGGTGTAGCTGACGAAAACATTCCGGGTCACATATTTGCCCAGGGTCACTTCGGCCCCCTTCTCCTGGCCGGTATAGGTCTTCATCTTGACCACATCCACCAAACCGGTCTTCTTCTGGATCATGCCCCCCAGCATATTGCTCAGATAATCGGCCCCCCGGTTGATCACCTGTTCGGTAAGGTCGCCGTTGTCCTCTCCCTCAAGCTTCATGCCCACCGAAATCATTGTCAGGATGTCCTGTTCCGACATCGATGGCTCGGAGGTGAAGGACAGCTTGGGCTGCAGGGCCGAGCCGCTCACCTTCAGAAAAACCCTGGTCCGTTTCTCGTCGTTCAGCTCGGTCTGGGCCGAAAGGTTCAGCTCCGGATTGATGACCGCGGCATTGGTGAAGGTCAGCTGGCCTTCGGTGATGTCAAACCGGCGGTCGGCAAAACGATATTCCCCTCGGATGGTCTCCAGCCGTCCGGACAGGAACAGCACGTTCTGCTGCATCCGGACGTTGAGGTTCTCGATCTTAAGCTCGATGTCGGCGTCGGCATTCCTGAGCCAGATCCCCTGGGAGCCGGTAATCGACAGGTCCAGGTCCAGCGGCTTGGCCCCGCCCTCCGGCGGCGGGGGCTCCTCGGCCGGGGCGAAGGGCAGGGTGATCAGGGCCGAATTGGCGTACACCTCCCCTTTGATCTTGGGGTAATTGACCGTTCCTCCGATCGTGATCCGGGCGTTGACATTGCCCTCGATGAAAGGAATGTTTCTGACCGGGGCTTTTTCGACCTCGATCAGAAAATACATGGCGGAGGGAATGAATTTATCCAGGATGATCTCGCCGCGTTTTATCTCCACCCTCCCCTGGTTCTCGGTGCTGGCGGTGATGTTGTCTATCACCAAACTGTCGGCGTTGAAATGGGCCAAGGCCTGGACCTTGTGCAGGTACATCCCGAAGGGGCGAAGCACCATCTTGGCGTTGGCGATGGTCATCTGGCCGTTCAACAGTGGTTTGAAAGGCGTGCCAGAAAGCTTGACGCTCAGGTCCACCTTCCCCTCATAGACGCTCAACAGATCGGCCATGGGGTAAAACGCCCAGGTCCCGATGTCCCTCAGTATCACCTCGCCCGACATCGGCTGATCCTGCATCTTTCCCAGCTCGGGGCCGATCCCCAGGTTTATGGGAATGCTGAGGACGATCTCCGACAGTTGGCCGTAACGGGTGACAGCCAGCTTGTCCAGGTTGACAACCTGGTCGGCATACCGGCAATCGATCGTCACCCGATCCGCCGTGAACTGCTCGAATCTGGCATTATTCAAAAGCAGTCTGGCCGTCATCTCCGGGGCATTCAGGCTGCCTGATATATTTATGTCAAAATCCAACAACCCGTGCACTGTCTTTTTAAGGTTGAACAGTTCCACTATTTTACGGCTGTCAATGGCATCGCCGTTAAGCTTGAGATAGACGCTTTTATCGCTGTGGTAAAATCCCTCCAGCGATATTGACCCCCGCCCGGCAATCAGTTTGGTGGGTTCCAGGTTTATGTTGGATCCCTCAATTGATAGGCGTATCGGCTGGCTGTTGACCACCGTCTGATCGCCGAAATTGTAGAACAGCTTGCTGATGGACAGATTTATCTGTTTTCCCCTCAGTTCCACCAGGCCGGTTGCCATGGCCTCGGTGATGGAATCCTTGACCACGTGAACCGAAAGCCCTCCCCAATCCAGGCCCCGAAGCTCGGTCAGCAGCTCCACCCGATCTATGGTCTGACTGCCGATGGCCAGGCCGGTGGCCACGAATTTACCGTCCCCCTGCGGTTTGGATGCCAGCTGTTTCAGGGACATGCTTCCGTCAAAATAAAGGCAGGAGAAATTGGAGATGACGGCCTCCTTCAAGCGGAAGGTGCCGATCACATCGGGATCCTTGGTCAGGCCGGAGATCAGCCCGGTGAAGCGCAGTTTGCCCTGAAAGTCCTTCAGCCCCAGCAGGGGCCCAAATTGGGCCAGCTCTATTTCGTCGGTCTCCACGTCCACGCTGAGGGCCTCCTTGAAGATATCCCCTCTGACCTTCAGTTTAGCCTGGCCGCTGGTAAGATCGAATCTTTCGATAAAAACGGCCCGATCACCATAAATCAGGTTGCAGAGCAGCTGGTCCACCGGAATGGAATTGACCAGGCTTTTGGTTAAAATCAGGCCGACAGATACCCTGGCCTTTTGGGGATCGAAGCCTCTTCCCTTTATCCGCAGATCTCCGTTTATCTCAGTTTTAAGGGGGATGTCCCCTTTTGCCAAAGCGGCGCCGAAGTCACTTTGATTGAACAGTAGCAGAAAATCGTAGACTTGGCTCTTCAAATCCACCTGCCCCTCGCCCTCGATATTGCCTTTCCCGGCATTCAAATACAGCTTGGTCAAGTCTACCAGATTGTCCTTCACCTGAATCTTAACATCTAAGCCGGATAACTCCAAACCATTTATCTTCAGCTCCCGGGAACGGATTGACAGGCTGCCCTGCGGAGAGGATAGGCTCCCCTTGAGGGCGGCCGAGACGGCAACATTCCCCGACCAATTCTGCCCCTCGGATCTTATGATCCGGGGGATATCTGCCATTCCGAAACTAATATCTAGCTTGGACAGATCTATTTCCTGGGATTTGGGATTAAATTTCACCGACAAATATATCCGGCTGTTTACCGTATTCATCTCAAATTCTTTCAGCTTGAGGGTATCGCCGGATATGGCAAAATCGCCCGACCCTTTTGTCAAATTTATATTCCGGGTTTTATCATAGGCTTTGATTTTTTTTAGGGTGGCCGACAGCTTTTCGCCCCCCATCTTCAAGCCCAGCTGAATATTGATGTCTTCGATAAGTTGTTTATTTCCCGGTGTCTCTACGGAGACCGACAAATTCTTAAAAGAAATATCCTCCACCGACAGCGGCGGCAGGTTCATTTTGCCTTTGGGCTTGGTGGTGTCGGATTTGAACATGCCGTCAAAGTTCCAGATGCCGCTGCTGTCCCGAACCAGGCACACCCTGGCATCAGTCAGTTCCACCTTCCCGATAACCAGCCGCCTCCGGGTGGCTGTATACCAGGGATGGGCCTGCAGCTTTATCCGGGGGGCGGATATAAGCCGGCCGCGCGCCAGGGAATCACGGGAAGCAATAGCCACCTCATTGATCACGATAGTGAAAGGAAAATGGAATTCTACCGCGCCAAGGGAAAACTCCCGGCCCAGAATTTCCGACAGGGCATTGTTGGTTTCCAGCTTGACCTCCTTCTGGAAACTGGGACTGGGCAGATAAATAACCAGTATCAGCAAACCCAGGAGGATGATCCCGGCGCAAAGGGCAATGATTATGTTGCTGTATTTGGCTTTCATCAGAATGCGTGGCCCAGGTTGATATAAAACAAACCCTCCTTGAAATCAATGGTCTCCTCGGTCTTGACCGCATAATCCACCCTGATGGGGCCCACCGGAGTGATGAATCTCAGGCCCAGTCCGGTCCCTGCCTGAAATTGGCTCCATCTGACATCCCCGAAGCCGGCCCAGACGTTCCCGGCATCCACGAAGACGGCCGCCCCGAACATCCAGTATATCGGAATCCGAAGCTCAAAATTTCCGTTGACCAGCATATTGGTGATGCTGGCAGTGTCGGTGGTGATCTCGTCGGTCTTGTACCCCCTCAGGTTCATGCCTCCGCCCAATTTTAGCCTCTCCTGGATGGGCACCGGGCCGTTGCGTCCGTAGGTATAGATGCCGGCAGCCCGGGCCCGCCAGGCCATTATCACACCCCGGCCTATGCCATAGAACATGGAGAAGTCTCCGGTGCTCTTGCGGTAATCGTTTGATCCGCCCAGCACCGAGCCGGCATTGTCCACCCGAAAGGAGGAGCTCACCCCTTTCCGGGGATTGAACATGTCGTCCCGGCTGTCGAAGCTGGCGGTCAGGAAAATGTCACTGGTGGTGTTCTGGGTCTCCTCCAGAAATTCGTATTTATATCCGACATAGGCCTGCAACGATTTGGTAAGACTTTTGCCGACCTTGGTCTCGCCGCCTATCCGGCTGAGCTGCTGCCAGAAGGAGCTCTCCTGCCTTTCCCGTTTGTAGTAGACAGAACCGCTGGCCTTGTAGGAGGAGCTTAAAAAGTACGGCTCCAGATAGTCCAGGAAGTAATTATTGGTATAGGCATGCATCCCTGTCTGGTCATTCTTCTGCAGACCGTAGGAGGCCTCGCTTTTGATGGTCAGCTTTTGCAGATTGCCGAAGATATTATCGCTGCCCCACTCCAGGCCGCCCTGGATCCTATCCAAAAACACCCTCTCGGATGACTCGAAACCGAAATTGAAGCCCACCCAGTTGGTCTTATCCTCCTTCACCATCATCCGAAGATCCACCGTATCGCGCTTTTCCGCCATACCCTCCATCTCGAACTTGGCTTCGGTAAAGAGCCCCAGGGCATAAACCCTCTGCTGGTTATAATAGACCTTGGAGGGTATGAATAGTTCTCCGGATTTGAGGGTGAACTCCCTCTCTATCACCCGATCCCTGACCTTTTTATTCCCCTCTATCCGGATCTCCCCCAGCCGGACCTGCGGCCCTTCGGTGATATTGAACAGGATGTCTGAAGTGTATGGCTCTTCCGTCTCGGTCACCGTATCGTTGACAGTGGTATAGATATGCCCCCGCTCGGCATAGAGGGCCACTATGCCCGAAGACGTCTGGTTTATGGCCGGGAGGTTCAGCGGATCGCCGGTCTTAACCTTGAGAAGCGACAACAGCAGAGAATCGGACAAGACTTGGTTGCCGCTGAACCGGAGCTGCCCGATCTTCCTGATGTTGCCTTCCTCAATGGTAAGGATACAGTCCAACTCCTGTTTTTCGATACGGACCTTTTTATCCGTATTTATGAATTTCGCGTCAAGATACCCTTTCTTGCGGTACATATAAATGATCTTCCGCGTATCCTGCTCAAAAGTATATTCGTCGTAACGCTTGCCTGATTCGCTGGTCATCTTGGATCGCAGTTCCTTCTCGGAAAAGGCCGTATTCCCGACGAACGTTACATTACCCAGCTTCAGCCGGGGGCCTCCCTCGTCAACCGGCTCGGCTATCTTATCGACCGCCTTCTTTCCGCAGGCCCCAAACAGCAATGCCAGGGACAGCAGCAATATATGTGATAGATTTCTTTTCACGAATAATTATATCTTCAATCTGCCTTTTTCCAGCAGTAGTTTCCCGTCCACCCAGACGCTGGGGTCGCGCACAATGCCGTCCTGGTGGCTGGGAACGCTTATCTTGCCGCCGAAGCCACTGTTGTCTCCGAAGGCGATATGAATGGTGGTCAGGGCCTTTTCATCCTCCAGAATATTCCCGGTGATGGTGGCCTTGGAGTTTATGCCTATGCCGAACTCGGCCACATTGAAAGCATTCTTCCCATGTTTGGAAAGCATCTCCCAAAGGTTTCTGGCTTCCCTTCCGCCCTTGATGCCCACCGCAAAGCCATGGGATAGGGCTATCTCTATCGGTTTTTTCAGGATCCCGGTATCGCCGATGGAGCCGTCCACCACCAGCCGGCCGTAAGCAGTGCCTTCCACCGGGGCCAGGTAGACCTCGCCGGCGGGAAGATTGGTGAAACCGCCGGGATTGGGGATGATGCCTATATCGGGCTCCGCCCGGCGCCCTTTGATGGAGAAGCACAGGCTGGTTCCGCGCTCGGTTTTAATCAGAACTTCATTGGTGTTTTCTAAAAAACGGCATATCCGTTCCCCTACTTTTTCCATCTTTTTATAATCCACATCGATGGTTCTGCTCATCATATCCAAAGTTATCCCCGGCATGCTGGCGATCCTGGCCCCGGCCTTTGAGGCATTTTTACGAGCCCGGGTATGGGACAGCGACTTGGTGGTGGCCAGAAAAACGGCATCGCTTTTCAGCATGGAAGCAGCCACCTCATCCGGGGGCTCCTGCCCGTTGTTCTCCCTCTCCGGCATGATCATCAGCACCACATCGCGGCACAGCGGCCGGGCGGTTCGGTATAAAACCTCTCCAACCTTCAGGTTGGCATCGTCGGTAACCACCAGCGCCGTTTCGCTTTTCTTAACGGCCAGGCACTGTTCCAAAGCCACCTTGACAGCCTTATCGATCTTATTCATATTCTCTCTGAAGTCGTAATTGTAATAATTAAATTTCAAACCGCCATTGGCTCATGCACCCGGCGGATCTTGGCCCCCAGTTTCTTCAGCTTTCTTTCCCATCTCTCATAACCCCGATCCAGATGGTATACGCGGTTGACCTCGGTCTTCCCCTCAGCCTTGAGCCCGGCGATGACCAGGGCCGCCGAAGCCCTCAGGTCTGAGCCCATCACCGGGGCCCCGGTCGATTCGGGCACGCCCTTGATCACGGCGCTCTTACCCTCTATCTTGATATCGGCCCCCAAACGCTGCAGCTCAGGAACGTGCATGAACCGGTTCTCGAAGATGGTCTCGGTGATCACCGAAAGACCCGTGGCCGTGGCCATCAGAGCCATCATCTGGGGCTGCATATCGGTGGGAAAGCCCGGATAGGGGGCAATGGTGAGATCTATCGGTTTTACCCGCCGCCGGGCCTCCACGGTCACCATCTCGTCACCGGCCGCCACTTTGACCCCCATGGCCCTCAGGGCTTCGATTACCGCACCCAAATGATCCGGCCGGCAATCCTCTATGGTTATGCAGCCTCCGCTGATGGCCGCCGCTATCATCAATGACCCGGCCTCGATACGATCGGGGATCATCCTGGTCTCGGCCGGCCTTAAGCCATCCACCCCGGCGATGGTCATCACCGGAGTGCCGGCGCCGGTGATGTCCGCTCCCATGGATATCAGCATCTGGGCGGTGGATACCACTTCGGGCTCCAGGGCCGCCGATTCGATTAACGTGATCCCCTTGGCCAAAGCCGCCGCCATCATCACATTGATGGTGGCCCCTACCGACACCCCGTGGGTACCGGCCAAAAGGACCCTGGCCCCTTTAAGTTGCCTGCCTTGAGCCTCGACATAACCATGAAGTATCTGAATTTTAGCCCCCAGGGCCTCCATGCCTTTCAGATGCAGGTCTATGGGCCGGGCCCCTATGGAGCATCCCCCCGGCAGGGATACCTTGGCCCTCCCGAACCTGGCCAGCAGAGGCCCCAGGACATAATACGAGGCCCGCATCTGCTTGACGATCTCGTATTCGGCCTCGCACTTAAGTTTCTCGGGAACATCGACGGTCATCCGGTTGTCCTCAAAGTCCACCTTGGCCCCCAGCCTGACAAGCAAACGCCTCATGGTGCGCACATCCATCACATTGGGAACGTTGGTCAGAACGGACCTTCCCGGGGCCAGCAGGCAGGCTGCCATGGCCGGTAGCACCGCGTTCTTGGCGCCCGAGGCCCGGATCATGCCGGACAAAGATCTTCCGCCTTGGATGATGAATTTATCCACTTTGCTCCCGCTAAAATTAATTTATTGTTGTTCAGTTTGAGGTGTCACAATATTCTGTAAAACGATGTCGGAGATTCAAAATTTAATAGCCCGACGATGTTCCAACGTTTCGAACAACATTCCAACGCTCTGCCGGACTATTCAAACGTTGCCCAACAGCAAAGCCTGACATCTCAAACAATGATCAATCCTATTTCTTGTCGAGGCTAATCGGCTCGGCCTCGTCTATCAGCATCACCGGGATATCATCCTTGATATTGTAGCCCAGTTTGCAACTCCAGCATAACAATTTGAGTTCCTTGGGCCGGTACTCCAGCTCGCCCTTGCATTTGGGGCAGGCCAGGATATCCAGTAATTTTTGATCCAGCATAATTCCCCTATCCTTTTACTAAAATTTAAACACAGAGTATTATATCTTTATTTATTAGGCAAGTCAACGTTCAGGGGAGGCCTTTTGTCGGAGCTTTCAACTTATCCAAGATGGCCTGATTCAGGAAGCGTGAAATCCTTTTGACGCTCACCGCCACCGGCCGGCTCATTGGCACCTCCAGTTGGATCTGCCCGGCCTGGATGCCCAGGGCGATGACCTTGGCCCCGGTTATCTTCTCCAGATAGTCACCCAAAAAGGACAGCGGCATGGTGTGGGTGGAGTGCATCATGGAGTGCATATCTTTGTGGTTGAGAAAGGCTATCTCACCCACTGGCCGCCCCATGTCGGCGGCATCGATGAACAGCACCAGGTCGGGCTTTTTGTTCCTGACCAGGCCGGAAAAATTCTCAGGATTGGTCCCGGCCACCAGCACTTCGGCAAACCCGCCATAATCGCACTCCTGCAGCATCATCCGCAGTTCCCGGGCAACCAGCGAGCCGGCGGCATCGTCGCCCATCATCTCGTTGCCGATGCCGAAGATCATCAGCTTGCCGGAGGCCTCGACGGCCGAAGCCACCGCATCGGTCCATTCCATACTTTGCTCCAGTAAATATTTCCTAGGGAAACCCCTTGAACTCCCGAATTGCGATAAACGATATTAGGTATCTAGTAAATCAACTTGGCTTAATGCGCTGATAAAATCTCGTGGTTCAGTCTTTTTCGTTTATTTCGTGGGAAATTTTTCTCGTGGCAATTTGTCATGCATAAAATGGCCGGACAAGTAATGCCCGACCATCATTAAAACGTCGCCGTAATTATTTATAAACGATCTTCAGCGCTCCGCGGTCGAAGGCGGCATCCTCGAACTCGGTATTCATGTGAATGGCCTTCTTGGGGCACACTTCGGCGCATTGGGCGCAGTGGGAACAGCGGTCCAGAAAGAAGGTCATGGAGAATCTCTTGGCCACCTTGCCGGCCTCATCGGTGCTCTCGGACTCCTTGTGGATCTCCAGGGCCTCGGAGGGACAATCCTTGACGCACAGCTGACAGCCGATGCACAGATTGGGGTCCATCACCGGGCGGCCGCGAAAACCCTTGGGCACTCCGATCTTTTCGAAAGGATACTGGACGGTGGCCGGTTTTTTAAACAGGTGCTTGAGCACCTCGGGCAGCATCGCTCCTAATCTTAAACTCATTGCAGATACCCCTTCAAGAATATTACGATTACCAGCTGCAGCAGGGCCAGCGGGGCCAGCCATTTCCAGCTGAAGGAAATCATCTGGTCTATCCGGAGCCGGGCGGTCACCGCGCGCATGGCGGACAGGATGAAGACCACGACCAGGGTCTTGACAATGAACCAGATGAACCCGGGGATCAGCCCGCCCGGGAAGCCGCCCATGAACAGGGCGGCGATCAGGCCGGCGCCCACCACCATCTGGATGTCGGCCAGCAGGCGGAACATGGCCAGTTTGCGGCCGGAATATTCGGTAAAGGCGCCGCCCACCACCTCGGTCTCGGCATGGGGGATGTCGAACGGCACCCTCTCTAATTTGGCCTGCAGGGTGATTATCGCCACGGCGAAGGCGAAGATGTTGATCAGCAGATGCCAGGGATTAGCCTGATAGTAGGCGGCGATCTCAGCCAGTCTCCAGCTGCCGGCCATTACCGCCGGCGACAGGATGGCCAGGAACATCGGCACTTCATAGGCGAACAGCAGGGTCAGCACCCGGACCCCGCCGATGGCGGCGTACATGCTGGCCGAGGCCCAGCCGGCCAGAAAATAGGCGAAGCTGGGAAGCGACAGCAGGTAGGCGATGACGATGATATCCCCCTGGAAAGAGGTGGCCGACTGGAAGGTATCGCTGAAATGCCACACCGGCAGCAACAGCCCGGCGGTCAGCACCGAGGTCAGGGCCAGGATGGGAACGGCATTGAACAGCTTTTTGTCGGCCTCCTTGGGAACGATGTCCTCCTTGGCCATCAGCTTGACGAAATCGGCGATGGGCTGCAGGATGCCGTGGCTGCCGGTATGCATGGGGCCCATCCGGTTCTGGAATTTGGCATACAGTTTCCGGTCCACCCATTCCACGAAAGTGGAATAGACGAACAGGAACAGCAGGCCCGGATAGACCAGCAGATAGAGAAATATTTTCAGAATATCCATTTAAACCTCATTTATGTTAATTATCGAAAACATAATATAATTCTTCTTGAGCTCTAAGAGCAAATGGAAACCAATCCCATCTTTTAATACTACCTGTTATTGTTGGATTTTGTGCTTCCAATGGGTACTCCCTTTTTAAGACCTCAATGGCCCTATCATGCGCGGAATAAACATTTAAAATTTGCAAAGAACCTGTTGATTTACCAAAAGTATTACTGACTTCAAGTAAAGATTGTATATAGCATGAACCTTCCGAATAAACCGATGCAGGTTGATCGATGCTGGCTGCATGCATATAAATTATACCATCTTTAGCCTTTTCTATTTCTTGGTTATATAATAATCGTGCGTTAGGAATCTGACCAGAGACTGATGCACCAAGGCCATCAGCAAATTTCCTCATTTCTTGTATCGGTGTATGATATTCACGACAAGAATCAAGTATTATGGTTTGCTTTGCACAACACACCAATTGACTTTCAGCAATATCTGAATCAGCAAGTGCTAAATAGGTTCTGTTATCCATTCTATTTGTGTAACCGTGACCGGAAAAAACCACTAATGCATAATCCGAGAAAGCTACTGAATTTAAACTTATTGTAACTTCTTTTTTTGTGGGATCACTAAGCACCTCAATTTCATCATCAGCCCAAGCACCACCAATATCACTTAAAAGAAAAGACTGTAACTTTTCGGCATCAACCTTTACGCCAGATAATGGGTTGCAACCTTGTTGACGTTGTTTTTCTCCCGGACAAACGATTATTAATGCTTTCCTAATAATTTTTTAAATACTCCAAAATACGTTCCCTAAACCTTTTTGGGTAGCTATCGGCATTCTCAAAAGCAGATGTTGGGTTTTCCCAACACTGCTGATGATTTCTTACCCAATCTTTTGCATTTACATAACCATTGATCTTTTTGTCATTAAAATTACAATGATAGAAGAGGCGTTCCAAAAAGTTAAATATTATGGCACAATAATTTTCATAACGCAAATATTGTGGGTCTGATTTTCCACGATTATTCCATTTGTTAGTAAATTCGGGGTCCTCAAAATAAGGGTACTCTATTGATATTTTATTAATATCGTGTAACTGCTCTTGTAAGCGCTTTGCCTCATCACCATTGCGCATTTTCAAGTTAATAAAAACGTTAACTGCCGTTGATATTAACGTAGCTATTGCTGCCGATGTAATATCAAACTTCATAATCATTTACTTGTGAAACATTTATGTTTCATTTGTTTAATATAACATTTGCAGAATCAGTTTTGATACGTGCTGTTTCCCATATTAGTTGAATTACATTGCCCGATATTGTCCTGAATTTCCGAGGGAATTTATGTGTTTCAGTCGGTAAATTGTATTTTACCACTATTGCTTCTATCTCTCCTTCAACATATATATATCCATACCTCATATTTTGCCAAACTATACCACTTTCCTGATATGTTTCTAAAATTATTTCATATCTTTTTAATAATTCCGCTTCTTCTTCTGTTTTGATTTGATCTTTTACAATAGTTGCTTCTGTAGACATATTTTGCAATAATTCACTAAATCTCTGATAGTTAACACCAATCTTAACTGAACCCTCTATTGTTTTAGCAGCACGGTTAACATTTTCAAATTTATTTTTATCAATTTGGGGCGCACAGCTTATGCTAAACAGTAATAAAATTATTGAATATGATTTAAAATTCATAACAGTAATCCCATTTTTTAGTTTTTCGGCAAAAACAAAACAGCCATGACGAAGGTGCTAAACAAAGATGAAGCAAGCGAGTTAAACAGTACGAGAGACATAACAGTTGCGTTTTGTTAATTCAGTAGCTATGTAAAATTGCGCAGCCCATTGTGTTCAGTATTTAACGAGATAGGGCATACTACTTATGTTATATTATTCTTGTAAATATTTTATCGCGTCAGAATTACCTAAATATGCTGCTTTTTTAATATCCCGCAGTCCCTTTGTCTTGTCAGATAATATTATATAGCTAAGCCCCCTTCTGAAAAATATATCACTTTTTGTATAAAGCATTGGAGAATTATTGTGCATAAAATAATCTCTTATATCTTTATCTTTATCTTTATAATATTGTTTCAAAACTTCTGTCCGTTTGTCAAAAAGCAATAATGCCTTTGTGTAATCATTAATTGCTAATGAATTTTCCCTCAAACCAACCGTATATATCATAGCACGCAATACATATACATCTGTTAAATTGGGATTTAATTGTATGCTTTTATTAAAATCCAACAACGCCAATCGATATTGTTTCATAAGCATATAAGCACAACCGCGCATCTCATAACCGTTTATATAATCGGGTCTGTAGAAAATGTATTTGCTAAAATCATCGATACATTCCTCCAACTTGCCTAATTTTAGGTATGCCAAACCTCTATAAAAATAAGCATCATAGTCATCGTCTTTTAATGATATCGATATATTGCAATTTTCTATTGCTTTATTGTAACTAGCAATGTTTAAATAGTAGATGGCTTTACAACTATAAGGTAAATAACAAGAGACGTTTCTCTCTTTTGCCTTATCAAAATCATTAAGTGCCTTTTCATATTCAGTCATACTTACATAAAGTAACCCCCGGAGGCACAATAAGTCTATATCTAACGAATCGTGTGTTAAACTATCATCTACTATTTTTAGTGCTTTTTCGCCAAAACCATCAATCCATAAATCCGTTACTGCTTTGTATTCATTAACCTTATCTGCATGTAATGGGCCTAGCAAAAAAAAGAAAATAACTGGAATAACTGTCAAACAGCGGTTAATATTTTTGTTTTTGATTAGATTGTTTAAACACTTTTCATATAATTTGTGTGGTACCTGATGCAACCGTTTCGTATTCTCATCTTTGGTAGTGCACACGGGGGGAATGTCCATTGTCTCATGCAAATTATTTTCGGCTTCTTCTAACGTCCCGCCTTGACTGGCGATATCCAACACCGGGCACAGGGGAGCATACCCGTCTCCTCCCTTTTCAATCAGCACAGTTAGGAACTTGATCATAGTTTTCACCTTTCCCCTGTTCCCAAATAGAAGTAATTACAACTTTATCCCGCGTTTGCGGTAAAAATCTATCCAGTACTGGCGCAAAGAGCACCTATGTATGCTTTGGCTTGGCCATATCAGCAGCCTTGAGAACAAACCGCAACGCCTTGTTTACCGCCTCGTCGGTGGGAAATGATTTAGCCACATCCTTGTCCAGCAACACCAAATTGGTCCCGGCCGTATACCGCTTGGCATATTTTCCCCGGACTCCGCCCTTCATAGAGGAAAAGTCGTACTCGGCCCTCAGGTCGCTACAGATATGCTTACTACTTTTCTTCATGAGGCATCAACCTTCAAATTCGCTGCGGGAAACCTGTGACTGCCTAATGATCGAAAACAATGTTCCAATGCGCAGTTCCTTATGGTCGGGAACAGGAACTGTGATGGTGCCATCCTCTGTCATTTTTTGCATCAAGATATGGCTTCCGCGTCTCCGGACTTCCTTAAAACCCTGCCGGAACAGGATGCGGTAAACATCAGCGCCCGAAAGTACCAGCAGCCTACCCAACCGCCACCTGAACGTTTGTCACGTAAACTTCATTGTGCAAACGCCGCTTTTTTTCTTCTGGTGAAGCGCATTCAAAGAAAAGCTCCAGCGCCTCTTGCAGGTTGCTTTTGGCTTCCTCTATCGTCCCGCCCTGGCTGGCGATATCCAACTCCGGGCACAATGAAACGTAACCGTCGCCTTCCTTTTCAATCAGCGCAGTGAGAAACTTGATCATAGTTTTCTCCTTTCCCCCGTTCTCAAAAAATAGTGGCTACAATTTTATTCCGCGTTTGCGGTAGAAATCTATCCCATACTGACGCAGGGTTTCCCAGTCCCAGACCTTCTCATTGCCCTTGGGGTCGGTTATGATGGCCATCCGGTCGGTGCAGGACAGGCAGGGATCGATGGCCGCCATCACGATGGGAATATCGGCCACGTATCCGCCCCGCAACATATACAGGGTGGCCGGCCAGTTGGCCAGGGTCGGAGCCCGGACCTTTACCCGGTCCGGCTTGTCGGTGCCGTTGGAGCGGATGTAGTGAATGCACTCGCCCCGCTGGGCCTCAGCCCGGCTGACCACCTCTCCCTCCGGGACCTTGCGGGGGGCCTTGACCCGAATGTCCCCGGAAGGCAGGTTCTTGAGGATGTATTCGCAGATATTGTATGATTCCATCAGTTCCTTGGCCCGAACCACCACTCTGGCCAGCACGTCTCCTCCCTCATCGGTGACGATGTTGAAGGGAATATGCTCGCCGAAACCGGCATAGGGATCGTCCTGGCGGACGTCGCTCTTCCATCCGGAGGCCCTGGCGGTCGGCCCCACCGCGTTCAGCTCCACCGCCTTCTCCAGGGGCAGTTTGCCCACCCCGGCGATGCGGGCCACCAGAGTCGGCTCGGAGGCTCCGATATTCAGGTAATACGGGGTCCGGGCCTTAAGGGCGGCGATGCCGTCCAGCACCTTCCTGATCTGCATCTCGTCCAGGTCGCGCCGCACCCCGCCGAAGGTCTGCATGCCGTAGTTGACCCGGTTGCCGGAGACCATCTCCAGAATATCCTCGACAATCTCGCGGTCCCGCCAGGTGTACATGAAGAAGGTGTCGAAACCCACCTCGTGCCCGGCCACCCCCAGCCACAGCAGATGGGAATGGACCCTCTCCAGCTCGCCCATCAAACAACGGATGAACAGGCCCCGCTTGGGCGGTTCGATGCCCATCAATTTCTCCACCCCCTGGGCGAAAACGGTCATGTGGACGTTGGAGCAGATGCCGCAGACCCTTTCCAGCAGATAAAGATCCTGGATATAGGTCCGTTCCTCGCAGCCCTTCTCTATGCCCCGGTGGTTATAGCCCAAGCGGAGATCGGCGTCGACCACGGTCTCGCCGTCCACCAGAAAGCGGAACGAGGTGGGCTCTTTTAAGGCCGGATGTTGCGGGCCTACCGGTAATATAAATGTGCTCATTCTATGACTCCCTTCTCCCGGTTATAGTGCCAGTCCTTGCGCAGCGGATAGATGCCCTGGGGCCATTCATCGGGCAGTACCAGCGGGCGCATATCGGGATGGTCTTCAAAATTTATGCCCACCAGATCGTGGACCTCCCTCTCGTAGAATATCGCCCCGGGGTAGACCGCTATGGTGGTCGGCAGTTTAGGATCGTTCCGATCGGTCTGAAGGCGCAGGGTCAGGGCCATGCCGTTCTGGGCGAAGTGATACAGAGCCTCCAGCTTATCCCCGGTGTCGCGCCCGGTAATGGTGGACAGATGGTAGAACCCGGCCTTCTCCTTGAGCGCCCGGCAGGTTTCGATGGCATCGGCCTTGTCCACCCATAAAGTCATTCGTCGGGGGAAGGGATTGATCAGCTCCTTGATCTTGCCCTTCAGGTTTTCCTCCAGGATCTTTTTTATTTCCTCAAAGGTCATTTTTATCTCCTGTTTTCTATATTCTGTATTCTGTATTCTCGGAAACGTCAGCCGTTCTTCAAAGCGCCCAGCAGCTTGGCCACGCCGTCGATGATGGCATCAGGCTTGGCCGCGCATCCGGGAATGTAGGCATTGACCGGGATCACCTGGTCGACCCCTTCCAGCACGCTGTAACAACCCCGGAAGACGTTGCCGGAGCAGGCGCAGGCGCCCACCGCCACCACGAATTTGGGCTCGGCCATCTGCTCGTAGATCCTCTTTAAGCGGGAGACCTGCTGGCGGGTCACCGCCCCGGTGCACACCAGCACATCGGCATGGCGGGGGGTGGATTTAAGCAGCACCCCGAAGCGCTCTAGGTCGAACCTGGGCATCAGGGCGGCCAGGGTTTCGATGTCGCATCCGTTGCAGGCCCCGCTGTTGAAATGGAGCAGCCAGGGCGACGACACCCGGGACCATTTGACCAATTTTTCTAAAGCCATAACATTTCCTTTAAATTCTAAATTCAAAATCCGAAATTCGAAACAATCTTTAAACCCAAAACACAAACGCTTAAAACAGCGCCCAATTTTTGTTCATTTGCAATTTGGTATTGGTATTTGTTTCGTATTTCGATATTGGTTTTTCGTATTTATTTGAGAAGCAGGGCCGCCCCCGACAGGGTGACGGATTATATCTTAGACCGGCCGATGATCTTAAACGATTTGGGTTCGGCCTTGATTTTTATCTCTTCCCCGCTGCCCACAGTCAGGGTGCCATCATACCAGGCATCAAACCCTTCTATTTTGATATGATAAGTTCCCGGTTTGATATCATAGATTGTTGCTGTTGCCATTTCATCTATTCCCGAAAGCGGCAGGCTGGCCCGTTTTTGCCCGTCAAGATAGACATCGCACATGCCCTCGCTGCTTAAGATTACAATCTTTGAAGGGCCGGACTCGACCTGGATAGTAGAAGTGGCGGCGGGCGCCGTGCCGGAAAACTCTATGGACACTTTGCCCGTCATCGGGCCGAAATCCGCCGTTACCTTCTCCGTGGAAGTTCCGGCCGTCGTGGTTGTAACGGCGGATTGTTCAATTTTATTCCCTGGAACCGGCACGGTTTCGTATATGTTCAGTTTTTTGTTCTTGTATTCGGCCCGCACGATGTACCCGCCCGGGATCTCAATCAGAGTGTCCAACTCGGTCACGCTTTTAAACATTCCTTTCGCCCGCTCAATCTGCACCTTGTGCCGGCCGTGAGCAAGTTCTACCGTAGCCTTCAGATCCTCGGCTGGCTCTATGATCTGGCCATCGATCAGCAGGGCGATCATCTCCTTACCGGAGAAGGCGAATTCCAACCGGCCCGCCTTATTGAGATCGCCCTGTACCCTGGCCTTAACCTGTTCGCCGGTAAGATTTGTCAGAAGCTTCTGGGCCAGGGCGTCGACTGCATCGTCCAGGTTCTCGAGACTCGTTGCCTTGGCGCTGGCCGCGGCCCCTTTGACGATCACCGCTGTCTCGACATTCACGACCTTGGCGTCGATCCGGATAGATTTGCCCAGCGCAGTATAGGAGCCGATCACCACCAGGTTGGCACCGGCCACTTTGCCCACTTGGGCCGCTGATTTGGGATCGACCAGCCCGGTCATGCCCAGTTTCATCTCCTGGACTATCTTGTCCAGGGCCGACCGCTCCACCACCTCGATGGCCGCGCTGCCCGCCAGCGTGGTCGCCAGCATGTTGGCGATGCCCTCAGAGAGGTGCTGCTGGCTTGCGGGGCCGTTGTTTTTAAAGTCCAGAATGGCGACTTTGTTCTGGGCCATAGCGGCAGCCGACAGGATTAGAAGGGCCGTCAATATTCGCTTTATTTTCATGTCCTTGTTTATTCTAAATTATGTCGTTTGGTTGAGAAGTCGGAAAGACGAAAAAAGCAACGCTTATTGTGTCCATTTTTATTTTGGGCATTGGGAGCTTGTTTCGTATTTCGTGATTTGTATTTCGGGTTTATTTCAGGATCAAAGCAATGATGGAGAACCAGATCATCAGCAGATAAAAGATGCCCAGGATGGCGAAGGCCAGCGACCCGCCGGGGATGGTGGCGATCACCAGGGCCGCCACATGCATCATGGTGAAAAACAAGGCGGCATGAAAGAACTGGCGATATCCCACCTGAAGCTTTTTCCCCAGAAAATCCTCTCCGCAGGCATACTGGCAAAGCTTGGCGCCTTCATCCTTCAATTTGGGGGCCATCACATCGCCCATCTTGTAGATCAGATAGGAGACCAAAGCGAATAGGCCGAACCCGATGAAGGGGGTGATCAGTATATTCCACTGGCTGAATATTGCCATGTCTGTATCCTCGTTTATTTTTTTGCTTATTATTTCAATAGCTTCCCCACCAAAAACACGAAATTTTATTTTTAGTTCATTTCGGGTATTTAGCGGGTAAGGTTCTTACCCTTTTAGTTTGGTCAGGCTGCGGATATCCAGGTTTCCGGTGTTTTTATAGGCGTTGATCACCAGGGCCAGGGCCACCGCCACGATGGAGACCTCGATCACGATGAAAGTGATCACCAGACTCTGCGAGAAGAAGGTCTCCCCCCGGGCATAGCCCGCGGTGATGAAGGACAGCACCGCCGATTTGGCCATGATCTCCAGGCCGATCAGCAGTTTGATCATGTTGCGGCTGGTCAGCAGACAGTACAGCCCGATGAAGAACAGCAGGCCGACGAATATCAGGTTGATCATTACCATAGTTTGTGCCCTCCGTCCTTGGCTTTTTCAGCGTCTATCTTATCCTGGGCGGTAAGCGGCTTCTCCCGGAACAGGGCCAGCACCCCGAACACTCCGCCGAAGATCACCGCGATCTGTCCGATCAGGTCCATGGAGCGGATGCCCCACAGGGTGGCCCCGAAGCTTTTCTCGGCATTGCCGTATCCGGCCGGGATATTGGAGAACAGCCCCTTCATCACCAGCAGGTCGATGATGCCGAACAGCACCAGGAACAGCGGGAACAGGTACATCGGCCATCGTGATTCCTTGACCGCTTCCTCCGTCTTGGTCAGGGCGATGGTGGAGACGAACAGCACCGTGATCAGGCCGGCCACCACCGAGAGCTCGAACACCGCGGCGTAGGGCGAATCCATCCGGTACAGCACCACCGCCAGCACCGCGCTCATGAAGGCCAGGCTCAAGGCCGCCCGCAGCAGGTCCTTAAAGAACACCGCCAGGCAGGCGAAGCCGGCCAGCATTATCAGCAGTATAAGATTGATAATGTCCATTTTGACTCCAATGTGTATATTTGAAGTTTACGATGTTACGAAGTTGTGAGGTTCAGTTTTTTAAAAGCAGAACTTATCGGCTTTAAAATCCATAGCGTTCAACAGGCCAATGATATTTTCATATTCACGATCAAGTTTTTTAAAATCATCCTCAGAAATATAGTTGCAAGACAAACAAAACTCAAGCCAAGTTTGGGTTTCAGCAGCTTCCTGCATGCTGTCGGACAGTTTATTGACAAATACTTTCTTATATTTTCTTTTACGCCATGCTTCAGACAGATTTGAGCATACCGAACGGGAAGACCTTCTGATTTGATCCGTCAATGAATATTTTTCGTCTGAGGGAAAAGTCTTACTTATCTCAAATATCTCCATCGCACAGTAAAATGCCGCTTTGTAAACCTTTAAATCTCTTACCGTGCGTATCCTATCACTCATAGATAACTCAATCCTATCATCCTATCTTCTCAACCTCAAATCTTCGTAAAGCCAGGATCATTGTCCGAACAACGAAAACCCATTAGCCCCGATGGAATTGGTCAGGGCGGTCATCCCCGGCTGGATCAGCTTGGCAGTGACCCAGGGATAGAACAGGCCCACCAGCAGGCACAGGGCCGCCAGACAGAAGGTGGCCAAGGCCATGTAGAACGGCACTTCCTTGACCTTCTCCAAACCGGCCGCCAATTTCCCGAAGAAGGCTTTTCTCTGCATCAGCAGGAAATACCACAGGGTCAGAATGCTGGTGGCAATGGCGATGGCCGCCACCCCGACGTGGTTGGCCTCCACCAGTGCCACGATGATCAGCAGTTTGCTCCAGAACCCGTTGAAGGGCGGGATCCCGGCGATGGAGAAGGTCCCGATGGTGGTGGTCAGGCTGGTGATGGGCAGCTTGTGGCCCACCCCTCCCAGCTTGGAGAGGTCCCTGGTGCCGGTGGCATACTCGGTGGCCCCGGCGTCAAGAAACAGCAGGCTCTTGAAAGTAGCGTGGTTGAACAGATGAAACAAGGCCCCCATGATGCCCAACGGAGTCCCCAATCCTAAACCGACCACTATGTATCCGATCTGGCTGATGGACGAGTAAGCCAGCATTCTTTTGAAATCGTTCTGTCCCAGGGCGATCAGCGCTCCGATAACCATCGAGGCCACCCCCAGCCAGATCATGGCCTGGGAGACCGAGGCTGGCAGCCCGAAGATGTCGTATACCACCCGGGTCAGGGCGTAGATGCCGGAGACCTTGATCAGCACTCCGGAAAGCATGGCCGAGATGGGCGCCGGGGCCGAGGGATGGGCATCCGGCAGCCAGGCATGGAACGGCACCATGGCCGCCTTCAGGCCGAAGCCCATCAGGAACAGGGCCAGGCACAGGCCGATCAGCTTGACGCTCATGCCGGTTCCCACCGCCATGGACAGCTCCTTGAAGTTCATGGTGCCGGTCATCAAATAGATGAAGGACATGGCCAGCAGAATGCCGGTGGTGGCCAGCACCGACAGCATCAGGTACTTGAAGGCCGCCTCCACCTCGTCGTGCTTCTGGCCGAAGGCCACCAAAGCGTAGGAGGCCACCGCCGCCACCTCCAAAAAGACATACATGTTGAACAGGTCGACGGTCAGCACCAGCCCGTTCATCCCGGCCACCATCAGCAGGAACAGGGCGTAATACGACCCCTTAGCTCCGTAGTGTTCCATGTAGTTGATGGAATAGATGCAGGCGAACAGCGAGATCAGGCTGATGGTGATCAGCAGCAGCAGCGAGAAGCCGTCCAGCATCAGGCCGGCCTTTAAGGGCAGGCCTATGGCCGCGGCATCCCACAGGATGCGGTGTCCGGACGATATCAGGCGGATCTGATACAGGCTCAGGGTCAGGAGGGCCGCCATGGTGGCCACCCCCAGGATATCGGGCAGGCCCTTCCACAGCCGGGACACCAGCGGCATCAGGGCTGCCACCGCCAGGGGAACGATGATGAATAAAAGCAGCATTTTTATGATTGCTCCAAAGTATTATTTCGAATTACAAAATTAATTTAAATTGACTGTTAATTATCAATATTGCTAAAAACTTTTTGCATGATTTACCCAAACAAATTGCGCCTTTTGATTCCTTCCTTTGCAATGATGCCTAACGTACAAGTGCAAAAATCGTTTTAATTTGGGTTTTAACAGACAGCATTAACGTTTCGTGCTTTGTTTTTCTGTTTGTCTGTATTTTAGTTTTATTTAGCGAGATAGGTCGAATAAATAGCAACTTGTTCCTGGCTTTGAATAAAATCCAGTATTGTATTGATTGGCTTTGACATAGCAAAGCTGCACTTCAAATTTGTCAATGCCTAAAATTCCCGCACCAATTGTTGAAACTTTATTATTCATTGGTGCTACAATAACATTAAGGCTTGGGTATAATGCTATCTGCTTTTCAATTGCCACTTTTGTTTCGTCTGAACTTTCCAAACAAAAATCAAATACCCGTACATGTGGGAACTGATTAACAAGCTCTTGCTGTTTTTTCCTTGCCATCTCAATAATTATTTTGTCACTTGGGTTTGGTGTCTTCTTAACTCCAAGTCCTAGCGAGACAATGGTTGAATCATATTTTTCAATCAACTTTATTGTTCTGTCTGATTCAAATCCAACTAAAATAATTAAGTGTGTACCTTTTGATGGATTGAATAAACCTGGATAACCAACGATAGAACGAATTTCACCTATGCCTTTGCTTAACCATTTGTCCTCAACTTTATCAATATTCCACGAGTAATCAGACGCTTCCAAATAAACAAACTTTACAGCGGTTGTGCTTGATAAAATCAACTTGAGCAATCTGAACAAAATTAAAAGCGTCTCGTGTGTGAAAGTAGTAATGTCAACAATTATTAACTTTGGGTTTTGTGCCTTGATTGAAATTACTTTTAACAAAAGTGCGTCATTATTGAGTGAGGGATTGTTAGAATGCAATTCAAGCAAACTAAATGAATTGCCGAATAGTGCTTTCAAATAATCTAAATTTTTACTGTTATAGCTGTTGGCGGTATTGCAACAAACAATAGCGTTTGTTGGATTTATTTTTTTGATTTCATCAGCTACCTTAAGGCACCTTTCCTCATAGCTTGCACTTGTAATAAAATAATCAACTTTCCCCTGAATGTTCTCGGAGAGTGAAGTAAGTGTGATATATTTGCTATTGCTCTTCATTCTATAATGAGATTAAAATTCAAATTTAAGTTGACTCTCATCTTGTTCTTTATTCCCCTTTTTAATTCGTTCCTCAATATACTTAATAAAGTCTTTTGGATTATTCATTGCCATTTCAATTTTATCTGCCCTTAAAAATAAATATCCTGAAAAACTCGCTGGATCTAAACGATACAACGGGGCTAACATTCTGTTTAGCACATACAGCTTTGCTCTGCCAGTTCCTGTTTTGTTGCTTTTCGCTGAACGATGGAAATACCCCGAAGACACGCCCTTTTTTAAAACCTCATGAAGTTCTTTTGATGGTTCATCTTCAAAATAGAACGAAAACATTTTCCTTTCGCTTAAGTCGGACTTGAAAAATCTGCTGAAAGCCTGCCCCATACTGTCGATCAGATTATGGAGTTTATTATATTGATCCAATTCTTCTTTATTCAGTTTTTGATCATCTTTAATTGTTTCAAAGTTACTATCCAAGAACCAATCTGAATAAGTTTCAATTTCATTGTTCTGAATCTTAAGGGGAATATATTTAACATCATTGTTGATGCTGTTAAAAGCTGATATATACATTTTAGATGCTAAGTCAAGAAAATTTCTGATGATATTTGACGACAAGTGCACTAATGAATTGAAGCCGGCATAGCTGTAATTATGTCCGTGTCCCTCACCAGTTTTTTCAAGTATTTTCATATACTCGGATGTGGCATACCTGTATGCATAATCATAGGCAGCTTTCTCCAAATATGTTTGATCTTTGGATTGCGAAGTTAAAGCCAGTTCTTCTATTTTTTTTTCCGACAACTTCTTCCTAATTTCTTCAATCGCTATAAATTGTTTTTCATCCTTTGGGAAATATTCTTCGGCCGTTATTTTAATGTTACCGATTACGTCCAAACGCTTTTCAATTATTTCTTTAACATTTCTATTGTATTTTTCCTTTTTATCGGAGGTATATACTTCCGTCAAATCAATTTCAAAGTAGTCATGTGGGGAATCAATTTTCGAACCAGTTGTGGCAAAATAGGTTTTGTAATTTAGTTGCGTTGATACTTTATAGGAAATATCATTTGTTGAACGAAACGAAACCCAAGAATTCAAAATTTGTGTTTGAGTTAAGTTGAGTTCATCAGCATCATCAACCATAAAATACATAGGTGCTTTAGGCATAAACTCAAACTCCCTTATTGTCCGTATTATTGGTAATAGGAAGTCAGAATACAAACACAAGGCTCCTTCATAAGTTATCATTTCAGGGTTCAATGATATTTTTATAACAAAATTCCTTGTAAAGTAACTTTGAATTGCCGAACAAATTTCTCTTATCTCTGTGAATACCTCATTGGCCGTGTTGAAGTCATTTCTTACTTCAAGATTTTCTTTCCAACCTGCTAATTTTAGTTTACTAATAAAAACTTTATTATAAAAATTTACCGCTTCATCTTTTGACTTTTCGTAATTGGTGAAGTCTTCCTTCGCCAAAGCATCAAACAAGCAGATTGAAAAATAGAGAATCATAAAATGCTCGTTCAAGTAATTTGCCCCATAGTTTTTTTCCAATTTATCTATGTCGGATATTCTTAGAGAAGTCTCTTTTACTGGAACGTGTATAGCGTAAAAGGGAAGTTCATGTAAATGCTTTTCTAATTTTTTCTTTTGGCAATCCGGCCTCATGATTCTAAACATCATGCTTTTTCCCGAACCTCTAGGACCGTGAATAAAAGTATTCCCAATATTTATGACATGATAAAAGTCCTTGAAAACATCAACAAAAATGCTCAACGCATCATCTGTTTTGATGCTGTCAGGCGTTTGGTATTGGAAAGGATTTTTAGCTTCTACAGTACTCATGGTGTTGCCATAGCTTTAATGTGATTGGATAATTTTTCACTATGCCAATTTTCAAGTTCTGGGCACATTTCAAAAATTTGCCCCATGTGAATTTCATCAATACCTGATTCAATTAAATCAAAAGTCCCTTGTGGGGGTGGAATATGAAGCTTCTTATTCTTGTTTAAAGAAACTTTTATAAATACACGTATCTTATCAATATTAATAAAAGGTCTCATAAATCTCATACAATATAATCTTTCAAAATGTGCTTTAAGAGTTCTTAAATATATTTCGTTTATTAGAAATTCCGGTTTTTCATCAAATTGCTGTGAAATTCTATTTATTATTTTCTTTTTGTACTTTTCATGTAACTTTTCTTCTTCAATGTTGAAATGCATTTCAACTAATCTGTCCTTACTCTTAACTTTTACGGAGTGTAATGAAAGTGCATATTCATGATATATCGCACTATATTCTGGCAACTTACCCTTAAACAATAAATATCGTGCAGCTCTTGAAGAATCCTCTGCAAGTTCATCAGCAAATTTCAAAATTGCAGCAAGCAACTGAAATCTCACATCTATGTTATGAATTGGTTCAGGATTTTCAGGCAATTTGCTAATCTTATCTTTTTCCTCACCACCGTGAGCACTTGCTATGTCATAAATAGCAGCCCATTCAATTCGGTCATATCTAACTAATGTGTCCTTCAAATGATCTATTACAACAATGGAGTTCATTTCATGTCCCTTTCTTGAAAGGATATTCCCGACATCATGAACATGAATTGCCATAAGTAAAACATAAACTTCAAAGGGATTCAACCTTTCCTCGGGCTCCATTGCTACAACTAATTGAGTTGCTCTCTTAATTACCGTTTTAATATGTTCTGGACCGTGGTCAGTTAAAAAACCACCGTCTTTCATCATTGAACCTTGATTCACATAAGGATGAACCCAAGCAGTTAGTTTATCCGCAATGGCATTATACTTTGCAGGATAATTAAGACCAAAAGGGAAATCACGAAAGTCCTTTGAGACTTGGTTGTAAGCAACAAACCATTCGTCTAAAAATTGATTATCTAAGTTCATTTAGTTTAATTGTTGTTTATGATTTCAGAAAACACAGCTTTTGCCAAATAAGGTGGAACCGCATTACCTACTTGTTGTTGTTGATCGGTAAGAAATCCTTTAAAAATATAATTATCTTCAAATGATTGAAGTCTTGCGGCTTCCCTAACTGATAAGCCTCTATTTTCTTTTGGATGTATAAGCATATTCTTACGATAATTCCCAATCACAACCGAAGGTTTTGCTTCGTCAAGCCTGTGATAAATTCCACTATGACACCGACTAACATCTTTATAATTCTGCATCAGTTTTATTGGAATATTTTCCCAATTGCCACCTTGCGGAACATACTTGTATCGTTTAATAATTTCCTCGGAGTTCTGAGTCACAAAGTGGTTGGTGCTTTTTTCTAATTTTCCTCTCATTGCTTTTGAATAAGCAGAATGAGGTTTTTGGTTATATGGAAGTACAGAAAACTTTGCACCGTTTTTTAGATTGGGCAAATCATACAAGGCTTCGCCAACATTTATTTTTTGGGTAGTTGCTTTTGGTTCTTCAATTGTTATTCCATCAAGCGAACAAACAATGAAAACTCTTTTTCTGTTTTGGGGGACGCCGTAGTTTGAAGCATTTAATAAAAACTGGCTTGTTGCGTAGCCCATTTTTTTAAAGTTGATTAGTGTCTCTTTAAAAAAGAAACCTTCGAGTGATTCTGAAAAGCCTCCAACATTTTCAAAAACTATCCAGTCGGGCTTTAATTCTTTGGCTACTCTGATAAATTCTTTAAATAACCAGTTGTTTTCATTCTGTTTGTTTTTTGTTTTTTGGTTTGACTTTGAAAATCCTTGACAAGGTGGCCCCCCAAATAAAACTATTGGTTCTCTTTTAGATAGTTTTAAGTCATGTACTCTAAATTTTCTGATGTCAGTATTGATCATTTTAACATCAGTATGGTTGTGTGAATATGTGCTTGCACAATGGTAGTTTAACTCAACAGCATATTTCACTTGTATGCCAGCAAGTTTAGCTCCAACGGTCATTCCACCACAACCAGAAAAAATATCAATGCCAATCATATTTTTTAAAAATGGTTTACAAAGTTATTTTTTTACCCATAAATTCACTTTGTAAGTGGAAAATGGATATCTGTGGCGTTCTGGGATGGCGGCTAAATCCCTCGACAGGAGAAAGCCGCTATGCTTGCCCTGAGGGAAATCAAAGTGGGCACAAATATCATACGGCTTCCGCCTATGGTTGTCAACGAAAATATTTTAATTGCCAAAACAATAAAAAATTACTTGACCAATACCGCCAGGTAGATAACCAGCAGGGTGAACCCGCCCACCACCCAGGCCAGATAATTGGCGTAAAGCCCGTTGTGATATTCCTTGAGCACCCCGGTGGCCACCCCGCCGACGATGACGATCAGCTTCTCGTAGATGGCGTCTATCCCCCGGTCCACCACCTTGAACACCGTCCAGGCCGCGCCTTTGAGCAGGCCGCCCACGAACCACTCGTAGATGTCGAACACCCTGGCTTCGGCCCAATCATATAATGTATGCATCACCGGCAGGTTATGGATGGGCTCGGAAGCCAGGTATGCCTTGCCCTGGCCTTTTTTGACCCCGTACTTGTGCAACAGAAAGGCGATGACTAAGCAAGCCATGGAGACCCACACGATCCAGTTGAGATGGAAGACCCAGAACTCCATATGCCCGGCGTGTCCCTCCAGGATGGCCCTTCCCTCCAGCACCGGCTGGATCAGGTATTTTAAGGGCAGTTTGCTGTAGACCCCGAACAGGATGCAGCCCAGGGCGATCACCAGCATGGGGATGGTCATGGCCAGTCCGGGATCCTTGGGAGATTTGTTGGGTGTCTCGGGATTGGTTTGTCCGAAATATGTTGAATGCCCCAATTTCAGGAACGAAGCGAAGGTGAAGATGGCTCCGATCCAGGCGGCGATGGGGAATATCATCTTGCCGGTCTCCACCGCGCCGTGGAACACCAGTTCCTTGGAGACGAAACCGTTGAAGGGAGGCACCCCGGAGATGGCGAAGGCCGCCACCCAGAAGGCCACCCCGGTGATGGGCATCAGCTTGAACAGCCCTCCCAGTTTTTTCAGCTCGGTGGTGCCGGCCTGCTTCTCCACCGCCCCGCCGGTCAGGAACAGGGTGCACTTGTACATGGCGTGGTTGAGCATGTGGAACAGCCCGCCCACGATCCCGGCCGGCACCCCGGTGCCGATGCCCAGGATCATGTAGCCCACCTGGCTGATGGCGTGGAACGACAGCAGCTTCTTGTAATCCTTCTGGACCAGGGCCATCATCACCGCCAGCACTATGGTGACGGCGCCGATGGTCATTAGGAAGATGGACATGGTGCTGTTCATGTGGATGGTGAACATTTCAAGGGAGATCCGGCCCAGCAGGTAGATGCCCAGCAGTTTTTCCAGGGCCGCCGGCAGGTAGGCCATGAACGGCAGCGGCGCGTCTATGGCGGCGTCAGGGATCCAGGTGTGGAACGGCATGGCGCCGGCCTTGGCCATGGCCCCCAGGCCCATCAGCACGAAAGCGGCCGCCCCCAGCCCCATCGGCTCTAAGTGGATCTCGGACATGGTCAGGGTGCCGGAAAGATGCCAGGCGAAGATGATGCCCAATATCATGGCGAAATCAGCGATGCCGGCGATCACCAGGGCTTTGGTGGCGGTCTTGAAAGCCTCCTTGTTGCCGACTGAGATCATGCCGTATAGGGTGGCCAGCAACGACTCCCAGAAGAACAGCATCAGCACAAAGTTGTTGGCCAGGATGGCTCCGTTGGCCAGCCCGGCGGTCAACAGAAAGTAAGCGAAATATTCCTTGGAACGTTCCTTGCCGTCCATAAAGGAGGCGGTATAAAGGGCCAACAGGATCTCGAAGCCGGCCGCCGCTAAAAGGATGAACTTGGGGAAATGATAAGCCCACAGGTCGAAATTAATCCCGAAGCTGGTCCAGGGCACGAATAATCTTAAACCCTCGCCCCCCACCTTGAATATCGCCACGGCGTAGTACATGGTAATGGCGGTGGCGATCAGGGCCAGGATCTCCTTGCCCCACTTGACGGACTTGGGCAGAATGAAGGTCAGTATCCCGGCGATGATGGGAACCAGGATCGGTATCAGCAGAATGTTTGGATTCATCTCAATACCCCCAATATATCATGAATGGCAGGATTTCCCAGAACGTCTCGGACGGCGATATTGGCCAGGTCCATGGGGTATTTGACCAGGATCCCGGCGGCCAGCGAAAGGATGGCCAGCGAGGCCACCACCCACACCATGGTCGGGGTCCCCTCTTTATGGGCGTGAATGCTGGGGTCCCGGGCCTCGCCCAGAAAGACCAGGGTGAACAGCCGCATCAGATAGACCAGGGTCAGCAGGGCGGTGAAGATGGCCAAAGCGCCGATGGCGATATTATTGGATTTGATGATGCCCTGGATGACCATGAACTTGGAGAAGAATCCTCCGAAGGGCGGCACGCCCACGATGGAGAAGACGCACATGATAAAAGCCACCGCGGTGATGGGCATTACTTTCATCAGCCCGCCCATCTTGGTGATGTCCTTGGTGCCGGTGCCGTGCTCAATGACCCCGGCGGCCAGAAACAGGCCGCCCTTGGCCAGCCCGTGCATCAGGATGAACAGCAGGGCTCCGGCCACCCCGATGGTGTTAAAGGCGGCCAGCCCCATGAAGATATATCCGATCTGGCTGACGGTGGACAGGGCCAGGATCCTCTTTATATTCGTTTCGATCAGGGCCGCGCAGGCCGAGACCATGGCCGACAACAGGCCCAGTATCATCAGGTAGGTCTGCCAGTCGCCGGGTATCATAAAGGTGTAGTTGAATATCCGGGCAAAGGCATAGACTCCTATCTTGACCAGCACCGCGGCGTGCAGCAGGGCGGTCACCGGGGTGGGCGCCACGCCGGCGTCAGGCAGCCAGGTGTGGAACGGCAAAGTGGCGCTCTTGGCGAAGATGCCCATGGTGATCAGGGCCACCGCCAGTCCGCCGATGGGAAAGCCCCGCATATCCAGCATATTGAAAGTGCCGGCCTTGGCGAAGACCAGGGCGAAGCCTAAAAGCATGAACACCGCCCCCCCGGCTGTCACCAAAAAGGCCTTGTCGGCCTTGATCACCACTTCCTTGTCGCGGAAGAAGCCGATCAGGCGCCAGGAGCAGATGCCGGTGATCTCCCAGAACACGAACATCAGGATCAGGTTGGCCGAGAACACCAGGCCCATCATGGCCCCCAAAAACAAGACCACCATCAGAAAGTATTCCTGCTGATAGTGGTAATCCTTGATATAGCCCAGCGAGTAAATGATGATCAGGGTGCTGATCAGGGACGAGGCGATGGCCATGAAGACCGAAAGCCCGTCCACCACGAAGGTGGCGTCCACCCCCAGTCCGATGGCCCTCTGAAAGACATGGGTCTCGCCAGAGAAGGCCGCCGGCAGAAGGGTAATGGCAAAAAAAGTAGTGGCCAGCCCCAGAATCACCGCCCAGGCGTTACGCCCTGGCTTGGAGGCCAGCCCTATCAAAGGCAAGGTAAAGGCCCCTATCACCGGGACCAGTATCGTTGCCAGCAAAGAGAATTCCCACCCCATAAAAACTCCTAATGCTGATGTATTAAATTAAATGGAAACTTCTGCAAAAGTGTCTTTTACTCCGCCTAGGCGGACAGGCACGGAAACACTGAAATTTTGAAATAATAATCAGAGGAAAGATCGGGGTTAATGCCCTTTTCTTTATATTTTCAGTAGTTCCGTGTTTCAGTGGTTAGTTTCGCAGAGGTCTCAAATGGAAACAAGATATTTTACAATAAATGGCCCGGCATGTCAAGGGTAAATTATCCGGCCGGTTTAAGGGATGGATAACAATTAGTGGTATCAAAGCAGACTATCTGGCACTATCTGTAGTGGCGGACTTTGCTTAATTACAGTTGCTCATGCAATAACCCAGGCCTTAAGGCCTGGGTTATATAACAGCAGAAGCCCCGCCTTTCGGCGGGGCTTCTGCTATGATCACTTCCTTGTCCCTCTCCTAATGCTTTAGGAGAGGGTAGGGTGAGGTCGGTTATTTAGTACATGTCCCCGTATCCGCCGCCGCCCTGGGGCATCGGCATTGGTTTCTCTTCCTTGGGTTTGTCGGCGATAATGCACTCGGTGGTCAGCAGCAGGCCGGCGATCGAGGCCGCGTTCTGCAGGGCGATCCGGGCCACCTTGGTGGGATCGATCACTCCGGCTTCCACCAGGTCCTCCACCTTGTCCTTGTCGGCATTGTAACCAACGTTGACCGAGGGGTTCTTCTTGATCTCGTCCACGATCACGGCGCCTTCCACCCCGGCGTTGTTGGCGATCTGTCTCATGGGCTCCTCCAGCGAACGGCGGATGATGTCCACCCCGATCTTGATGTCGCCCTTGGCCTTGATGGTATCCAGGGCCGGCATGGCCCTAATGAATGCCACACCGCCGCCGGGGATGATGCCTTCCTCAACCGCGGCTCTGGTGGCATGCAGGGCATCCTCCACCCGGGCCTTCTTTTCCTTCATGGCGGTCTCGGTGGGCGCGCCCACGTTGATCACTGCCACGCCGCCGGCCAACTTGGCCAGGCGCTCCTGCAGTTTCTCCTTGTCGTAGTCGGACTTGGTCTCCTCGACCTGGGCCCGGATCTGGCCGATGCGGGCCTGGATGTCCTTGGTCTTTCCGGCGCCTTCCACGATGGTGGTGTTGTCCTTGTCAACGGTGATGCGCTTGGCCCGGCCCAGGTCGCCGATGACGGTGTTCTCCAGCTTGAAGCCCAGTTCCTCGGAGATCACCTTGCCGCCGGTCAGGATCTCGATGTCCTTGAGCATCTCTTTGCGCCGGTCGCCGAATCCGGGCGCTTTTACGGCGCAGACCTGCAGGGTGCCCCGCAGTTTGTTGACCACCAGGGTGGCCATGGCCTCGCCCTCCAGGTCCTCGGCGATGATCATCATCGGCTTGCCTACCTGGGCCACCTTCTCCAGGATGGGCAGCAGTTCCTTCATGGCCGATATCTTCTTGTCGTAGATAAGTATATAGGCGTCCTCCAGGACGGCTTCCATGCGCTCGGCATTGGTCACAAAATAGGGGGAGATGTACCCCCGGTCGAACTGCATCCCTTCCACGGTCTCCAGGGTGGTGTCCATGCCCTTGGCCTCTTCCACGGTGATGACCCCGTCCTTGCCCACCTTCTCCATGGCGTCGGCGATCAGGTCGCCGATGGTGCGGTCGTTGTTGGCGGAGATGGTGGCCACGTTGGAGATCTCGGCTTTGCCCTTGGTGGGCTTGGAGATCTTCTTGATCTCGGCGATCACTGTCTCCACCGCCAGGTCGATGCCCCGCTTGAGGTCCATGGGGTTGGCCCCGGCGGTGACGTTCTTGATGCCCTCGCGGCAGATGGCCTGGGCCAGCACGGTGGCGGTGGTGGTGCCGTCGCCGGCGATATCGGAGGTCTTGGAAGCCACTTCCTTGACCATCTGGGCGCCCATGTTCTCAAAGGGATCCTCCAGTTCGATCTCCTTGGCCACGGTCACGCCGTCCTTGGTCACCAGCGGCGAGCCGAATTTCTTCTCCAGTACCACGTTGCGGCCCTTGGGGCCCAGGGTTATCTTGACGGCGTTGGCCAGCTTGTCCACGCCGACCTTCAGGGATTCCCGGGCCTTGACATTGTATTCTATCATCTTGCCGTTTGCCATATGAATTTTCTCCTTATTCCTCTATGTGATTTTTATTTACTGGTTTAAAAGCGCCGTGTCATACCCGCGCAGGCGGGTATCCAGGTGGATTCCCGTTTTCACGGGAATGACATTTGGCATTCTATTAATTTACTTTTCGTGGATGATGGCCATGACGTCGTCGGATGACATGATCAGGTATTCCACGTCATCAATCTTGACCTCGGTGCCGGAGTACTTGCCGTAAAGCACCTTGTCGCCCTTCTTGATGTCCATCTCCATCCTGGTTCCGGAGTCGGATATCTTGCCCGGGCCCACCGCTACCACTTCGCCCTCCATGGGCTTTTCCTTGGCGGTGTCGGGAATGATGATGCCTCCCTTTTTGGTCTCTTTGGCCTCTGCCGGCTTAACCAATACTCTGTCGCCCAATGGCTTGATTTTGGTAACCGTTGACATACCGTCCCTCCTGAATTGTTATGGTTTTATTATTTTTTGAATTTGTGAAATTGAACAGCTTATAATTATAATCAAAAATATGCAAAATTTCAAGTGCTATTATCTTTGCCGCAGATATCTTTTTACGATTTCCTATCCATTCAATTGATAACAATAGGTTCGTCAACCGTCAGTTATCGATCTAATCTTTTGACTTGCAAAGAAATACAGATCGATACGTTCAATTACTGCCTGCCCCTTTTCAATGTCATGGCCGGTTAGGGCGTTGACTATCTGCCCGATCTTGGCCCCGCTGACATTCATTTTTAGCCGGACGATAAAGCCTCCTTCGGTCAAAATGATATCCCTCACCTGTTTTCTGATATCCGCCTCAATCAGCAGGCTTTTTTTCATTATCATGATAGGCCATGTGGGCTGTTCATCGAACTTTTCTTTTATAGCTTGAGTGTCCCTCTGCCATTTGACCAAATAATCGGCCGCTTCGGCCAATTCCGATATCGACCGGGCATTGCTCATGATCGGCTTGACGGCCGATATCTCCATTCCCCGGGGCAGATGCGCCTGCAGGGAGCTGACGGCCTCGGAGGTTGACGGACGGTCCAGTTGGATGTCCATATATTCCCCCCGGCTGGTGATGCCCAGCGGTAGCGGCGGCCCGAAAGAGACCTTGGGATGGGGTGAGAACCCCTGGGAATAGGCGATGGGCAGCCTTGCCCGGCTGATGGCCCTCAGCCAGACCCGGGTCATGTCCAGGTGGGAGATGAATCTTATCTCCGGCCCCTTGGTGTATTTTAAACGGAAGCGGGTCTTGGCCAGCGGCGCCGCCTGGGGCAGCATCTTCCGCGCCCGGCCGAACCCGTCATCCTCTGTATTCTTTTCAATTTTTTGAACCTTTTCAACCTCTTGAACCTTTTGATCCTTCACTTGTCCGGCAACCCGGCACCCTACCCCGCATCCGGCGCAATCGCCGGTCCAGCAATCGGGGGTGACGGAACTTTGATTGGCCCGTTCCCTTTCGGCCAGCAGGAATTTTTGATTGACCCCGTAGTCGATATGCCCCCAGGCCAGCGGCTGGCCGGGATCCCTGGCTCCGGTATAGACGGAGACATCAATGTTTGCCTCGGCCAGGGCTTCCTGCCACTTGGGCCAGGAGAAATGCTCGCTCCACTGGTCGAACTTGCAGCCCTTGCGCCAGGCGGCTTCTATGGCCTGGGACAATCTCCGGTCGCCCCGCGATAATATGCCCTCCAGGGCCGATGATTCGGGGTCATGCCACTTGAATTGCACCCGGGCGCTTTTGAGCCCTTTGTTCAGATGGCCAATCTTGTCCCTTATGACCTGCAGATCGTCCTGGGCCTCCCACTGAAACGGAGTCTGCGGCTTGGGCACGAACGGCGAGACCGCCACCTTGATGCTGATGCCCAACCCCGCCGCCTTCCGGCACAGGGCGATCATTGCATCCAGGTCCTCTTGGGTCTCGGTGGGCAGGCCGATCATGTAATAGAGTTTGACTAATTTCCAGCCGTTAACCTTGGCCAGCTTGATCGCCGCCAGCAGGTCCTCATCCGACAGCCCCTTGTTGATGACATCCCGCAGGCGCTGGCTGCCGGCCTCCGGAGCGAAGGTCAGCCCGGATTTCTTGATCTTCTTCAGGGCCAAAGCCACCTCCTGATTGAAGGAATCCAGCCGCAAGGAGGGCACCGAGATGGAGACCCGCCGGCTGGCAAAACAGCCGTTGAGCTTGTTGAGCAGCCCCAGAAAATCGGGGTAATCGTTGGTGGAAAGCGACAACAGAGAGATATCGTCCCAGCCGCTGGCGGCGATGCCCTCCTTGGCCAGCCTGAGAATATCCTCCTGGGAGCGGGATCGCACCGGGCGGTAGATCATCCCGGCCTGGCAGAAACGGCATCCCCTGGTGCATCCCCTGGTGATCTCCACTGTCAAGCGGTCGTGGGTCACCTCCACCAGCGGAACTATGGGGGGATGAGGGGCATCCTCTATCTTCAGGCTTTGGATGGTGCGTTTTTTTATTGAGTCCTTGGACGAGTGAATGGCCGGAACATAAACCCCGGATATCTTAGCCAGCCGTTCGATCTTCTGTCTTCTGTCTTCTTTATTCCTCCTGGCCTCCCGCATGGCCTGGCAGATCTCAATTATGACCTCTTCCCCGTCGCCGATAGCCAGGCAGTCGAAGAACGGGGACATGGGCTCGGGATTGGCACAGCAGGAACCGCCGCCGATGACTATGGGGTGGCCCTCCTGCCGATCGGTTGACCTGATCGGCACCTGGGCCAGATCCAGCATGTTCAGGACATTGGTATAGCCTAGCTCGGTCTGCAGGGTGATGCCCAGGATGTCGAAATCTTTGAGCGGACGTTTGCTTTCCCAGGCCCATAAGGAAATATTCTGCTCCCGGAGTTTGGCTTCCAGGTCAATATCGACCGAATAGGAGCGCTCGGCCAGGGCATAGGGCAGTTTGTTGGCGATGGTGTACAGGATGGCCAGTCCCAAACCGGACATGCCAATCTCGTACAGATCCGGGAATGCCAGCGCCAGACGCACCTCGGCCTGATCCCAATCTTTGTGAACGGCATTGAGCTCGTTGTCGGTATACCGCCCCGGCTTATTTACCTGGGGAAGTATCCCCTCTATGTAGCTTGAATTCTGCATAACAAGGGTGTCATTGTAGCATATATAAGATGATTATGCAAATGCATTAAAAAAACCCGGGCATCGCTGCCCGGGCTATAAATAAAAGAATACTATGGTGGATTAAAAATTAAAATCAGCAATCTTGGTTTTATATCCAATCCCTATGCTCCATTGGGACCTATCCACATTCCATATCCGGTTTTTCAGTGATTTCTCTATGGTAACAAATATTGGAGTTTTAGGAACCATGCCCTCCAGGCCTATTGAAATTTCATAGGCTGGTTCAAACTTATTTTGGAAATAGGATTCGTCTTTTTCCCAAGTATATGTCGAATCATAAAAGTAGGTTCGAGTGGTATATGAGTAATAGGTCTGAACTTTTTTAAATTTATAAACAATGAAGGCATTGTACTCTTTCCCCACCCTGAGAAACGTTTTCCCGCCATAGCTGTACATATGTCTATTTTCATATATCGTCGTCATATTCGTAATATATGCATCATACCAACCATAAATTTTTGAGGGGTATTTATCTGTTCTTCCAAAATCGGCCGTTACCCCCATCCCAACCTGCAACAACCCACCCCCGGACAAACCACATTCGCATTGATAAATTTCACCCTCAAAGCCACCGCTATCCTCAAATTTACCCACACATATCTTGGAATCGAACGATAGGGGCAGCGCCATCACAGCCATTGCATGAAAAAGCAGAATCAGAGAGATCATAATAATCTTTTTCATAGGGACTCCCTCTTTGTTGCTGTATATGGTTCCCCGCTATCAAGAATGGGTGGGCGTTAGGAGCCAACTGAAGTCCAGCTTACCGGCGATCAGGTAGATCATGGAGATAAAGTTCCGACTGTTC
>JAGVNJ010000001.1 GCA_020053305.1 Candidatus Edwardsiibacteriota bacterium | reverse complement strand
TAAGCTGGCGGTGGAGATGTCGGGGGCCGAAAGAGGAGCCCTGTTCCTGTTGGATGGCCGGTCAAAAATCAGCCTGGCGGCCCAGATCGATATTGACGACCAGACAAAAAAAGACGCCATGGAATTTTCCGCCTCGGCGGTTTTGACCAGCGCCGGCCAGGGGGAGGTGATAATATCCAACGATGCCACGGTGGATGAAGCCTTCAGCTCCAGGCTCAGCGTCCAGCGGAACGTCATCAGGTCCCTGTTGTGCGTTCCCATCATTTTCCGGGAAGGGTCGGCCGGAGCCCTTTACCTGGATTCCAGGGTAACCTCGGGCCTGTTCGCCAAAGAACAGAAGGAATTCGTGATCGCCTTTGCCGGGATCATAGGCGCTGTGCTGGAAAGCAATAAGCTGATCAGCAGACTTAAGGCCCAAAGCAATGATGCTGTGCCGCGGCCGGAGGACATTGCCCTGACTATAATAGGCCAGTCCCCGCCAATGCAGCAGACCCTGGAGAGGATAAGAGCAATCGCCAAAGCGGACATAAACGTGCTGTTGGACGGCGAATCCGGCTCGGGCAAGGAGGTGATAGCCCAGGCCATTCACAAGCTATCCGAAAGAAGGGGGCAAAAGTTCCTGGCTTTGGATTGCGGTTCGCTTCCCGAAACCCTGCTGGAATCGGAACTTTTCGGCTACGTCAAGGGGGCTTTTACCGGGGCCAACAAGGATAAAACCGGATTGTTTGAATCGGCCGACGGGGGCACGGTGTTCTTAGACGAGATCTCCAGCGCCAGCCAAGCGGTCCAGTCCCGGCTGTTGAGGGTGCTGGAAAGCGGGGAAATCCGGAGGGTGGGAGAATCCGACAGCCGGGCGGTGGATGTGCGGGTCATCTGCGCCACCAACCGGGATCTGGAGATCGAGATCAACGAGGGGCGTTTCCGGGCGGACCTGTATTACCGGCTTAAAGTCGTGACCATCACCATTCCGCCGCTGCGGGACAGGGGAAATGATATTCTGCTGTTGGCTGAGCTTTTCAAGGATAAATACCAGAAAAAATTCGGCAAGATAGGCCTGCGATTCAGTTCGGAAGCCAAGCATCAAATGATGGACTATTCCTGGCCCGGCAATGTAAGGGAGCTGGAGAACACCATCCAAAAGGCTGTATTATTGGCAAATACCAAGACCATATCCATTAAAGAGCTGGAGATATCTTCGGATATGGCAACAATAAAAGACAAGAAGCAGATCGATCAAGGACAGGAAATCAGGGAGGCTCTAAAAAACTTTAATGACAACATTACGCTGGCGGCAAAGTCAGTGGGAATTTCCCGGCGCCATTTTTACAGGTTGATAGAGAAATATAAAGCATGACGGGAAATATAGATTGACCCGGCACTCGGGACTGGCCCGGGAATAAAAATAAAACTGTGACATTGGTCCAAAGTGTGCCATAATGGCACATATTAAATAACTTGCTGAAAATACAGTGGCTTAACTAAATAATCGAACCCCATATCATGCGCCAGTGAGACATTATGTCTCACTGGCCTTTTTTGTTTTTAAGACATGCCGCCTTCAGATATATTATAACACATAGCGATGCAATGTGTTTGGACTAATAAAAAACATGTAGTCCTATTGGCACGGATATTGAGAGTATTAATGTATGAACAGTCAATCAAAAATCAACAATTTAGGGAGTAATAAAATGAAAAAGTTTCTAAGTTCCATTTTATTGGCCGTAGTATTAATCTCGGCCATAGGCATACCACAGTTAATGGCTGATGACGATCCTCCTCCCCCAACCACCACCGGAACCAATCCCTTGCCGCCCCCGCCCCCGCCGATAAATTTTTAACTGATATTAAGAGAATAATATATTTACCGGGCCGGATATAATATCCGGCTCCGGTTTGTTCCCATTTTTAAAGGAAGGCATATGTTCGATAAAATTCATATTTATCACTTTCTGCTCAATAACGGCCAGGAGTATTACGGAAAGGTGCTGGCCCATGACAGGGACAAGGTCATAATCAACGCCCTGGGCAAGGTCGATCAGCCCAAGAGGATGATCCTATACCAAAATTCCATGGTCCTGGCCGAGCGGATGGAAGCCCGGGCATAATGGTAAAAATCAAGCTTTGAACAACCTGAACGGAATCAAATTGGAAACACTCTCCGATCCTAAAAGCCCACCGGTCGGGGGCCGGACTATTCTATTGGTCGAGGACGAGGCTTCGGTAAGGGAGATAGAGATGCAAATGCTTTCGGCCGCCGGCTATAAGGTCCTGCCGGCCGGAGACGCCTTTGCGGCGGAACAACTTTTCCTGTGGCATTGGGTCGAAATCGATCTGCTGCTCACGGATATGATATTTCCCGGGGCTACCGGACTCGATCTGTATAAAAAATTTAAAAAAAGGAAACCGGGTCTGAGGGTAATAATCGTCTCCGGAAGCCTGGAGGAGGATTGTGAATTAAGCCAGGAGATCGTATTTCTGCAAAAACCATACCGGATGACAACCTTGATCCAAAAGGTAAATGGCATCTTTGAAAGATGAAAAAAATGACATGGAGGATCTGACCCCTATGCCGGATCCTGTCTGCGGGCTAAGCCACCGGTTCCCGGCCGGGCAAGGCGAGCTATTCGACCAGGATCATAAATTCCTCTGCTGTGATTCCCGCGATTGTCCCTATAAAAAGATCCATCACAAAAATAAGTACTGCCTGTTCAAGGATAATTCCGGCGATTTATGATTCCTTTTGTAGAGGAAAGGTAACTATTCAGCCACAAAATGCACAGAGTTCAAAAAATGGACGAGGAGGCGATATTAGAGTTATGTAACAAGGTAAGGCAGACAGCCTTTAGCCTGCATACCTTCTTGCGATCCGGACATTTGGAGAAAGTTTACGAAAACGGATTGGCACATCGCCTGCGCAAGGCCGGGCTGAAGGTTGAACAACAATGCCCGCTCAAGGTTTATGATGAGGATGGCACGATTTTTAGGCGATTACTTTGCGGATTTGCCGGTTGAATCTGAGCTGATCATTGAACTTAAAGCCTGCAGATCAATAGCCGATGAGCATCTTGCCCAAGTATTGGGATATTTACGCGCCTCAAAGCATCGGCATGCATTGTTAATCAATTTCGGCACACAAAAAATCCAGTTCAAGAAACTCATTCTGTGATTTATGTGCCTTATGTGGCCAATCATTGAAAATGATGAACAAGTGCGGCTGAATAGTCACCAGAAAGATAATATGGAACAGAACATCTATCCCATAATTTTCATCCCGGGGATCATGGGGACCTCCCTGTCCGATCACTATCCCCTGGACCACCAGACGGTCTATCATTCGGCCCTCGACAAGATGATGACGGATTTCGATTCCGTAATGCTGGACGATAACGGCGAATACGACCGCCAGCTGGACCGGCTGATTTACCAAAACGAGGTGATCTCCCTGGTGTACGGCGAGATGATAGCCGAACTGCGGGAGAACCTGCCCCTGGACCGGGAGGAATGCGTCAAAACCTATGTTTTCCCTTACGACTGGAGACACTCCATCAGCCATAACGCCGTCAAACTGGCGGATTTCGTAGAGTTGATCATTCGTAAAAGCGACGCCCATCCCGCCTACCAAGGGCGGGGCCTCAAGGTGGACAAAGTCAATATAGTGGGACATAGCATGGGCGGGTGCCTGGCCAAGCATTACGCCACGGTGCTGTTGGGCGAGAGCCGGATAAATCGGCTGGTGATGCTGGCCTCGCCGCTGCGGGGTTCGTTATACGCCCTGAAGCACCTGATAATGGGCGAGTCCTGGTTCTTCGACTGGTTCACCCGCAAGGGCAAGCGGCGCTTTGTCAGGACCCTGCCCGGGGTATACGACCTGCTGCCCTATGACGGCTTTGGCAACCCGGACGAGAAGCTGCTGTGGCCCGGCCCGGCAGTGGCGAGGAAGGGCGAGCCGGTGAACATCTTTGATCCCTCCAGCTGGCAGGGCAACGTCGCCGCCCAGATAGGACCGGAGGCGCTGGCCCGCCACCTGGGCAATACCAACAACTATTACCGCAATGCCCGGGACTTCTCTCCGGAATTCAGGCGGAATGTTCTGATGATCTACGGCAAGGGAGAGAGGACCCTGCGGGAGGTTAATATCGACAGCCGCAACCCGGTGGAGTACAACTTTCCCCGGGATGACCGTTGCGATTCCGTCGGCGACGGCACGGTGCCGGCGGTCAGCACCTATTGCGAGGGCATCTACCAGACCTGCGTCACCAAAAAGAAGCTGGGCGGCTGGGAGCTGGATCTGGGGAAGATCGCCGGGTTTCACGCCTCGTTCTGCGCCTACGACCTGATCCAGGACCTGGTGATATCGTTCCTGACCGGCCGGGTGATCAAGACGGTGCGGAACGAGTTCAAGCTGACCGACATAGAGCAGCTGCCCAAATTCACCCCGGACCAGGTGGACAAGCTGGACCGGGAGCCCATCTGCCGGTTCTGAATGGGCGGGCCCCCTTCCTCCAAATGGAAAAGGGGATGATTTGGAAAATGATAAATAAAACATAAAGAGAGGCCGATATGCTGTTTTCGGAACAAACCCTTAAACGGGCCTGGCAACGGGCCGGGGGAAAATGCGAGTCAACCAGGATGGTCGGCGGGGAGAAGGTTCCCTGCTGCCGAGATCTTCACTGGGAAAAGCACGGCCAGCTGCACGAGGCCCAGGGCTGGCTGGGGCATCACCGGGTAAAACTGGCCAACGGCATCATCGACGTGGCCGCCAACTGCGAGATCATCTGCCGGGAGTGCCACCGCCAGATCCAGCCGGACGGAAATGTTTTGACGGCCAACCAAGCTGGTTAACCAAAATCAGAAAGGGTCAAAATGAACGGCAAGCCGGGTCTTTTTGAAACCACCGGGGGGAACGCCTCCGAAGCCTATCTGATGCTCCGCGGCAAGGGCAAGGCGGTTCCCTATGCCTGGGTCAAATCGGCCCAGGACACCCGGAAGAAAAAACAGGCGGAGCTGGGCGCCAAACTCAAGGAAAAAAGCCTGGATGCGGTCCCCCTGCTGAGGGAATGGGAGAAGGCCCTGGAGCGGGAGCGCTTCTATTACGGCCTTAGGGCCCTGTACGATCTGGAACAGAATGGGGAGACCAAGCTGTGAATCTGATGACAGGGAACAGATGACAGATGTCAGGGGAAAGGGGTCAGGGAACATATCATAGGGAACATATCATAGGGAATAGATGACAGGTAACAGATGTCAGGGGACGGCAGGAATCGTACCAGGGGTAACGTGCGGCAATATTTGTTGTTCGTGGAGCGTTATCCCTGAATTATTAAGGATCCGCAGGGGCAAACGGCTGTTCGCCCGGCGGATTTTAGAGAACGAAAATGAAAAACGCGGTTAGTTCGGAGAACAGGGAATAGGCAAATAAAAATAAATACTTATATCGGAGAACGAACATGGCGTCGTCAGGCAATCAAATGCAAAAATACAAATGCCCCTGCGGCAAGAGCTATTTCACGGTCAACCGCTATCACGACGATATGGGGCCCTTTGACGAACACTGGGAGATGAACTGTAATCATTGCAAACAGCGCTATCAGCTCAGTTCGTTCCTCAAGGAGACCGATCGGGGAATCAACGAGGCCTATCTTTGGGCCCCGATAAACATCTTCAGCGAGCTGGCCATCGTGGAGGGCCAACTGCACAAAGCCCAGAACGACGCCCTGGCCCTGGCCCGGGAACTGTACCTGGAACATTGGATCCTTCACTGCTGCCGGGGACAGACCAAGAGGGACATCTGGAGGAATTTAAGCGACGACGGCCGGCGGGAGCCCGGCTTTGCCCTGTTCGACAGCCTGGTCAACGACCTGAACATGGGCGACTACCTGAAGGACTATTTCAATTACCTGAACCTGGATTATATCCTGAAAAAACTGCGGGTCCGGGACCTGCGGCTGGATGGCCTGAGGGGCCAGGCCGCCGACCTGCAGAGCCGTCTGGAAAAGGTGCAGGGCCTGATGAGGATGGAGGGCTTCGCCGGCCAGAGTGAATACGGGATTTGATCGGCCATAAAAGCCGATAAGCGAATATAGCAGGGGCGGGGTTCAACCCCGTCCCCGGCTGTAATGCCCGGCTAGGGTGTCATCCCTGTGAAGCTTGTCCTCGCGAAGGCGGGGAACAGGGATCCAGTGCGCCCTGCCTTGCTTGTGTGACACCTCTCCTTAGGCTTATTGCCGGACAAAACACAAAAATAAGGACATTCATGCACCAGGACGTCATGCCGGCCAACGCCGTAGGGGCCGGGGAACTGTCATCACCTGCCAGGCGGCTCCGGGCAGCCAGGGCGTTGTTCGCCATCCTGCTGGCAACCATGCTGGGGGCCGGGCTGATAGGGGTGGTTTTCTATGCCGGGATGAAGGCGTTGGCCCGATAGGGAGCAAAGTATTGGGATACGATAAACTGTTGGGGCGGGTTTGTAACCCGCCCCCGGTTGCAATGCCCGCCTAGCGTGCCATCCCTGTGAAGCTTGTCCTCGCGAAGGCGGGGAACAGGGATCCAAGAACCCTCTTACTTTTCTGCAGGCCAGAAAAGTAACAAAAGAACCTTTACCGCCCAGCAATTTTCGGAGCCATGATAGCCACGGACTAAATTCCTTGACCAGGGCGGGGAGATAAGCTCTGCAATGAATTCCCCTGCCTACGCAGGGGCAAGCTTTACGTCCGTTTTTGCTGGGGCAAAATTGCCGAAGGCGGGGAACCGGGAACCTAGGTCGCCTCAGCTCGGCTGCTGAACCAAGAAGGCCGTTAACCCCGCCAAGGCGGGGAGGTCATCAATAATGCGGCCGCCGGGCAGAGGTGCAGCGACGAGCTTTTGACCTCACCCTTCCCTCTCTTAATGCTATAGGAGAGGGAAGGCACAAAAAAGAACAGCAGGGGGTTAGGGTCCTTGCTTTACTTTCTCTTGTGACACCTCTCCCTTTATCCCTCCCCGATGCGGGGAGGGAAGGGTGGGGTCGGAAGTTTTAGGGGCGCTCCAGCTAATGTTTATAGAAAATAAAACATGTTACTAGGATCCATTATTTGCGGTATGTCTTTTATCCGATGTCCGATGCCGCAGACCGCCCCCGCCATTAGCGTGGGGTAAATATTGGCGGACAAGCCATACCCCGGCCGATCATTTTGGTTCGGCCAAAACGACCGGCTTTGGTTCGGGACAGGGCAAAATTGCCGAAGGCGGGGGAACGGGGATCTGGTGGCGTCAGTGCTATTGCTGAACTCATCCCTGCCCTTCTCTTGGCAAGAGAAGGGAAAGAGGGTTGAGTTGGTTTGTCTCCGACCCCACCCCTGCCCACTTCGGAAGCCAAAAATCAAGGGCCCTCAGTGCAGGCTTTCCCCTAAAGCATTAGGAGAGGGGGCCAAGCTTGGGTTTTATCGGAGAGCAAGAAAATAAAAGCTTAAGGCCGCCAGATAGAAAGGAAAGGGCGATGATAGACGGCAACAAATTGCTCAAGGATCTCGAAAAGGAGATAACCTTCGAGGCCAAATACGTATTTTTGAATATCGGCAAGGATGCGGCCAGGGACGGCCGGGAATTCCTGTCGGCCATAGAAACGGACATAAAGCAATGGATCGCAAAACTGGATTCGGGGGCTTTGAGCCGGGAGGGCTATATTGCCCTGGTGAACGGCGCCAAGGAGCAGGCCGGGATGCCGGCCCTTAAGCGGAAGGGCATAGGGCGGGTGATGATAAATGAGTTCCGGGACCGGATGGCGGAGATGATAATTGACCGGACGCTGGGGATGCCGGCGTAAAGGGATTTTGGGTTAGAGATCGCGGATTATGGGGACGGAGTAAGGGAAAGCGGGTTATAGAGCCGGTGATGATTCCCGGTTCTGCTGAGCCGGCAGTTCCGGTTGGCGACGTATTCGTTTTAAAGGTTTTGGCAAACCTTAAAATAAACCTAACCATAAACCTAACAAAAAGGAGCACCCCATGGCCAAGCTGACCTATGCCCAGATGATGGCGTTCTGCAAGCTGGTAGTCCAGTTCCTTAAAGACAACGCGGCCACGCTGAAAACCGCCGGGTTCGACTCCACGGCCAAGACCACGTCCTTAGAGACAGCCACCAACCAGGCCTTTGTTGACGACGCGGCCCAGGAGGGCAAGAAGGCCGAACTGCACAAGGCCACCCAAAAGGCGGTGGCTTCCACCACGGCGGCCTATATCCAGGCCTCTTCGATGATGGACGCCATGGTCGGCGTCATCGGCAAGGACCAGGCCCTGTCCAAGCAGCTGCGCCAGATCCGCGATCAGATGTCCAAGGAAGCGGCCCGGGGCAAGAAGCAAAAGAGCGCGTAATTTCTTGACCGCACCCTGCCGGGGAAAAAGGGGGCAAGCGCCAGGCGGGGGAAAACAGTTTCCCCCTGGGGATTGGCAATATCCCCAGGGGGAGAGAACTGTGCAACAAAGGGGGAAGTAATTGTCCCTTGGGGAAGGAGTCTTCCCCCTTGGGGAAACTGCCGCGCCCCTTGGGGAAGGAGAATTTCTACTTGGGGAAATTAAATATCCCCCTGGGGATAAGGTTGCTCCCCTTGGGGGAAAACAGTTTCCCCTGGGGGGAATTGGGGGTAAACAAGGGGATAAGATTAGTAATTTCAAGGGGTTGGGACATAGGGTTCAGGGTACAGCGTATAGCATACGGCTTATAGCTTAAAGCGGTTACCAATGGAAAAGGGCAAACCGGCAGGGAGAACAAGACTGCTTTTGGGGCTGGCTGAAAACAATACCACCGCCTATGGCCCCGCTGGGCTGTAACATTAATCAAAGGCGGCGGGGCAAGCCACCGCTTAGCGGGGCAAGCTTGGGGTGCCGCTACGGCGGCAAAACCAAAACAAAAAGGAGGACCAATGTTTAAAAAACTGACTTACATTACTTTAGCGCTCTCGCTGTTACTGGCATTCGGCGGGTGCGATGCTCCATTCAATGCGGGCATGTTGCAAAGTTTTGAAGACTTAAAAACGGCTCATCTGGCGGTGATAGATACCTGCGCCGTCATGCCGGCGCTGGATGCCGGAGGTCTTAAAAGCAAACAAGCAAACTGGCAGAAAACCTACGATGAGGCGATGGTCCGTCAGGGCGGGCTGATGAAAAATGACGATATGCGCAAAAAAGCCTTTAAAATATTAAATGACCACTTTGGGAAAAACATTAAGGACCTGGAGACTGCGCAATACCCGCTTTCTACGGCATTTGTGGGCAACATCAAGGAGCATGTAATAAACGACTATGATAACGCCATTAACGGCGAGAAGGGCAGAAAAGGCTCACCGGTCAATCCATAAAAATTGAAAGGATACAAAGATGAACGGGATAGGCGATAAATTAAAACAGATTCCCGAATATCGGGAATTTGAGAACATGCTCAAGGAATGCCCCGGGGTGCTTAAAGAAAAGGGCGTGGAATACAGCGACAGGCTGAAAAAGTATACCAACCAGCTTGCCGCAGCCGAGTTGAGACCCGATGAGTATAAAAAATCGGTGGAAGGTCTCCAGTTTGAAATGAGGCAGTGGGTAAATACCCAAGGCATTTTCAAGCGGAGGAAGATGAACAAGCTGGTCAACGGAATAGGTATGTTTGTTTTGAATACCCTTATTAACGCTATCATAAATAAGTTTTTGTCATAGCAAATAATTAAATTGACAGTTACCCGTATATAATAGTATTATTACAGGGCGTTGTCATGCCGGGATGGCAGGGCAAAGAGAAGTAAGCGGTATACCAGAGGCAAAAAAATATGCCCCCGAATTAGGGGGCATCAGGTAAGCTGGAATACCGCAAAAAAAGGGAGACATTAACCTTCGGACGAGCCTTAGGTGTGGTCCCCCATCGTGATTCAACCCAATTATAATGATTTTTAGCCGGTTTGTCAAGAGGCAATTAAATTGGCCTTTGGCAAAATTTACGCGCAGGGTTGTACCATTAATAGCGATAGAATGAATTCTATCGCTGGATATCATCAAGGCCACCGGTGCGGCCTATGGTTACCCCGTTTTAGCGGGGTTGATGTTTAACCAGCGATATCATTTATGGTATCGCTGAAACGGTAGAGCCGTAATTGCCAAAGCCGGTTTGTCAAGGAAAATTTACAAGTAAAAATATTGATCATTAAACATGGCACAAGTAACCATAGAAGATCCCATCATAAACTCTCCCTTCATGGAGCCTCAGCGGTATTTTCGCTTTGACGATCAGGGCATTACCAACCAGATCGTAGAGGGCCGGAGGGAGAGTTTCTATTTCATTTAGATAAACTATTTAGTTAAATAAAACCATGTCTGCTTTAAAAACCGCCCTCCAAGCCCTGGCCGCCCAGGCCAAAGCCAACAACATTCACCGCATGGCCGAGATGCAGGTGCAGTCCAGTTATGTAATAAAAGTTTTAGAACTGCTGGGCTGGAAGGACAGCGACTGGAAGCTGGGGGCGGCCCAGGGAACCAACACCGGCAAATTCCCGGATATCAGCCTGCATGACCGGAACAAACACACCGTGCTGGTGGTGGAATGCAAGGACGCCAAGAAGTCCGATAAATTAGACGGGCGTTATGGGGCTAAGACATTTGAACAACAGCTTTACGGCTATTGCCGGGCCGAGGGCATCAACTGGGGCATCCTGACCAATTTCGTGGAATGGCGGTTGTACAACGATGTTCAGGAACGGCTTTACCAGAACAAGAAATACGCCTTTTTAGACCTGCTATGGCCCGGAGCCAACCCCAAGTCGTACGTGGACATTCTGTCCGATGAGGGGTTGGCTTTTCTGATGAAATTCCAGCGGACGCCGCTGTGCCACGCCAAGGGCAGGGTGGACGACGATCCTCTCTATTACCCCATAGAAAAACAGGTTGAGGACATCAAGGCCAAGTTCTTTGTCAAACTCAAGGGCTGGCGGGACAGCCTGCGGCGGGAACTGCACAAGAATTACTGGGAGAAATACGACAAGGACCAGATAGACCTGTTCACCCAGAAGATACTTGACCGGATGATATTCATGGAGGTCTGCCACGACAAGGGCATCATCGGGCAGGATGTCCACCGGGCCATCTTAAGCTCCAAAGACGACAAGTACCACGAGCTTAAAAAATGGTTCCAGGAAATGGACGAGCAGTTCAACACCGAATTGTTCGCCCCGATGGCCATTGACCACTTTGACATTGACGACAAGGCGCTGGTGCCGATCATAGAAGAGCTGAATGGGATAGACTTTAAGAACGTCTCGGTTCACATCATCGGCGAGGTTTACGAGAACTACCTGGGCGAAATGCTGAGGGTCACCAAGAAGTCCGGCTTAAAGGTGCAGGAGCACAAGGAACAGGCCAAACGCAAAAGCCAGGGCATTTATTACACCCCGGAATACATTGTGGATTACATCGTCAAGAACACGGTGGGCGAATTGGTGAAGAAGGCCAAGACCGAGGACGACCTGAAGCAGATAAAGATACTTGACCCGGCCTGTGGCTCCGGTTCGTTCCTGATAAAGGCCTTTGATGTGATGTACCAGGCTTATGAAAAGCTGAAGATAGACAGAAATAAGGGCCAGTTGGAAACCGGGAAGGATCTGAAGATCAAACGGCTGATATTACAGCACAACCTTTACGGGGTGGACTTAGACGACCGGGCGGTGGAGATAACCAAGCTGAATTTGATGTTGAAGGCCCTGGAGGGTTTTAATTTCCATGAATTGAAAGGCCGGAAGCTGCTGCCCAATTTGAACCTGAATATAAGGGTGGGCAATTCGCTGATCTCCGGGCAGACCATTGAGCAGTTGGCGGAGAAACAGGCCCAGACCACCATTCCGGGTTTGGATGACGTGGTGGATATTAAACCGTTGTTAAAATTGCATACTGCGTTTTACAAGGAAGTGGAGGACGAGGAGAAGGCCAGGCTGATAAGGGAGATTGAGGTTGAGGAGAGAAGGCTGAACCGGAAGCTGGGGGATAATTTAAAGGGGTATTTCAGCAATTTGGAGGAGGTCAAGCCTTTGAATTACCAGGTGGCTTTCCCGGAGGTGTTTTCGGTGGGAGGCCCTTCGACAGGGCTTCGACATGCTCAGCCTGGCAGCTCAGGGCAAGGCTTCGATGCAGTTATAGGGAACCCGCCTTATGGCAACCTGGGAAATGCGCTTGAACAAAAATACTTAAAGATAAAAATGGTGGGTTTTCAGGGGGTTCGAGACGTATATGTGGCCTTCTATGAAAGAAGTGTTGAACTGTTAAGAAAAGATGGGCTTCTAGGTTTTATAACACCTGTTGCTTTAGCTAGCGGTCCTTCTTATAAAGAAATCAGAAAAATATTATTGATAAAAACGCATATCCGTAACATCATAAATCTACCTTTTGATGTTTTTAAAGATGCGTATATAGACGCAGGCATATTCTTAATGCAAAAAGGGGCAAAGGGCATAACGCATACCTTTGCGTTCGATAAAAAAGAAACCTTAACCAGTTTAAACGATTTGCAAATTAAGTGGGATAAGCATGATCAAACAAAATGGCTTATAAACGATGACTATAAATTCGAAATAAATATAAAAGCTTCGCAGTTGCTTGATAGGATTAAAAGCAGGACGAAAGTTGTTTTTGGGGATGTTTGCAATATAAAGCGTGGTATTTTATACGAAAATGATAAAAAAGTGTCAGTCAATACAAAGGGAAGCCTACCGGCCTTTGAAGGTTCCGTTTATAGGTATGAGTGTATTAAGAATGAATTTGAAAACGCGTTCATTTTCGGTACTAATTTGAAAGAATGCCCCAAGGACATCAAATGGTTTCTTGGCAAAAGGATATTATTAAGGAGGCTTGTCAACAGGCAGAAGCGACTTATGGCTGCATTGGTAAATAAGGATTTCATCGTTAAAAAAGATTTGTATGTTATATTGCCAAATGACAATATTGAACTTGAAGTTATTTTAGGTATATTGAACAGCAGCCTGTATTCATATTTATATATTCAAAGAATATCAACGGCTACTAAGGATGATTACCCGCAAGTAACAATAGTGGACGTAAAAGCACTGCCATATCCTAACAATATTGATAATGAAACAAAAAGTAAGCTTGTTAGACTTGTGCGTGAAATACATAAGCTAAACAAAACCCCGGAAATACGACCCCTCCCTGGCCCTCCCCGTATCGGAGAGGGGAAACGGGCGGACATTGCCGTAATAGACCAGGAGATTGACGAGTTGGTGTACAGGCTTTATGGGCTGGGCGAGGCGGAGAAAAAGGAAATAGAAAGATAAGAAAATGTACACTTTAGAACCGTTAACCACCTTGCGGAAAAATTTATTCTTTTGTGATTATTAGAAATAGAAACTACCTAAAAATTAGTAAGTGAGGTTTTTATGCTTACCGATGGCCCTTTTTACACTGAGCTAAAAGAGAAGAATACCTACTCAACGGATATGCAGGTCTGCATTGAAAATACCGTTGATAAATTATTAGCCCAACAAACCTCTGGCGATAAACCCGGTATGCTATTGGGAAAAATACAAAGCGGGAAAACCAAAACATTTTTAGGGATCATTGGGCTTGCTTTTGATAGTGGTTATGATTTAGTGATTGTTTTAACTAAAGGGACAAAAGCTTTGACCAACCAAACGTATCAACGCATTGCTGATCATTACAAAGAGTTTACTGAAACAGATGATTTGCAATTGTTTGATATTATGTCTATGCCGGACAATCTTACTAAATGGGAAATTAGACAAAAATTAATAATTGTTGCTAAAAAAGAGACTAACAATCTGTCAAGAGTATATACCTTATTATTTGAGAAATATGAACACACTCTTTCAGCAAAAAAAGTATTGATTATTGATGATGAAGCTGATTACGCCAGCATAGGCTACAAAGTCACTGATTCAGAATATATGGAATTACAGAAAATTGCTGAGAAAATAAATGAAATTAGGCGAAGATTAAAGGACTATGATTTCCTGCAGGTAACGGCAACACCATATTCGCTTTATCTGCAACCGGAAAATATTGAAATTACTGATAATGCACAGACTTTTGAGCCGATAAAACCTGCGTTTACTGAATTAGTGCCTATAAATATAGGTTATATTGGCGGAGAATATTATTTTGAAGAAAGCAGTGATAATAATTCGGCAGCATCTTATTTGTTTGAAGAAGTGATGCCAGAGGAAATTGATGTTTTACGTGAGCCGGATCGAAGAAAATTTAAAATTGAAGATATATTAATCAGTGAAAAAGTAATGCGGTTACGTGTTGCTATTGTCAATTTTATCGTTGGAGGTTGCATACGTCGTATTCAATTAAAAGCATCTGGAAAAGCTGAAGAGAAATTCAGTTTTATAGTACATACGGAAAAAAAGAAAGCATCTCATCAGTGGCAAGAAGAGATAGTCAATTATTTAGTCGCTAAATTGGTTGATATTGCTAAGCACCATCGTGAGAAACTCGATGGCCTTATTAAAGCTTCATACGATGATTTAAAGAATTCCATTACCGTTCTTGGTTCGCAACTTCCGATCTTAGAGGATGTGGTAAAAGAAGTTTACTCGGCATTAGACAATGATTTTATTATGATTACCAAAGTAAATTCCGAAAAAGATATAAATGTTTTACTTGATAGCGCTGGCCAACTAAAGCTACGAACACCATTAAATATATACATAGGTGGGCAGATACTCGATAGGGGTATAACAATTAGAAATTTAATAGGTTTTTATTACGGGAGAACACCTAATCGATTTCAACAGGATACGGTATTACAACATTCGAGGATGTATGGTTTTCGGCCTCTTGAGGATTTAGCCGTTACTCGTTTTTATACTACAAAAGGGATACATTGCGCAATGAAACGCATACATGAATTTGATTCGGCCTTAAGGGAAGCCTTTCTTAAGGGTTCGCATAAAAACGGAGTTGTATTTATCCGGATAGATGAATCGAGCAGGATTGTCCCCTGTTCTCCGAATAAAATATTGTTGTCTACCACTACGACATTGGTTTCTAATAAAAGGTTATTGCCTGTGGGGTTTTCAACTAAGGCGAAGGGTCATGTGGTTAATGTTAATAAGAGGATAGATGAATTACTGGGGGATTATAATTATGATAAGAATGAACCTGTTTTGATTGAGTTGATTACCGCTTTAAACTTGATTGATTTAGTTTATGATTCAATAGAATTTGACGATGGTTACGATTGGGATTGCAATGCTTTCAAGGCAAGTATAGAATATCTTTCATCAAATAGTTCAGATACCACTAATAAGGGAAAAGTATTATTGTTGGCCAGGAAAAACAGAGAGCTTTCTCGAATAAAGCTGGATGGTAGTTTTTCATCAACTCCAGATAACCCGGAAACAGACCAAACAGTTGCTAGGAACTTTGCAAAAGACTTACCAGTCCTAATTCTTCTTCATCAGATGGGTAAGGAATCAAACGGTTGGAAAGATTGTGAATTCTGGTGGCCTGTATTGATGGCCCCTAAAAATACAAAAACTGTAATCTTTGCTAACGATCTAAACGAATCAAAATCTTAAATGTACATTACCACCTAAGGATAAAAAGATTGGCGAGTTGGTGTATGGGTAGTATGAGTTGAGCGAAAGAGAAAAAACAGACAATAGAGGGTGAAGGAAAATGACTGAAGAATTAATCAAAGAATATTTGTCACGCCATTATATTGAAATAATTGGTAACTATAAAGGTTATAAGTTTAGTAAACCAGAACTTGATAGTGGTGTTGATTTATCGGCTACACGTGAAGTTCAGTACGAGGTAGAAAATAGTACGCATTACGTTGATAGCGGCGATAGTATAGAATTTCAAATAAAGGCAACCACGGATAATGGTATAGAAAATAGAGATAATGGATTTTATTATGATTTAAAGGCTAAAAATTTCAATGATTTAGTAATAAGGAAAAACAGGGGCGTAATACCATTAGTTCTGATAGTATTTGTACTGCCCATAGATACTCAAGAATGGGTAAATGTTGGCGATGCCGCATTACTCTTGAAAAAATATGCTTTCTGGTATTACCCGGAAGATGATATTGAATTGACGGGAAATGTTTCGACTAAAAGAATATTCATGCCAAATAATAATAAGTTAGATATTGATTTTTTTAACTGTATTTTCCAAAGATTTTTTCCTGAGGATGTAGTATGAAATACGATATTGGATTAATAAGGATGTTCCTGTTAAAACGGGAATGGATTATTGGTGCTGAAAGAGATAATTTTACTGATTATTATCCCTCAAAGTCATTTAAATTTTCTGGCGCGTATAAAGTATCATTGCCAAAAAACGAGAATGCATTTGACATTGATAAATACCTTTACAATATTATTTCTATTTTGTCGGAATTGTATAATATTCCTAAAGATGATTTGAGTTATATATTTCTTAATAATGTTACAATTATGTCTTTTGGTATTATAGATGAAAATACCAAAGAAGGTTTAATATCATTTAATAGATTCAGGTTGTTTGCTGATAAATTGAAACAACTATTGCTTGATACGGCAAGTTTTGTAATAAATAAGAATAATATCAATTATAGAACACCTGAAGAAGCCAATGATTATTTAAAGTTATGTAAATTTATGCCTTCTCAAAAAGGCAGTTATATTGCAAAAATACAATTGCCAGCAGTTAATAAACTAATAGAAAAAAACATCATCGAGCAATCTGACATTATTGCTGACGATGTTAATATACGTTTATTTGATATTTTAGATTTTGTAAATAACAATATCTTTATAAATGATAGAATGCAAAACATTGAACAGTTATTATCTGTTAATAAAGAAATACTGAATTACAATGTACTAAAAGATATTGAAGAAATGTATGAACAAACATCATTGTCTAACGTAAATATATCTTTCTTGGCAGTAAACTATTCAAAGAAAATATATAATCATGATATTAATGATATCAAGAAAACAAACCTGTCAACAATTGTAAAAGAAATACAAATGCAATTGGAAGATAGCATTGATGTCGTAGTAAGAGGGAAAATTATCCAGTTACACTCCGAAGATCCGAGCGGTGATAAAAATGTTATTCATGTACATGGTGTTTTTGATTTTAACTTAGTTACAGTGATTGTTAAATTAGACAATGATAAATACATTAAAGCAATCGAAGCACATAAAAGCGGTAATAGTGTTACTATATCTGGTTTGGCAAAACGTAGTAGACAACAGTTAAGAATGGTTGATTTGTTACGTTTTGTAATACATTAAACAAAGGTTATATTATGTATTTATCTGCTTCCATTATTTATAATATCATCCAATGTCCCCACCGCCCACACTTCATAAGCAAAACAAGTCGGTTATTCTCAGTGCATCGCTTCGTATGCCGCAATTAAACCGTTCCTAAGTGCAAGCCCTGGCGCGACCTCTACGGCCCCCAGGAGAACCCCTCTCCTGCCTCTCCCCGAAACGGAGAGAGGTTTGCGTTTGATGAAAAGTATTTACGTTATGAAAAATAAAGAAACGAAACTCCCTTCCCGAAGCGGGAAGGGGGAGGGGTTGGGTCTGCCAAAGCGCGGCAAAACAGGGCTGATCCAATTTCAAAAAATAAACCCAACTAAACTGCAACTGGCCAAGTATTTCCGCAGTCACATGACTTACGCCGAGCGCTGCTTTTGGAACATGTGTCGCAGGAACCAAATAGCCGGGTTGCAATTCCGCCGCCAGCAGGTTATTTACGGTTTTATAGCCGACTTCTACAGTAACCAGATCAACCTGGTGGTGGAGATTGACGGAGGGATCCACGAACAGCAGAAGGACTACGACAAGCTCCGGACGGAGATAATAAATCTGTACGGAATCAAGGTTATCAGGTTTACCAATGAAGAGGTCACTGATAAAAGCGATATGGTGAAACAAAGGATCATTGATCTGGCGAGCACTATCCCGGCCTAAAAACAAAAGTTTTGCTGAAATATGACAACTTTACATCTCACCGCCTCTTGTCTTTACGACTACCTCCAATGCCCCCACCGCCCACACTTCATAAGCAAAACAAGTCGGTTATTCTCAGTGCATCGCTTCGTATGCCACAATAAAATCATTCCTCAGTGCAGGCTCTGGCGCGACCTTTATGGCCCCCAGGACGAAAAATCCACCAAGGGACAACCCCCTTACCCCAATCCTAAACCTCTAACCAGGAGCCAAACATGGCCTTCATAAAATGGAACGACAGCTACAGCGTCCACGTCGTAGAAATCGACCACCAGCACCGGAAACTCGTAAGCCTACTCAATGACATCCACGATGCGATGACCCTGGGGCGGGGGAAGGAGGTTATTGATTCAATAATAGACGGCCTGGTAGCCTATACCCAAACCCATTTTGCCACCGAGGAAAAATACTTTGAGCTGTACAAATACCCCGGCGCCCCGGAGCATATCCGGGAGCACAACGACTTCGTGAAACGGGTGCTGGAATTCAAAGACGAGGCGGAAAATTGCAAACAGGGTTTATCCATCGAGGTGATGCTGTTCCTTAAAAATTGGCTGTTAACCCACATCAAGGGCAGCGATATGAAGTACAGCTCTTTTTTTAACGAACACGGCTTGGGTTGATCTGGGCCGTACGCCCCGCCGCTGACCGAATGGCTGAAAGCTGTATCGAGGCCAGGCGGGGCAGAGATAAAGGGGGTGGAATGAGAAACGCCCGCAGGCATTGCTACCTACGGGCGTCGGGCTAAAGATGCTATCTTTAGCGTTGTTACTGTCTGAAATATATCAAATTATAATAATAAAGTCAATACCCCGCGGAATTATTTTATGCCATATAGAGTGATAGTTTATGTTGATGGTTTCAACTTGTATTTTGGGTTAAAAACCAGTGGCTGGCAAAGGTATTATTGGCTTAATATACAAAAATTAGCACAAAACATTTTAAAGCCAGACCAATCACTTATTCATACTAAATATTTTACATCACGGGTAAAGAATCCATCAGATAAACGACAGAGGCAGAATATATTTTTAGAGGCATTGGGCACTCTTACGGATACTACAATATATTACGGTAAATATCATTTGCATCGTCGGTGCTGCCCGCGTTGCGGGTACGTTGACTATGTGCCCAGCGAAAAAATGACAGATGTCAATATAGCTACGGAAATGATGGCTGATGCCTTTCAGGACAAATTCGATACGGCAATATTGATTTCTGCAGACAGCGATCTTACCCGGACGGTTAAAAAAATAAAAACCATATTTCCCCATAAAAGAGTTGTGGTTGTTTTCCCACCAAATCGTTCTTCAGCAGATCTAAAATATATTGCGCAAGAAAGTTTTCAGCTTGGGCGCGGGGTAATAAAAGCCAGCCTGTTTCCCAATGAGATAATAAAAGCAGATGGTTTTAAGCTGGTTAAGCCAGAGCAATGGTCATAAACAAGAATTAACAATATTTTATTTATCATGAACCGCCGCCAACCTTTCACCCCCGCTCTGCGCCAGGCCAGCTATGCCAAGAAGGCATGAAAGCGGTCATGCTTATTCGGGAGACAGGAGATTAAAGTATAAAGCTGAAAGTTCATAAAATCTAAAGTAAAAAAGTCTCTTTGTGGGCTTTGTGCGCCCTTCGACTTGGCTCAGGGCATGCTTTGTGGTTAAAAGGGACCCTAAGATTGCTTCGGTTGTGAATCTTCGGCGCTATACTCGCAATGACGTATCAGTTCAAAGTCTAAAGTTTAAAGAATAGAAGGCCTTGGTGCCTTGGTGTCTTGGTGGTTAATCCCGGATTAAAATTAAAAATAAAGGAGCAGCCATGATAGACCGCATGAACGAGGCCGTGATCAAGGCCCTGCTGGAAACCATGCCGGGAGAGATCTCGGTGATTGACCACAACGACGAGGTGATCGGCTGGAACAAGCATGCCACCCGGCTGTTCCACCGGCCGATGGACAGCATGGGGATCAACTTCCGCAGCTGCCACCCCAAAAGCAGCCTGGCCAAGGTGGAGCAGATCGTGGAGGAGATGAAAAGCGGGAAGCGCGACAGCGCCCGGTTCTGGATAGATCTGCCGCTGGGGCCCAACCAGGAGAAGCACAAGGTGCTGATAGAGTTCTTCGCCCTGCGCGACCAGGATAAAAAATACCTGGGCTGTCTGGAGCACACCATGGACGTCCAATACATCCGGGATCTGGAGGGGGAGAAGCGGCTGTTGTCGGAATAATGGTGTACTCTTTTCCCACGAAACACACGAAAGGACCCTAAAATAATTTTGGGTTTTATCGGTTAAGAAAATTCTACCCAGGACACCCCTCTGGTTCTCCCCTTATTAGGGGAGATGTGGGCTACATAGTTTAAAGAATAAAAGCCGGCGGTTACCCTAAACTTGTCGAAGGGTGACTAAGTGTCTTTGTGTGAAACATGACCCTGGATTCCCGACTTCTCGGGAATGACAAACGCATAAGCTTAAAGCTATAAAGTCTCTCTGTGACTCAGTGTCTCTGTGGCAAAACCTCAGATCAGAAGTTAAATGAACCGCTCCGGAAGGGGCGGTCTTTTTTGTTGATTATTTCCCTTTTATCCGCCCCCTTTTTATGTTACTATTTCTACCGGAAAGCCGAAGCCTTAACCTTTAAGATTACCAGCCTATAAAAATGAGCTCCCCCCATAACATATTGACCCCGGTCCAGCAGGACGCCCTCAAGGAGATATTCAACATCGGCTCCGGCAACGCGGCCACCACCCTGTCCGAGGCCATTCATCAGCCGGTGCTGGTCTCGGTGCCCCAGATCAAGGTCAGCACCGTGCAGGAGGCCCTGTCCTCACTGGTCAAGCCCGACCTGCCGGTGGTCTGCCTGGTCAACATCTTCGTGGGCGACCTCTCCGGATGCACCCTGTGGCTGATGCCGGGCGATAGCGCTTTGGCCTTCGCCCGGGAGTGCTGGCACAAGATGCCCCGGGCCAAGAACGAGGCCGAGTTTCATTTCGGGCACATCCACCTGGAGATATCGTCGGTGCTGACCGAATCCTACCTCAGCGCCCTGAGCGACATGCTGGAGCTGACCTCCATACCCTCACCCCCTTTGATGCTGTCCGGGCCCATGCAGAAGGTGATGGGGAGGATTCTTGGCGAGTACGCCCGTTTCGGCGAAGTCCTGGCCTATGTCCAGAACCGGTTCCGGTTTCCCGGCGAGGCCGGGACGGCCAGCGGCTATTTCATGATGCTGCCGGATGCCGCCTCGCTTAAGCGGATCATGACCGCCATGAAGGTGGAGGGGCCATAGGCGCTATTGACGGAACCAGCCCCCTTTATATCTTGCAGGGAACCGGGTTAATATTGTAAAATCGTTTGTCAAAGAAGCGCCATCCGCTTAAGCCCCAATGATAATCAAGAGAGATCGATGACCTATCAGCAAGCCGTAGAATATCTGATGTCCTTCGTGGACCGGGAAAAGATCCCGGGCCAGAAATACCATGAGCAGCATTACGACCTGCAGGGCTTCCGGCAGTTCCTGACCGAGCTGGGCAGCCCCCAGAATTCCTTCAAATCAATCCTGGTGGCCGGGACCAAGGGCAAGGGCTCCACCGCGGCCATGATAGAATCGGTGCTGCGCCAGCAGAGATTGAAGACCGGGCTGTACACCTCGCCCCACCTGATCAGCTTCTGCGAACGGATAAGGATAGACGGCAAGAATATTCTGGAGCGGGATTTCGCCCAGCGCCTGGAATGGCTGAAGCCCTTTCTGGAGAAGTCCCGGGCCGAGGGCCGGTCGCGCACGGTGTTCGAGATCCTGACCGCCATGGCCTTTTTGTATTTCCAGGAGGTGGGGGTGGAATGGGCGGTGTTGGAGGTGGGGGTGGGCGGCCGGCTGGACTGCACCAATGTGGCCAATCCCCGGGCGGCGGTGATCACCAACCTCAGCCTGGACCATACCGAGATACTGGGGGACACCATCGCCCTGATCGCCGCCGAGAAGGCCGGCATCATCCGCCAGGACGCCCTGGTGATAACCTCTCCCCAGCCGACCGAGGCCATCAAGGTCATCCTGAAGAAATGCCAGGACTCGCTGGCCCGGCTGTTCCAGGTGGGCCGCGATGTGGGCTTCCGGATAACCGACCGGTCGCCGCACGGCGTCACCATCGATCTGGCAGGGACCTTCGGCTCCATGACCAATCTGGAGGTGGGGCTGCCGGGCGATTTCCAGGCCGAGAATGCCGCTACCGCCTTCGCCGCGCTGCGCAGCCTGCAGTACCGCAACCTGATCCTGAGCGATGCTGTCATCCGGGCCGGGTTCAAATCGCTAAGCTGGCCGGGCAGGATGCAGCAGGTATCGCAGGAGCCGGTGATCGTCATCGACGGGGCCCACAACGGCCACTCCGCCGGGCGCCTGATGGAATCGCTGGAGAAGACCTATCCCGGGGCCGGGAGGGTGGCGGTGCTGGGCATCTCCGCCAACAAGGATATTGCCGGGATAGTGGACAGCCTGGCGCCGGGCTGCCGGGCGGTGGTGATCACCAAGGCCAGGCATTCCCGGGCGGCCTCACCTGAGATCATCAGAGAGCAGTCGGCCCGGCACGGGGTGGCGGCCATCGTCACCGAGAACCTGGGCGAGGCCCTGGAGAAGGCCAAGCAGCTGGTATCCGCCAGCGATCTGATAGTGATCACCGGATCGCTGTTTTTGGCCGGCGAGGCCTTGGAGATGTTCGGGGAGAAGGTGTAGGGGCCGATAGAACGCGGATCGGACGGATTGGCGCAGATATGGATCACATTCTTTGTTTTTGCCAGGCCACCGACGCCCAGTCATCGCGAGGCGGCTTTCATGCTTCAGACGAAGCGATCTCAGCTGAGATCTTTGTAAAACTAACCACTGAATCACGGAATGATATCCATCAAATATTCATTTCTTCGGTGATTTCCTTCCGAAAATTCAGTGTTTCCGTGCCTGCACGCTGTAGCGTGGAGTTTACACCGATGAAAGAGGTGGCGCGCAAGCGTGGTAAAGGTACTTTTACAGAAGCTCCCAAATGAAATTATCACTGGAGGTGTTAATGGACAGACAGCAAGCCAAAGAACTTCTGGAACAGACCATCCCCAACAAGAACCTGCAGAAACACATGCTGGCGGCCGAGGCCTGCATGAAAGGATTGGCGGCCCATTTCGGGGAGGACCAGGATAAGTGGGGCCTGGCCGGGCTGCTGCACGACCTGGACTACGACCAGACCGCCGATGATTTCCCCAACCACGGACTGGTCACCGTCAAAATGCTGGAGGGCAAGGGAATCTCCGACGATGTCATTTATTGCATCAAAGCCCACCCCGGGCATGTGGAGGCTAAAAGCAAGATGGACTTCGCCCTGTATGCGGTGGACCCGCTGACCGGGCTGATCGTGGCCGCCACATTGATGCACCCCTCCAAGAAGCTGGCCAACCTGGACGTGCCGTTCATCATGAAGCGCTACAAGGAAAAGCGCTTTGCGGCCGGGGCCAACCGGGAGCAGATCCAGACCTGCGACCGGCTGGGGCTGAGTCTGGAGGGTTTCGTGGGCAAGTGCCTGGCGGCCATGCAGGGGATCTCCGACGATCTGGGGCTGTAAACTAAGTCAAAAGGTGTAAAGGTATAAATGTTCAAACAAGAAACAGCGAAGAATGAAGAAATAGCAGTCTTGACTCGGCCAGGTTATCCGTGTTATTATTGACCTATAAAATAGGTTATATGACCTATAAGTGAGGTAAAGATGATAGAATCGCTATTTGGCTCCAAAAACAGGGAGCGGGTGCTGGTTTTTCTCTATTGCCGGCGGGAGGGTTACGCCCGGGAGATAGCCCGTTTCTATAAAACGGACCTGGACCCGGTCCAGAAGCAGCTGAGCCGCCTGGAATACGGCGGCGTCATAGCCAGCCGGAAGGCGGGCCGGACCCGCCTGTACCAGCTCAATCCCCGGTACGTGTTCAGCAGAGAGCTGGGGGCCCTGCTGAAAAGATCCCTGGAGTTTCTGGACAAACCGGAGCGGGATATCCTGGCGCCGGTAAGAACCCGGCCGCGGAGGAAGGGGAAACCGCTGTGAAGCAGGTCTCCCGGATGACCATGGGCGAGCTGGGGGCGTATGTCAGCAGTCATCTGGCCAAACGCGGCATCAAGGTTGTCCTGTCGGGGGGAGCCTGCGTATCCATATACTCCACCAACCTGTACCGCTCGGACGATCTTGACTTCATCGAGAACGGGAGCACTGCCAGAAAGCCGCTGAAGCAGGCCCTGGAGGAGATCGGTTTTAAGGAAAACCACCGCTATTTTCAGCATTCTGACACCCGGTTCTTCCTGGAATTCCCGCCCGGCCCGTTGGCGGTGGGCGGGGCGCCGGTAAAAGAGGTGGTGCAAAAAAGGTATTCAACGGGCACACTGCGGCTGATATCGCCCACCGAACTGCGTCAAGGACCGCCTGGCGGCGTATTTCTACTGGCGTGATCTCCAGTCACTGAAGCAGGCCCTGCTGGTCTGCGCCCGGAATCCCGTCAATCTGAAGGAGGTAAGGCAGTGGGCCAAAAGCGAGGGCATGACGGACGAATACGAAAAAATATCCCGGCGGTTCCAATTGCTCCAGAAGCAATCTGCAAAGCCAGGCAAATAAGGCGCATCTTACAGACCGTGAAAATATAAATATTTAATGGAAAAACCATGCTCAAATCCTACAAAGACAAAATCCCCAAGATCAACCCCTCGGCCTTCGTGGCCGAGACCGCGGTCATCATCGGCGACGTGGAGATCGGCCGGAACGCCAGCATCTGGTACGGGGTGGCCATCCGGGCCGATATCAACCATGTCCGGATCGGGAAGGAAACCAACATCCAGGAGAACGCCGTCATCCATGTGGACCTGAATGACCGGGGACTGGGCGACTGCGCCACCATCATCGGCGACCGGGTCACCGTGGGGCACGGGGCCATTCTGCATGGCTGCAAGATAGGCGACGACTGCCTGATCGGCATGGGGGCCATCGTGCTTTCCGGGGCCAGCGTCGGGGCCGGTTCCGTCATTGCGGCCGGGGCTTTGGTCAAGGAGGGCCAGCAGATCCCGCCCCGCTCCATGGTGATGGGCATGCCGGCCGAGGTCAAACGTCAGCTGCCGGAGGAGGCGGTGGAGAAGATCCGGGCCAGCGCCAAGCATTACGTGGACCTGGCCGAGGAATATAAATAGGTTATTGAACACTTGGCCAAAGTGAAAAGAAGGTCCTTTAATTTCCCCGCTTTCTCTTTGAAGAGAAAGCTCCAAAGAGAACTGTCGCTGCACCGCTGCCCTGGTGCCCCAAATCCAGTTGCCTACATGTCTTGATCACGAAACAGGGCACCCGCAGGCAAAACATTCTTTACGGCAGCTTTTGACGGACAGCAGCGCTGATGCGACCCGGGGTTTGGTACCGGGACACCGCCTTCAGTGTAGCGGCTATGCTTCAGCCCCGACGAAGCAGTCATTGCGTCATGAACATCTTGCATGTTCTGGTTCAATGAATGCCGGGGCGCAGGCCTTACTATCCGCGAAGCTGGGCGGTGAAGACTTCTTTGGTTACTTTCTTAGTCATAAGAAAGTAACATTATCAGCAAGAAGAAAAGATGGGTTTATTTTCGTGTGTTTTGTGGGAAGGGTTTTTCTGCGTAGAAGATAATGTTAAGGAGGCTCTATCGTGCGGTTGAATTATTACTGGCGGGAGGCCCTGGCCGGCCTTAAGCGGGCCAAGCTGATGACCTTTTTGTCGGTATCCAGCATCACCGCGGCCCTGTTCATTTTGGGATCGTTCCTGCTGGTGACCTTCAACTTCCAACGGGCCATCGACCAGGTCAAGGGCAAGTTTGAGATCCAGGTCTTTCTGCGCGACAACGTGGCCTCCAGCCAGGCCCTGGTGGTCGGCAGCCGGATCCGGGACATCCCGGGGATACAAGAGACGGAATACGTGTCCAAGCAGGCGGCCTTAAAACAGTTCCGGGAGGAGCTGGCCGACAAGGCCGACCTGCTTAACGCCATCGAGACCAACCCGCTGCCCCAGTCCTTCCGGATAAAGCTCAAGGCGGAGTACCGCAATCCCGAGGCCATCACCCAGATCGCCGAGCGGATCCGAAAGATCGGCGGGGTGGAGGAGGTGGAATACGGCAAGGCCTGGCTGGGCAGGCTGTACCGGGTGGTTCGCCTGCTGATAGTGATAGACTTCTCCCTGATGGTGATCGTCAGCCTGGCGGCGGTGATGGTGGTGTTCAACACCATCCAGCTGACGTTGTATGCCAGGCGTCAGGCCATCGAGATCATGAAGCTGGTGGGGGCCGACGGGGCCCACATCCGCCGGCCGTTCCTGCTGGAGGGGATGCTGCAGGGGCTGGCCGGCAGTCTGGCCGGGCTGACGCTGCTGTACCTGGCCTATCGCCTGCTGTCGTCGCACTTCGACATGTTCGGATTTTTCACCGGTCAGCAGCTGCTGGCATTGCTGGCCTTCGGGGTCTGCCTGGGCGGGCTGGGGAGCTTGATGGCGGTGCAGAAATTTTTGTTCAAAGTGATCCAGCCGGGGAATAGCTGAGAAATTTGCCCTTTACTTTTGGGATAGATGATTGTATAATTATCGTTGAGTTCGAGGGACTGCCCACGAAATACACGAAAATAAAATTATGACTTTTTGTGTTTTTGGTGGGAGAGAAAAAATCAGGGGGTCCTTCGGAAGAAAGGCAGGTAGCATAGCTCAGAGCCTGCGCCGAGAGGACACCATGCAAAGCTTGCGAGGTGATGACGAAGTAATTCTCTGGAGTAGGGCGATTAGCTCAGTTTTGGTTAGAGCGCATGCTTGACATGCATGAGGTCACAGGTTCAAGTCCTGTATCGCCCACCAAATTTGCTACGTGCCGGGTAGAAGCCCCGATAGCATAGCGTATCGGGGCACCACACAATGCAAAACTTAACATTTTAACAGATACAAGGACATGAGATAGCTCTCTTACAAGGAGAGCTATCTTTTTTATTGCCCAAACACCGGAAAACAGCCTAAGTGGGGCCTACTGACAATCATGAAAAAAATGGAGAAATTGTTTGGCAATAATGGGCGGATGCTGGTGGTGGCCGTTCCCACCACGACTCTTCGGGTTAAAGCTGTGGTCTATCAGCTACCGGGTCTTACCGTAGCTACTGATATATAGTTCAATTAATGGAAGGGCAATGATTATTTTGCCTTTAATCGTATATCCGGGGCTGCCGGATTATGCTTTAATAGCGGCATATGTGCAAAATCCTATTATGCAACGAGTTATAATAAATAGTGTATTTTGAGCAATTTTTTAATTCTTGGCCTATAGAAAGTTCTTGCAATTAATGTTGTAATATAATAAACTTATAGGACTTTTACTGCTATATGCCCCACCAATTAATTTATTGGGAATATTGGTAAGGGGATGATGTAATTATTTATAAAATAATTGCGCCGGGGGTTGTTGGACCTCGTGAGAAAAGCATTTTATATCAATAAATCCGTCTGCATCGAAGTAAAGAAGTAAAAAGAAAATAATCATAAAAGGAGAACGAAAATGAAAAAGTCAATCGGAACTATATCGTTTTGCTTGCTGTTGTTAGTGCACGTTGTTTGCTTTGGTGTAACGCCAGATATCGATAAAAAGAAAGTTGAATCATTAATTGCCAGGGTGCGAATATTTGCCAAGGAACACCCAAATTATAGCAAATTGCCAGACACTACAAAAAAAGGGTTAGTGCTAATTCTTGATAGTGTAAATGAAAAGGAATCGCTTGAGGCTCAGAATGTATTAACGGCTGACTCTGACCTGCAGGAGATTAATTACACCATCCAATCAGGAGAGGCGACTGAAGCTGAAGTGATAAAGTTTATAACCTATAAATATATTCAGCATAGATTATTTGGAATTTGGGTGAAACAAAAGGGAAACATAAAAGATGTGCTGATGCAAAAAATGTTACCTGTAATTGTCAGTAATGAGTATAACAACAATTTAAAAAGGAGTTATTTGATTGACGCAAACGGATATATGCGAGATATTAACAACAAAAAATATCAATTTTCAGATAGTGATAGAAATAAATTGATGGATGTAATGATTGCTATTTTTACAAATGATACTTTGCCGATGAATATGAAGTGTGAAGCTGCCAAGCTTTGGTCCTGGTCAGAACGAAGGCCCAAGGTATTTCAAGAAAAGATCAAGACTATTGAAAACAAAACAAAATTACTTGAAGCCTCTGCTTTTGTAATCACTTTTAACAAATCAATGAATGAAGAGTTGTTATTCAACAAAATGTTGCTGCTTTTTGAAGCAAATAATGAGAAAGATGTAGTAAAAGAAATACTGCGTGGGTTAAGAAGTTTGAGTTACGAAAATCCTAAAAGAGAGAAAAAAATTAACAATAAAATTGAACAACTGAAGCAAAGAAAAGGAAATAAATACTTGGAGGATATATTAAATGAAAGGTAAATTAATACACATAAATAACATCCTTCGAGCTATTTCAAAAATCGCTTGTTTTTCAATCTTATATTTTGGGTTGACTACTACTGTAGCTTCAGCCAGTTCTCCCAATAACTTAGAAAAGGGCGATTTAATTTACAACAATTTACTCCTTAAGTTAAATTATCATGTAGGCATATACATGGATTACAGGGGAGATAATGCGGATAATCAGTCCAACCATCAAATTACCGAGCAAACACGCTTTGGGTATAATACCAGAACTTTGAATGATTTTAGCTCCAACGGAAGTAATTATGTAGGCGGGAGAACGAGGACATTAGATGTTGCTGTTCGAACTAATATTGTCAATACGGCTAGAAATGATACAGCTATCCAAAAACCCTATGTATCAAACTTTTTAAAATGGATGATTGAATGGGGGGATCGTAATGGAGATGGCATTTGCCAAGTGAGCGAGATTGATAGATTGCGTTGCGACGGTTGGACGGAGTTGGTATATGCGCTTAATGGTGTTCATATCCAAGGCGATATTATCAATAATACTGATTGGTATAACGAACTGGATTTGATTGATTTTATGACGATACTTACTCCTATTGCACAGTATGACGCACTGGCCGCTTCTGTTGGTAGCTGTCCTAACCTTATTGTTAAAAATTCTAAAGGCGATGTTATTTCAGATGGCGATGAAACAGGGAAAAATGTAACTGTTGAAGTAAATGATGGAAGCCGTGGTTCCGGGCTTTGCCATTTTCAGGTTTTTCAGGGCGAAGACGTTGATGGCACTTTTCTTAAAGAAAAAAGCGACGACGCTTATTACAATGAGAAAAACCATACTTATGAATTGACAGATTTACCTGTAGGTTTAATTTGTATTCGGGCACACGATCAAGCAGGTAATTATGCGGAATTTCGTTTAAATGTCGTAAGCCCTTTAAAGGTCACTTCTGTTTTCGATGCTGTCAAAAAAGACGATAAATACTACATAGGCAAAGGCGAACACCTATTGGCTGCGCAGACTGTTGACGAAGAAACAGATTGGCAAACCCCGGTGCCGGTAAACCATTTACCGCCGCTTAAGCTTGGCGACATAGAAGTCACTACTTCTCCCAACGGCGCTCTGCCAACCGCCGACTGGCAGGGCAATTTTACCATTGATGAAAACACCACCAGCGGCTATCTTGAATTCAAATCCGACTCCATGGATATCGTGCCGGCCGACAAGGGCGGCATACCGGGGTTGTATGTGGATACCGAAGATCCCTCGGTGTCCTTCGGCTGGAGCCAGACCACCACCGCCGGAAGCGGGTTGTATCACAGGATATACGACTGCGGGGATAACCTGATTAGGAAGGAATGCCTGCAGTACATTCCCTCCGTC
>JAGVNJ010000027.1 GCA_020053305.1 Candidatus Edwardsiibacteriota bacterium | reverse complement strand
GGATGATTTTGGTGGTTATGTAAGTGAAGTGCAAACATAGTGTCAGTGTTTACAATGGTTTCAGAAGCTTTGTACCGCTTTTCGTGCATTTTTGAGGATTATCTGTGTTCTTCCATTGCTTCTTAGGGACAGCGCAAGCACAAGAGAAGCCCGTATTGAGATTAGCCGTTATTTGACAAACGAGCGGGTTGGGGTTGTGCTTGTTAGTTTGGCACCGAACTCATCCCCCGTCCCCTTCCCTTTGCAAGGGAAGGGGAAATAAAGGGGTTGAGTTGGTTGTTTTTTCAGCTACCCCACCAACCAACCAATCCGGCCCGGCAGCTTTTGTAATTACTTTATTTGTTTTACGCCCAGGTCCTTGCAAATTTTTCTGGCGAGGTTATCGTTGATTTCCGTATGTCTCGGCACGGATGATCGTTTGTTTTGTTCCGGATTACACCACCACGAATGGCGTCCGCCTTCCCGGATGAATTCACATCCTTGCGAACGTAAATGCTTCAGCAGGCCATTGCGTTTCATATGGCGATTTTTTCTTCTATATATCCCATACCTACCGCGGAGAGCGCGTCTTGACGGTTGAATTCAAGCGCCTCCTTCAGGGTGGCGCGAAGGCTTTCCATTAACTCTTCACGCGTATGTTCCTGACAGTTGACCCCGGCAATTTCCTCTATCCACCCAATCCACCAATCGCCATCTTGCTTTACTATAGCGGTATATTCTGCGTTCATAATGCGCTCCCTTGCAAATAAGTTGATTATTCCTTGGCTGCCTGCGTTGGGCATCCATAGTAATCACCCTGAACCCATCCCCCCGCCATTAGCAGGCAGTCCATATAGCCCGCCACCGCAGGGTAGTACATATAGGCGGGTCTGCCTATGGCACGAGCGGGCAGGCCAACCCCTTCCCTTTGCAAGGGAAGGGGAATTAAAGGAGTTGGGTTGGTTGTTTTCACCTGAAATAAATCCCGCCCGACTTGTTTGCCAGCAATTTACAAACTAATACTTCTTGAGTATTTGATATCGTTTGCCATCATACCACCAGGAAACCCTTACAATAGAACTGTCAATGGCAGCCAAAGTATCTGATATCTCCAAACCAGCGCTAATTGTATCGGGCAACCAAGTATCAGTTATAGTTATTGTGGTTTTATTCAAAATTGTTTCCACTGATTTCCCCCCACCGCCATTGCCCGGACTTGAAAGTTTTTTGTTACTGCTTAAATAGATATCGACTGTTTCGGAATCAGAGTTTGCTGTAATCTTCGCATAGTTGCCGGTCTCATACACTAGCGAAAAATTCAACATACAGCTTCCATAGAATACATGTAGCGAATCGCTAAAAGAAGTTATCGTAAATGCCGGGATCAGGTCCGGTGTTGTCGGGTCTTTGCTGCAGCCTATCAATAAAACTGACAAAAACACCAATGTTAATGCTTTACGTCTTAACATTGAATATTTTCCTTTTTAAAAATCAATTATAAAACCTTATCCCGACCTCCAGCAACTTATCCTTGGGCCGGACCTCCAGCTGATCTAAGAGGTTGTAATTAAGGAACAGCATGGATCCGCCGGCCCCCCGCCGGAAGTGGCCCTCCAGCCCCAGGACGTATGTCTGCAGAACATGGCCGTCCCGCCTCACGTTGGCATTGGCCAGCGTTTTTATATTAACCAGCCAGTCGTGGCTCCGGAAAAAGGCCCAGCGGTTCTCCTGGGTCAGTTCCCATCTATAATTGTGCCCGCCGCCCAGCACCGCCTCCGGCAGCAGCCCGAAGGCCCTTTTGATGTACAATCCCAAGCGGGTGTTATTTGAGAATCGGTTGCCTGGTGCCCAGCTGTTCTCCCCCATCAAGCGACGACGGTACTCACCCAAACGGAAATTCTTGGAGAATATCTCCAGAAACTCCTTGTTCCAGTATTCGGTAATCCCGTCGTTCCGATCGATGTCATGAAAGCAGAAATGCTCCAGTCCGGCCCTGAGGTTGGCCCGTTTCAGCCGGATCTCCAGCGACGGAGTAATGCCATAGCGGACATCGCGGGGATCGAATATCACCGCCCCGTCCTGGCGGCCCATGCCGGTCTTCATGTACAGGAACCAGTCGGAGTAGATCACTCCCCGGTAGGAGAAGAACACGAATTCCAAATCGGAATTGGTTTCGATGAAATATCTCCGGCGGTATTCGGTGTCCTTGTGATTGGCGAAGGCCATCACGTCGCCCGCCATATGATATTCCGGCATGAACTCGAACCTGTCCAGCACCCGCGCCAACAGGTCCAGGCCGGGAACACTTTCGGCGTGAGTTAGTGAAGTAAAGGTAAATAAAAGAACAAAGGATGCAATTATCTTTTGGCAACATTGGGATGATAGTTTATCCGTTTTCATCTGCACAAATCCGTGTTCATCCGTGTCCTGAAAAATCATTTCAGCTTAACGTAAAACCCTATGGCCTGCTTGACCAGCTTGGAGAGGTAGGCCTCGCCCGACTCCACCACCCCTCCCTTGGGCACCGGGAACGGCAAAATAACCGGCAGGGCCCGGCCCTTGATCAGGCGGTTGATGTCGTCGCCCAAGTCCCCGCCCAGTTCCTCGTTGACCGCTATCATGCCGTAGCTGTCGCTCTTCATCAGCTCCAGCACCTTGCTGCGCATCTCGTGGACGTCGGCCACCTCGTGGGTCTCTATCCCCGCCATCCGGAATCCGGTGGCGGTGCCGGGGTCGGTGATTACGGCTAATCTTTCCATCTGCTATTTTATTGCCTTCCTTATCTGTTCGGCCATCTCCTTGGCCTTTTCCGGCCCGGTGATCATCAGGGCAGCCTTCTCCAGCCCGGCGGCCAGCTTCTCCAGCTGGTCCGGCTGAGGGTTCTTCTCGTCCAGCCCGGACTGTTTGATCTGGATCATCAGGGCGGTGTCGGCGAAGTCGGTCAGGTATTCGGTGGCTATCTTCCGCACCTTTCCCATCACATCCCCGGCCCCTGAGGCCGGCCCGTCGGCCGGTGAGGACAGGGCTTGGTCCAAGAAATTTATGGCCGAGGGTATGTCCGGATTCTGGTCCAGTATCAGCCCGGCCTGCCCCTGGGTGGTTATCCGGGTGACGAAGGTTCCTTTCCCGGCGCTGACCCACACGGTGTTCAGCGAAGACAGCCCGACGATATCGTATATCTGCCTGGCGAACTGGGCGCTCTGCATTATGGCCGATTCATCCCCTCCCTGCTGCTGGCATTTGCCGGACACGTCTATCACGAAGGCCGCCTTCTGGCCGGCCAGTTTGGTTTTTAAGGCGTCATTTAACGACATCACATCTTCCTCCTTACCTCGGCGGAGATGCTCTTCCAGTTGGCCCTGGCATCCAATTCGCACAGGACAATCTTATCGGAGGACATCACCATCAGCACCTGACGGTCCTTCCCGCCCACCGCCACTTCTTTGACCTCCCCCAGATTCAGATTGTTGGATATCACCGAGGCGGCGTTGACCCAGAACTGCTCTATCTCCGGGGCCTTGTCGCCCAGCTTCCCCTGGGCCGAGCCGGACACCTGGCTGTCGCTGACGTAGACCGCAAAGCCCAGCACCCCTTTTATTCCGGTTAGATCTTCCATCGTTCCGTCCCCCTTAAAATTTGGCGATCCGGCGCATCACTTCACCAGATGGAGCCATTCGTAGACCAGAAAATGCAGGCGGCCGATCAGCAGCGAGATGCGGGCCATCACGGTGTAGCCGAAGCTGGCCCCGAAGGCCACCATGATGAAGACCATCCCCAGCCTGGCCCCGTGCTTGACGGCGCCTTTGTGGGCGATGGAGAAATAGAAGTAGACCAGGGTGGCGATCACCCCGATCACCATGATAACGTTGTTTACGGAGGTCAGCGGAACCAATGTGCCCCGGATCTGGGGCAGCAGGATCCCCTGGATCTGGCCGGTGATGCCCAGCCCGGCGGCGATCCCCACCGTCAGGGCGATGGACCAGCGGGAAAGCCAGGAGATCTTGGGTATCCAGCGGGCCAGCATGATCAGGCCGAAGGCCGCCGGAAAGAAAAGTATCCATTTCTCGGCGCCCTGCTCGGTCAGGAATTTTTCGTACAGCAGGGGCTTGACGTCGAAATAGAAAACGTACAGTATGGCGTAGGCGGCCGAGACCCCCACATAGAGATGCTCGGCGAACTTGTAGAAGGGGTTGTCCTTATAGAGGAATGAGAATATGGCCAGGGTCAGCCCGGCCGCTATCCAGGTTCCGATTATCTGCATCATGCTTGTTTCCTCCTTCTGATCACGAAATATCCCACATTGCCGATGAGGATGAACCCCAGCAGCAGCAGGTGGGCGTAGGACTGGGCCACCATCCCGGCGATGCCGGTTCCGGAGTGCTTGACCAGGGTCTCGTATTCGGCCGCCCCCTGCAGGCCGCCCATCAGGCCCTTGATCTGCTTGGCCTGCAGATAGTGGAACATGTCCGGGGCGATGACCCCGGTGGCCCCGATGATGATGTTCAGGCCGTACCTGGCCCCGGCGAACTGGATCCACTCATCGCCGGCCTGCCCGGCCTCCAGGCCCACCAGCAGGTCGATATCGTTATAATTATGTATCCCCTGCATCAGGGGGATGGAGTCGACCGGGGTGCCCTTGTAATCGCTGGCGAAGAAATCGCGGATCTCCCGCCCCATCCCCACCATCTGGGCCCGGTAGCCCGGGCGGTAGCCCAGATTGACGTAATCCATCCCGTACTTGGCGTCGAACTGGGGGGCGATCTCGTTGAGGCCGATCTCGCCGAAGGGCAGGCCCAGGGCCCACTGGCCCAGCAGCAGCACCTTGTGCTTTTTGGAAAAGGCATGCCGCAGTGTGGCCAGCAGCATCGGCTGGATCTCAGGCGCCGAGGAGGCGTCGTAATCCACCGAGAAAAGTATCACCGAGCCCTCCGGCAGTTTTTCGATGGAATCGTAGGCCGCCTGGACCGGCTCGGAAACCCTTACCGGCAGGACCAGCTTGAAGGCCACCGGGATCAGCACCACGATGAACAGCAGCAGGTAGATGATCCGGCTGTCAATATTGGCTATCTTTTCGAAGAATTTCATTTCACCATCTCCTTTATCACCTTAATTTATGTAAGGTAGGTTCTTTCCAATCCCAGGATCACCCGGAGGGACATGGCTATGGTCCCCAGGGCCACCCCTATGACGATGCCCCGTTTGGCGGCCATCTGGGGGACCTCCATGATCCAGTCCTGGATCAGCGGAAACTTGTCCCAGATCTCGGCCCCGATGGGCACCCGGCCCAGCATCACGATGGCGGCGGTTATCAGCAGCAGGGTGGCCTCCATGGTCCTGGCCCGGAAGGCCCGGTAGGCGGCCGAGGCGATGAAGAAGGCCAGCAGGGAGAACATGGTGGCCTGCAGGGGAATGATGAAATAGGTGTAGACGTACATGAACGACGACCCCAGGCTCAGCAGGGATTCGCTGGTGGCCCAGGTGTAGATGCCGACGATCAGGGTCCCCAAAAAGCCGATGATCAGCACCAGGGCGAAGGGCCAGCCCGGCGAACGTTTGGCGATCTTCCGGATGTTGCTGCGCAGCAGGCTGTCCATCCCCAGCAGCATGGTGAAGCCCAGCACGATGGAATACCACAACAGCAGCCTTTGCTGCATGGTCCCCAGCGGCTGATGGGGGATGAAGAAGGTGACGATGATTATCAGCCCGGTGATGAAGGTTATGGCCAAAGGTATCTCTTTTTTCATTTTGTATCTCCTCTGCCGGAATCTAACCGGTTATGAACCAGTTCTTGACGGCCTGGAAGATGTCCATCATCCAGGGGTTTCCCGCATTGTTCAAAATATATCCCGCCGTGCCCCAGACGGCCATCAGGGCAAAACCGATTATCAGGAAGGCCTTGATGAAATCCTCTCCCTTGAGGCTGCCCAGCAGCTGGGGATCTCTTTTGAGGTAACAGGAGGCCGCCAGCATCTCCTCGCCGATCAGGGTGTAATCGCAGGAGGCGATAAAGAACGGCAGCTGGGTGATGGCGGTGGTGCCGGCTATCTGGATGGCCCCGATGGAATGGCCGGTCTCGGACATCAGCAGGGCCTCGGCGTAGAAATAGCCCATGAAGAACACCGCCCCCGGCTTCTGCCGCAACATCATCCCGTCCACCCCGGCGGCGTAGCCGAACTGGTCGGAGGTCAGAAAGCTGACGTTGCCCTCCTTGTAGAGGTCGGGCCGGCCCGGCTCGGAATAGGCCTGCTGCACCGTCTCCTGAGCGGCGGCCATCACCAGCGGGTCCCAGTTGGGGACCAGCAGTTCAGTGCCGTGCTGGGCGCAGCGCACCGCCACCTGGCGCAGGATGGCCAGGGCGGCCACCGTCACGATGTCCTTGATCTCGCCCAGCCCGAAGGAGAACATGATGGGCTTGCCCAGTTCGGTGGAACGGCCCACCGCCTCGTCGATGGCATCCAGCCCCTGGATCTTTCGGATGAACAGCTCCTCGCCCTTTTTGGCCCGCTCGATATACCAGATGATCAGAAAACAGATGATGATGGTCAGGATCAGCACATTTCCCCGGCTGCTGTCGAACCACTGGGCGGTGGCAGTGGCCGGCCCGGCCGCAATCGCCTGCGAAGAATCGGAGAAAGCGATGGCCCTGACCTGGTAATAGTAGTTCTTATGGCTCTCCACATTGTCACGGAAATCGCTCTTGCCGCAGATGACAAAACCCACCTCGGCAAATGGTCCGTTGGCATTCTCGGCCCGCAGGACCTGGTAGCCCTTGAAGACGGTGGCATCCCCCTGGTCTTGGGGCGATCTTCCCCAGCTGACGGTGATGGAGCTCCCCTCGTCGTTGGGGGTATCCACTGCCTTGACATCGGCCGGCGGCTCCAGGGCCCGGGCCGGGGACATCAGACAGGCCAGCGTCAGAACCATGAATAACTTTTTCATCGGACACCTATCTTTGTGTTTCCGCTTTATATTTTGTCCGGGGATATCTAGACCGTCAATAGCTGATATCTGATATCCTCGGCGGGAAGCCCGAAATGCTTGCCCCGGGCGATAAGTTTCAAATTGACCACCTCGAAATATTTCTGCCACAAAAAGCCCACCGCCACATCAATGCCCAACGGGTCGCCCCGGTAGGCCAGGGCCTTCTGCCGCCATTCCTCATTGTCCAGCTTCTCCTCCCGGCTTCCCTGGTTATCGTCGGCCATCAACAGCCGGTAAAGGGGCGTTCCCCTGACGGAGCGCAGGGCCCTTTTGGATTCCTTGGGATCCAGCAGGGCCGCATATTTTTCCCTGGTCAGCAGTTTGCCGCCCGGCAGATAATACATCGCCGCCTCTGGCAGATCGATCTTCTCCCGGGCCATCAGCCGCCGCAATGCTTTGGCATTCAACCAGTCGATCTCGCGGCGCAGGAAAACACGGACCAGGCTTTTGTTGTGATCCAGGCCGGCCAGGTCTTTCAAAGACTGACCATAGTAAAACTGGTCCAGGGCCAGCTCCAGGCCGGCCAGTTTATGTTCCCTCTGGTATTCGGGCATAGCCCGGGTAAGGGGCGTTGCCAGCTCATCGCCCCAGGTGGCCAGGGTATCGGCCAACTCCCGCAGATCGGTCTTCCGGCACAGCTCTGTCAATTTTACCTTATCCAGGCTCCCGGCCGGCAGCACCGCCCGAAAGATCTCATCGGTATCCCAGCGGTGGTGAATGCCCCGCACAATAGCCTTGACATTCTCCAGATCCCATCTCCGGAGAATGATGCCTATCAATTTTCCGGGCCCGCCGTCGGAGATCTTCCGCATCAGCCTGGTCGAGGAATTGAAGTTGGCCGACAGGGCCTCCTCGGCCGCCGCCAGTCCGGCAAAGCGGGTCTGGGCCTCCTGCCACTCCTTGGCATAGGGACTGGAGGCCAGCCACTTGGCAAAGGCATCAAAACCGGACAGGCCCAGCAGCTCCTCGTAGGCCCCCGGTTTCAATAGCCGGCTGTGCTGCCCTTTAAGCCTGGCGTTGATGTATCCGTAATCGCTGGGCATCTTCTATCCCCACAATGTTTCAGAGATACGGGCCACCAGGGATGGCCGGGCCCTTTCCAGCCGGTCGGAGAACCGGTTGAGAACCGAATGGCTGCCGCTTTTATCGCTCATGATGATCCCCTCCTGAACCCGGGGATCCGGCTTCACCTCGGCCTTCAGCTTGGCGGCCTTCACCAAGTCCTGCACCATCTTCAGATCGCCGGGGCTGGTCAGCACCACCGTTTCCCCGGGCAGATCCTCCGCCGCCTCCCGCAGCATGTTCTTCAATGCCTTTTGATACCTGTCCGGCGGGGTGGTCTTGATCTTCTGGTAGGCCGCCTGAAATATCCCGTCTATGATCCGGCTTTTGGCCTCCAGCAGGATGGCCATGGCCTGAAGGTTGGCCGCGCTGCCGGCTTTGGCTAACTCGGTCTTTTCCCAAGACTGGCTGTCGTCCCGAAATTTCTGTTCCAGCTCGGTAGCCTGGGCCTTGGCCTGTTCTATGCTCTCTCTGGCATCTTTGTGTGAAGCCTCCAGAATCCTCTGTATCTCGGCTTCGGCTTCCCGCTCGATGACCTTTATCAGTTCGGAATTCATTTTCCCGTTTATCTATAATTGTTGAATCATTTATTTCGGTTCAAAACCGCGCTGCGGATTAAAGGGTTTTCCGAAAAAATCAGACAGTCTTTCTCCCCCATCTCGATGGGGGAGAAAGACTGGAAAATTATAACATCACGATTATCAGCAGGGCGATGACGAAACCCAGGATGATGATGGTTTCGGGCAAGGCCTCCAGGACGATCATGGTACCGCCCACCTCGGGTTTTTCGGCTATGGCCCCGGCTGCCGCCGAGCCGATCTTGCTCTGGGCCCAGGCCGTGCCGAAAGCGGCAAAACCTATGGCAAAGGCGGCGCCCATGGCCTTATACAGGGTCAGCAGGTTATCCTGGGCTGCCGGGGTGGCCGTTTCAGCGTCGGCCGGAGCCGCGGCGTCGGATGCCAGGGCTACGCCGGCCCAGGGCAGGATCACAGCCAGCAGCAGAACGATGGCCAGAACTTTCTTCATTTACTTCCCTCCTTTGGTTTTAAATGGTTTATATTGTTTTCCCGGGTTATCGAAATATTTGAACTTGGTGAAAAACTCCACGAATTGAAGACGGGCCGGCTGGACGATGGGGCTGATCAGCCCGATGGCGAAGAACAGGGGATGGAACAGCACCGCCGCCAGCACCGTGCCCAGTATCACTGCCCACAATTCCCCCGAGGCCCCGATCAGGCTTCCCAGTTTATTGGCGGCGAAAGCCAGATAGACCGCCGAAAGGCCGATGGCAAAAAGACGGGAGTAGGACAGGATATTGCCTACCGCCCCGAAGATCTCGATGGGGCCGGCCACCCCCACCAGGCCGACCATCAGCCCGGCGCTGGCGACAAGCCCGGCGATGGCCGGTATCAGAAGGGCTTGGGGCAAAAGTCCGGCCAGGCATCCTATCAGGCCGAAGATGCTCAAAAGGGCCGCCATGAACGCCGTCGGCTCCAGGATATGATGCCGGTCCCGGTGGCGGATCCCGTTGATCAGGGCGATTATCAGCCCGGTGAACACCTGGATCAAACCGAAGGCCAGCGACACGCCCAGCAACAGGAAGACCGATCCCTTCTTCATCCGGTTGAGGTTTTCGGTCAGCGGGGCAATGATGTGCAAATGCTCCCCGACCTCGCCGAACAGTTCGCCGTAGATCACCCCGAAGACCACGGCCCAAAAGGAACAGAGGATGAAAATGATGGCCAAGGATCGGAAGATCTCCTTGGCTTTAAACTTGAAGAACAAAAACAGGCTGACCGATCCCAATACCGCCCCGTATCCCACATCGCCGATGATGAAGCCGAAATAGATGGGGAAGAAGATAGCCACGAAGGGGGTGGGATCTATCGAGCCGTACTGGGGCGGGTTGAAGATGGCCAGCAGCAGTTCAAACGGTTTAACCAAGGGGTTGTTTTTCAGCATCACCGGGGTTTTGCCGCCGTCGCGAGGCCCGATCTCGATCTCCTTGACGCTGACTTGGTCGCCGAATTTTTTAAACAGCAGTTCTTTCAAAACAGGCAGATCCTCGGCCGGCAGGTATCCCTGAAGATAGAAGGTGAACCGCCCCTCCGGCAGTTCCTCCTTGGCCTGCAGCCGGGCCAGCTCGTCCCCCGCCATCAGGCGGTAGGCCTCGAACACCGGCCCCTCCTGACGCGAGATCTCCGAAATTCTTTTGCTTGTTTCGGAGATCATCTCCGGCAGCCGGCGGCTTTTTTCCTTAAGCTGGCTGACCGCCTCGGCCATGTTAAGCGAGGCCACCGTCGACGGCAGCTTCAGCTCATTGACCCCGGCCTTGGTAAAGAAACCTTTTATTTTTTCTTCGTCGCCTATATGGAAGGCCGCCAGGACGGCCAACTTTTTCTCATCCACCTGGTGGCGGTAGAATTCGACCCGCCCTTCCGTCAGTTTCCGCAGTTCTTTTTGCAGGGCATCCACCGCCGCCGACTCCTGGAGTTTGGCCATAAAACCAAAGGCCTTTATCCTCCGGCTGGGCTCCAATTTTGACATCAGCGGGGACAGGGCCTCGAAAGCCGCCCGGTAGTTCTCGATCAGCGCCAGCTCATCGGCCAGGTCCAGCTTTTGTTTGATCAGCTGGTTGATCTCGGCCCGCTGAACCACCAGATGGGCCAGCAGATTTTCCCAATCGGCCGGCAGGGCCGCCTGGGCCGGGCGGCCCTGAAAGCCCAGCACGGTCAGCAGCCCGTCCAGCTCCTGCTGCAGCCGATCCATGGTGTGTTTAACTACGGCTTCCCCGCTGTCCAGCACGGCGGGATGAAGTGCCCCCTGATTTTTCACCGGGGTGATGTGCAGCCGGCCCATTTTATGAAGCAGGCGGATGACCTCGGCGCTTATTATCTTCGGGCCCACGATCAGCACCCGGCTCATGGCAACGATCATCTATCGGTTCTCCGGAAAGACCTGTTGGATGATCAGTTTCACGGCCTGGACCTGTTTGGCCGCGGCCTGTTTCTCCAGCTGGCCGGCCTGGGCGACGGCCTCTTTTTTCCTCTGTTCTATCAGCTGGAGGGATTTTTGGGCAATTTCCTTCTTGTCTGCCAGGGTTCTCTCCTCTATCCGGGCCCGGGCCTCGCCCAAAATAGCGGAAGCCTCGGCTTTGGCCCTCTCTATTATCCCATCGGCCTCCGCGGTGGCTTCCTCGGTCTTCTTCTGAAGCTCCTGCTCCCTCTGTGCCAGGCTGCTTATTATCTGTTGTGCCTGATCCTGGTGATGGTTATGCTTTTCCGATGACACAATCTGCTCCCGTTTAATATAAAATGTTTTTGAATTCTTCGGAGGCCCTTCTCAGCAGCAGCCGGGCCATGCCCAGATTTCCGGCGCCCTGCTGCATAACCACGCCCAGATAGAAATCCGTCCCCACCAGTTTGATCAGGATGGTCAGTTTCTCGGTGGCAATGGTCTGCTCGGAAATGCTCCCCAGAGAGAGGTTCTCGACCGCCCGCCGGGAGGCGGACAGCATGGTGGCAAACTCGGCGTCGGCCAGGGTGGGATCCAGGTCCAGCCCGGACTGATAGAATGTTATCCCGATGCCGTCGGTCCCGGTAAGACTGGCGCACAAAGCCCCCGGGATATTATCCACCAGCTCTTTTATCCTTTGTTCGTATCCCTGGGTCATGGTCTGCTCTCCCTCCTTAAGTTTTAAACGGACCCGGACAAGAGGCGGATCTATTTTTTGAACAACTTGCCGAACAGGCCCTTTTTGGTCTCCTTTTCCACGATGGCAAACCGCTGTCTGGCCTGGCTGTTGTTGGGGTCCCACTTTAGGGCTTCCTTGAACTGCTCCTTGGCTTTCTCGGCCATTCCGGCCAGCTGATAGATTATGCCCAGGCTCAGGTAGTGTTCGGCGTTGTATATCTCCATCTGAATGGCCTTATCGCAGTACATCTTGGCCTCCTCCAGCGGGCCGCCGGCCTTGATGACGGCTATCCCCAGCCGGTCGTAATAGATGGCCTTCTTGGGATTAAGCTTGGCGGCCGCCCGGAAGTACTCCACCGCCCGCTTGAATTCGTTGGCCTTATAGGCCTCCACCCCGTGACGGTAGGCCATATCCGCCTGGTTGTCCTGAACCGAGTGGGCCTGGACCCCGGCCGCTTTTTCCGACAGCATCTTGTTGTACTGAGCCCGCCGGTTCTTGTCTATCAATGTATGGTAGGCCTCGTTGATGTCCTGAAAGGCGGAATTGGCCAGCCCATCCTTGGATTCTGCGGGATTCTTGTCGGGATGGTATTGCATGGCCAGCTTCCGGTAGGCTTGTTTTATCTCGGTTTCGCTGACCAGGCGGTCCACCCCCAGAATAGAATAATAATCCTTCGGTTGGGTCATTTTTCGCTTCTTCCTGGTTTATGGGGAGGCGTTTTTTCTGAAAGTCTTTCCAGGGTCTCGGCCACCAGGATGTTCTTCGGCTCCAGCTTGGCGGCCTTTTTACAGGCGGCCTGTGCCTGGCTTTTCCGATCCAGCTTCTCGCTGACTATGCACAGATTAAGCCAGGCCCGGGTGAAATGCGGGGCCAGCTTTACCGCTTGTTTTAGCAATCTGGAGGCTTTGCTCCATTCCCCGGTATGGGTGTAACACACCCCCAGCAGGTTGTAGATATCGGCATAGCCGGGTTTCAGTTTCTTGGCCTGCAGAAAATACTTGACCGCCTCCTGGCAGCTGTTGTCCCGCAATGCATCCTGGCCCAAGGCGCACAGGGTCTCGGCCCGGTCGGGCGATGTTTTGAAAGCCAGGTTGAAATCCTTGACCGCCCGGGCCAGGTTTCCCTTGTTGGCCTCGGCCAGGGCCTTGTCGAACAGCTCCTGCTTGTAAAAATTGGTCTTGGCTGATAACCCGATGAAAAGTTCCACGGCTTTCTCGTGCCGGCCCTGCTCGGCGGCCAGATAAGCCTGGGAAAGAATGGCCTCGATATAATTGGGATTGATCTCCAGGGCTTTTTTAAAGGAGTTTTCGGCCGGCAGGTATTCATGCCGCCCGGCATAGATCCGGCCCAAGGACAGGTGAAGATCGGCGTATTTGGGGGCTAGCTTGATGGCCCCCTGGTATTCCTCGATGGCCGCAATGGCATTGCCCTGCTTCCAGTAGAGCTTGGCCATGGCCACCCTGGCCTCGATCAGGTAGAAGGTGACCACGTCGCTGCATTTATGGCCCACCGATTGGTCGTGCTGCCGTATCATCTCCAGCGATTCGATGGTCTGCTGATAATTGCCCTCGTTGAATGATTTCAACGCCAGTTTAAGGAACTGGTTCAGGCAATGTTGATCTAAAATCTCCCGGACAAAAGCCATATTGCACCTGCTTAATTGATTTTGATCAGTAAGTTGATAGAAGGAAAAGAAAAGATTGATTATCTGGTGCCGGGAGGGGGAGTTGAACCCCCACAGCTTGCGCCATACGCACCTCAAACGTACGTGTCTACCAGTTCCACCATCCCGGCGATTTTGCTGACTAAGGCAATATACCGATTATAGTTCCGCTTTTGTCGGCAAGCTGTTATTTTAATCTAAATCGACCCATCTGTCAACAGAAAATTCCCGGGTGATGTCCCGGCCGCTGGCGATATCGGTTATCTTGAACTGGGAGACATTGTCCAGATTGTCCCGCTTCAGTCGGATGTCGAGCTTATACCGTTTTTTAACATCGTCGGTGAGCTTCCGGCCCTGCCGTTCCAGGTAATCTATGAACAGGGGATGGGCCGACACCTCCAGCCGGCGGTTCCGGATGTTCCGGTCGGCCTGCAGGAACCAGCGCTCCAGCCTGGCGGCCATGGTCTCGGGCGACAGCACCCGTCCGGTGCCCTGGCAGGTGGGGCAGCTGTGGGAGAAGGCCTGCCACAGGCTGGGCCGGACCCGTTTGCGGCTCATCTCCACCAGTCCCAGCGGGGAGATCTCGTAGACCTTGGGCTTGGAACGGTCGTCCTTGAGGGCCTCCTTCAGCTCGGCCTGCACCTTGCGGCGATTGACCTCCCGGTCCATGTCGATGAAATCTATCACGATGATGCCCCCGATATCCCTCAGCCTCAGTTGCCGGGCTATCTCCCGGGCCGCCTCCACGTTGACCCGGGTGATGGTGCCCTCGGCGTCACGCTTACCGGTGTAACGGCCGGAGTTGACATCTATGGTCACCAGGGCCTCGGTCTGTTCGATCACTATCCGGCCGCCGCTTTTCAGCCAGACCTTCTGCTGCAGGGCCTTCTCTATCTGGACCTCGATATCATAGGCCTCGAACAGAGGAATATCCTCCCGGTAAAGAAGCAACCGTTTTTTCAGGGCCGGGTCCAGATTCCTGACGTATTCGGCGATCTGGTCATGGGTCCTTTTGTCGTCCACCACCAGGCTGCCGATCTCCATGGCCGCCAGCTCCCTCAGGAAACTGATGACCATGGGGGGCTCGGAATACACCCGGGATGAAATCTTGGCCTTGCGGTAATCCCGCTTGACCTGCTGCCAGGTCTTCAGCAATATTTTAAGATCCCGGCCGAAGCCCTTTTCATCCTCCCCCTCGGCGGCGGTGCGGATCACCAGGCCGTAGCCCTGGGGCAGGTGTTTCAAGAATTCCTCCTTGAGCCGGCGGCGCTCGACCCGATCCTCCACCCGGCGGGAGACGCCCACCCTCTCCTCATTGGGCACCAGAACGCAGAAACGTCCGGCAAAGGAGACATGGGAGGTGAGCCGGGGGCCCTTGCTGCCGATGGGCTCCTTTGACACCTGAACCATCACCTCCTGGCCGTTCTTCAGGACATCCTCTATCCGCCGGGCTGGTTTGGCTTTGGACCGGTCGTCCGGCTCAAGATCGCCGGGGTCGAAGGCGGTGTCCGAAAAGGCCAGAAAACCGCTTTTGCCGAATCCGATGTCCACGAAGGCCGCCTGCAGTCCCGGCAGAACCTTCTCCACCCGGCCCTTGTAGATGTCGCCCACCATCCGTTGTTCGGCGCTGCGCTCCAGCCATAGTTCGACCAGTTTGCCCTCCTCCATCAGGGCGATCCTGGTTTCGTGGCTAGTAGTGTTGATAATGATATCTGTGGCCATAATTTTTCCCATTTCTTATAATTTGATATCGGCCGGATTCGATGGTATTTGAAAGCAGCCGATGTTTTTGTTTTTTATTTTTGGTTTTTTATTTCCTTTAGGAGCAGATCGATCCCCTTCAGCGTCAGCAGTACATCAGCCCGGCATCCCCTGAATTCCCGGGCAAACAATGAACCCAACCCGCCGGTGAAGATCACCCGGAGGTTGAGCTCGGCGTCCCGGGATATCCGGCCGATCAGTTCTTTGATCATCCCCACCGTTCCCCAGTAAAGCCCCGACCGAATGCATTCTTCGGTATCCCGGCCGATGGGTCGGGGTGGTTTTTTCAATTTGACCAGAGGCAGGGTCGCAGTATGCTTCTTCAGAGACCAGGCCATAGTGCCCGGTCCGGGGGCGATAGCCCCGCCCAGAAACCGTCCCTGGGCATCGACCGCATCCCAGGTGATGGCGGTCCCGATGTCCACCACCAGGGCTGGCCCGCCGTATAGGTGATATGCCGCATAGGCGCTGATCAACCGGTCCGCCCCCAGTTTCCCGGGGCTCCGATAGCGGATATTTTTGATATCGAAGCTTCTATAATCGATAACCTTGAGCGGTATGCCTGGCAGCCCCCGGAAGGTTTTTTTGACCAGGCTGGTGAGCGGCGGTGAGACCGATACCAGGCCGGCCTGATCGGTGGGATGCCGGCTGATGAATTTACCGATGAAAGTTCGGACCTTTTTTTCACTGATATCCCGCCCGTAAGGCAGGACCTCATCGGCCGCCACCCGGCCGTTTCGGAAGGCCACAGCCCTGATCTTGCTGTTGCCAATGTCCAGGCACAGGTTCATCGCTCCATCTCCGTGACGGTGCCGGAACAGCATTTTACGATCCGGCCCTGCTGGTCGGTCAGCAACAGGCAGCCATCGCTGTCGAACCCGCTTACCACTCCCCTCATCTGGATGCCCAGCCCGTCCTGGACCGAGGCCCGTTTGCCCTGGAGGAAGAACCTTGCGGTGAGCCGGCCGGCAAAGGACTTAAAACCCTGCTCCCGGAAAAGCCGGTAATCGTCCTCCAGCCCGGACAGCAGCCCCACCAGCAGGTTCTCCCGGGAGGTGGCCTTTCCGGTCTCCAGCCGAAGCGAGGAGGCTGTATCGCACAGCTCCTGCGGTATTAGCTCGTTGTTGACGTTCAGGCCGATCCCGATGACGGCGTTATCTATCAGTCCGCCATGGGACTGCATCTCAGTGAGCATGCCCCCCACCTTGCGGCTATTGCAGTAAAGGTCGTTGGGCCATTTCACCGTTACCGGGTTTTGGGTGATCTTCTCGACGGCTTCCGCCGCCGAACAGCCCAGCGCCAGGGTCAGGCCGGAAAGTTTCACGGATGGCAGCCCCGGGCGCAACAGCAGGGAGAAATACAGCCCCTGGCCCGGCGGCGAGTGCCAGCTGTTGCCCTGCCGGCCCCGCCCGGCGGTCTGCTGTTCGGCGATCACCACGGTGCCCTGCCCGACGGAACCCTTTGATAGCTCTGCCAGGTGGCTGCTGGTGGAATCCAGCTGTTCGAAATAGAAAAGCTTTCGGCCGAATTCCCGGGTCTTCAGGTTTTTTTGAATGTAGTTTATATCCAGATTTTTCATATCTTACTGATGAGTATAATACAATTAATGATACATCAAACAGATGATTTTAGCAATAAAATAAACCCAGCCGAGCTGGGTTTATTTGGAGAAAGGCCGGTGGCGAGGCCGCCATTCGTAGGAATGCGGCGCTCGGCCTTCGCAGCTAAATGCAAAACACGACGCTACTACGGCAAAAGAGGCTGCCGTCTCCTTACGTTATTCTGCCGGACATGCCCGTAGGGGCAATTCACGCTGTTTCGGGACATTGCATCAACGGCATATCAGCAAATCTCCGTTGCCTTTTGGTTGGAAAGATATTTCCTTGTCTTTAAGATAGCCTCTTGGGGGTCAACTTCAACATTGCTGACAGTTATCCAGCCGTCTTCTATCAAGTATTTACGATAATAACGATACCCGCCTATCGGATCAATAACCTTGGCAATCACATTACTTCCGTCTAGTCTGAACAGTACCGCGGAAACGATTTCCGGTTCATTCAAGTATCGGCTTTTGGGATGGGGCATTTGGCCCGGAACGAAACCCGGTTGTTTTTCCCGCTCGGTAATTACCGTGGCGTACATATTGGCTGCTTCATAATGATTATTTCAGGGAGATGATAATTTGTTGTTTGTTTTGAGTGAATTTTATCTTATCCTCCCGGGCCAGCCAGCCTATGGCCAGATAGAAATGTTTGTCGTCCAGTTTGGCCTGTTTTTTCAGGGCGCTAAGATTATGTCCCCCCTTGGCGTTGAGGATTTTCCATAAGGCGCCTGCATTCCGGCCTATGATCGGCGTCCACATTTTGGTTGCCTCCTTCATTTGACGGTTAAATATTGGCTTAATTCGCCTTGTCCAGCATGGTATCGGCTTCCTCTATGGAAGAAGCCGTATTGGCAATAGGATATCCCTGCGGCGGATTTTCGAACTGTCGGGCCGCTCCGTTATCGGACTGTGGTATGACCCGGATGATACGTCTGACGCCCAAGTATCCCAAAAAGGCCTGGGCCCGTTTGATCTCGACTACGCCCTTAGGCCCGGTTGGCTGGGCCTGTGAAATGTCGTTTACTGCGGTAAAACCGGGTTGAAGCTTTTTGGGTTCTTCGATGGTCTTGTCGGCGGCATCCTTGGCCATTTCATCGGGAATGGCGCCTTTCAGCGCCAGATACAGCCGGTTCTTGGCCGGGTCGGCCCGGATGATGTAACTCGGCTCCATAATCAATCCCCTTCTTGGTCTTGAACATTTGCCTGCAGGTTGTTGGGTATGGAAAAATAAAATGTTGAGCCTTTATTCGGTTCGCTTTCGGCCCAGACCCGTCCACCGTGGCGATGAATGATGCGTTGGGCTATCGACAGGCCAACGCCCGTCCCCTTGAATTCTTGCCGGTCATGCAGCCTTTGGAATGCGCTAAACAACTTGTCAGCCTGCTTCATGTCGAAACCGATCCCGTTATCGCGGACAAAATAAATATTCTCTTCGGGCTCGCTCCACCCTCCGATCTCGATTACCGAAAATTCCCTGTAGCAGGTGAACTTGATGGCATTTGTCAGGTAGTTGGTAAATACCTGATGTATCATCACCCGGTCGGCCTGAGCCTTGCCAAGGGAACCGACATTGAACTGAATGTTCCTTCCATCAACCAACGTTTTCAATTCCTCTATAATGGCATTCACCAACCCGTTGACATCCAATTCGGTTTCCGTCAACGGTTTCCAGCCCAGATAGGACCTGGTTAACAAATCGTCGATCATTTTCTCCATTTTAACGGAATTGTTTCGTATCACGTTCAGATATTGCCTGCACTCCGGTGTGATAGGGGAAGCATGTTCCTTCAATAATAAATTTGAAAAGCCGCCGATGCTGACCAGAGGAGTTCTTAAACCGTGGGAAATCGAGTAATTGAAGGATTCCTGCTCCCGGTTGACATCCTCCAGTTGGGCAACGTAACGCTGCAGAGCAGCATTTAATTTATTAACTTCGCTCTCGGCCAGCTTGCGTTTTGTGATATCCGATACCAGACCGTCATAAGCCACCAGGGTTCCTAGGTCATCGAACCTGGGCACGACAGTATTTTTCACCCAGCGGATGGCGCCATTTTTATGGATAATGCGGTGCTCCAATGGCGGAACTATCTCACCATTCAACGTCTGATCAGCCTGATCCATTACCTTGGTTTTATCCTGCTCGTGAACCATGCTTATCCAGAGATGGGGATTTGAATGATAATCTTCCTGGTTATAACCCGTAACCGCCAGGCAGTTGGGGCCATGCTCCGTTGAGACCGGTTTGCCGTTCGCCACCCGCACTGTGTAGGTATAATCAGTAACCGCCTCCAGCAATCGGCGGTAACGTTCTTCGCTTTTCCGAATAAAATCCTCCGCCTGGCGGCGCTCGGTGATATCCCGGGTGGTAGCAATGAAAGCCCGGGGCATGCCCCGGGAATCCCGGACCATGGAGGCGTTCAGTTCGCCGACAAAAGAAGTTCCGTCTTTTTTTAGAAAAACATATTCCACATTCCGGATGGAACCCCGGCTCAGTGTCATTTTCATGTTGTCCGCCGCCCGGGGGCGATCCACGGAATCGATCAATATGAAAGCGGGCTTGCCCAACAGTTCATCAACCTGTGAATAACCGTGGAGCTTAAGGGTTTGATCCGATGCGAAAATCATCCGACCCTCCAAATCGGTCATGGTAACGGCGTCCGGCGAGGCCTCAACCAGAGTCTTGTACGTCTCTTCGGTTTCCTTTAATTTTATCTCCGCCTGTCGGCGTTCGGTAATATCCTGAAAAACGCCGAAAGCGGCAAAAACCCGGCCGGAGTCGTTATACTGCGGCTTGGCGTTAATTTTAATGAGCCGTTTGACGTTGTCCCCCCGGATGATTTCCAGTTCATACTCGTTTGATCTGTCAGCCTGGCGCAGTTTGGTCTGCTCGGCAATTATTTTAAAATTGCTCTCGTCGGTAAATTCACTCAGGCAGCGTCCATTCAAGGAGCCAACCGGAACGCCAAATATGCCGCACCCGGCCGGGTTTACGAAAAGGAACCTCTCGTTGCCGTCCACTATGGCCAGCCCCTCATCCTGGCTTTCCACCAACAAACGGTATTGTTCCTCCCTGACCTTGAGCGCGGCCTCAGCCTGTTTGCGCTCGGTAATGTCGTAGACAATGCCCAAACCGGCCTTTTCACCCTTGAATCGGATCATGGCGCCGGCAAAATCCAGCCACCGCCCCACCCCGTCTTTACGGATGATCTTAAACTCATAGTGGGCCGGAACAGGCTCGCCCCTCTGCCTGGCCAGGCCCCGGTCTCTGACCATCTCACGGTGTTCCGGATGGACCAGGTTCCAAAAGGGCATATTCAGGAATTCTTCCAGGTCATAGCCGGTCATCGTTATACAGACAGGGTTGACGTAGAGAAATTTCTCCCGATAGACAAATATGCCGGAGGGGCTGGTCTCGGCCAAAGCCCGGAAGGTGGCTTCGCTTTCCCCCAAAGCTTCTTCCGCTGCGGCATGCGCTTTCTCAACGATTTCCAATTCCTTGATTCTGGAACGCAACTCGCCGAGCTCTGCCAGTAATTGATCCCTGGTTTTATGGTTACCGTTCATTTCGATATCCTAACCCGGACAAGCCCGCCATCAGCAAGCAGCAAACAAAGGCGGACAAACCGGAACCAAATTAGTGACTAACGGCCACACCGTCAATATTTCTAATCCTTTTTGTCCGTCGTTTTTTCGGTTTTTTGCTCCAACAATCTGGCCACGGTGCTCGTCAGCTCATTCAGGTCGCCGGACTTTACCAAATATTCGTTGGCCAGCCATGTCGTGAAATCCGTTTTATAGTTGGGGTAGGCGGAATTGATGATTATCGGGGTCGTACTCTCGGTTTGCCGCATCCACCTTAAAACTTCAAGCCCGCTGTCCGGGGTGGTCAGCTTGAGATCCAGAATCACCAAATCTATGCCGCCCGGCATGAACATCTCCTTGGCCTGCTCTATGGTGCCGGCAGTGACGGCCTGGTAGCCGATGGATTCCAGTTCCTTGCGGTAAAGAAACCGGATGTCTTCCTCGTCGTCAACAATCAATATCTTGAACATAGCGTTATTTCTCCTCCCTGAAACATTGAATTGATGTTAAGCCGCCAGCCCCAATGCGTTTGCGTTTTACTGCAACGTGCGGAACGGTTGTCATTCGATGGAGCGTAATCATGCATAGACGCAAGCAATTGTCTATTCAAAATAATGACCTGCCCCGCAGCAAGCTGCGAGGATTTTTTCGCTTAAAACTTTCCTCCAACAGCCGGCATATTTCCTATTTCACTTTTTGATCCTCTTGCCGGTCTCTTTATAGAAGTCATTCCTGTCTTCAATTAAGCATGTTTATTATATGCATATGATATCTTATTTCTGTTAAAAGTCAAGCAAAAACCGAAGCGCCAGAGAGTTGATCCAAAAACAGTTCGTTCCCCCGGCTCAGGATTGCCCGAAACAATCATGGGGGCTTCAGCCCGGCATAGGCAGGGCGCACCATGTCAATGCGATATGCGGATCCCTGCACGATGACTGGATCCCTGCCAGAGTATACACCAAATACAATGAAGCGCGGGAAAGAAAAGCCCCTCTCCAAATTCATTTGGAGAGGGGCAGGGGTGAGGTCGAAACGTAAATTCCCTATTTCACCTCGTCCACGAACGAGGTATCGAATCCGTCGCGCTTGAGCTGGTTCAGCAGGTCTATCTTGTCCATGGATTTTATGTAGGCGTCCTTGGGCTCCACCATTTTCTTTTTGACCAGCTCTATCAGGGCGTCGTTCAGCATCACCATCCCCATCTTGCGGTTGGTCTGGATGATGGACGGCAGCTGGTAGGTCTTGCCCTCCCGGATCAGGTTGGAGACCGCCGGAATGCCGAACAGCACCTCCATGGCGGCCACCCGCCCCCCGCCGATCTTCTTGCACAGGGTCTGGGCCAGGACGCCCTTCAATGATTCGGACAGCATCACCCGGATCTGCTCCTGGCGGTCGGGCGGGAATTGTTCTATCACCCGGTCCACCGTGCTGGCGGCGGTGGAGGTATGCAGGGTGCCGAACACCAGATGCCCGGTCTCGGCGGTCTCGATGGCGATGGAGATGGTCTCCAGGTCGCGCATCTCGCCCACCAGAACGATGTCCGGATCCTCCCGCAGGGCAGCCCTCAGGGCATTCTTGAAGGAATCGGTGTGGCTGCCGATCTCCCGCTGGTTGACCAGGCACTTCTTGTTCTCGTGGACGAACTCAATGGGGTCCTCCAGGGTGATTATATGGTCGCTCCGGGTGCGGTTTATCAGGTCCACCAGGGCGCACAGGGTGGTGGATTTTCCCGACCCGGTGGGCCCGGTCACCAGCACCAGCCCTTTGGAGAGGTAGCACAGATTCTGAATGGCCGGGGAGAGTTTCAGGTCCTCCACCGTGACGGTCTTGGAGGGGATCACCCTCAGCACCCCGCCCATCCCCTTGCGGTCCGCGAAATAGTTCACCCGGAACCTGGCCAGGCCGGGGATCTCGTAGGCGAAGTCGGTGTCGTGGCGCTCTTCGTACTGCTGGCGGTAGCGGGGCCCGGCGATCTCCATCAGTATCCGGCTGGTATCGGCCGGAGACATCACCGGATATTCCTCCAGCTTCTTGATGTCACCGTCTATCCGCAGGCAGGGCCTCTCGGCGGCCGAAAGATGCAGATCCGAGCCCTTGCGCTCCACCAGCAGGTGCAGGAACTTGTCAATCTCGGCAGGCTTATGCGAGCCCGAAACAGCTGCGGCCGGGGCGGCGGCCGGAGTTTCCTGATGCGGGGCGGCGGCGCCGGCCGGCAGGAACACCGCCTTGATGCTGTGGCCCTGCATGCTGACCGTTCCGTGGTATTCGCCCAGCCCCGGGCTTTTATAGGTGAATTCCACCGTCGGCTGGTCCATCAGCTTCTCCCGCTCGGCCGGGGACATGATCTCCGACAGCAGCCCCATCACCTCCTGGTTGGAAAACTTCTGCTTGGAGACGGCCTGGATGCCGGTTGGCGTTTTGAACTGCGGCTCCGATTCGCTGGCCAGGTGAAATTCGGAGGCCCGGTAATCGTTCATCGCCTTGAAAAATACGTCTATCTTTGCCATTCTTATCTCCCCGGTATTACGTAGCTGATGTGCCTGCGGTTGACTATGTGGGCGGTGTGATCGGTGACCAGCAGAAAGAACCTCTCGCTCTGATTTAAAAAATCTATGGTTCGGGATTTCTCCGGCGGCAGGTCGATATAAGCCTTCCCGCTCAGCTTGAAGTTGTCGTTGAACACCGCCGTCATCGGCTCCTCCTTGATTCCCATGGCCTCCCGGTCCAGATCGGCGGCCTCCGCCTCAAGGGCCACCGACACCTCCATGATCCTGGCCTTGTTGATGATGTTGATGGCTGGGGCGGTGGCCACCTTGAGCACGAAAAATTCCTCCGGCTCGTTCATGAAGTCCAGCACCGTCTCCTGGCCGATATGATTCTTGGCCACCAAACTCAAAAACAGGTCCCCTTTGATCACCTGCTGATCCCGGCATCGCATGGTGACCGTCACCATCCTTTTCTCCACTGCCAGATGCTGCATTATATCTCCCCCGTTAGCAATTTATGAATTCATCCAGTTCCAGGTGTTGCTCTCGGAACGCTCCAGCCAGTCCCCGCTGCTGGTCAGGTAGGCATAGACGTTGGACAGCGCTTCGTAATGTTTGGTCTCCTCCTCCAGCATCCGCTTGAAGAACTCCTTCTCCGGGCCGTCCACCGCGGCGGTGAAGAATTTCTGGTACATCTTATAGCTGTACCATTCCATGTCCATGGCCACCTTCAGGCCCGAGATATTGTCCGGTTTCTCCCGGGATTTACTGTGGTTGATCCGGGCGAAGACCTTCTTCATCTCGGCCTCCAGGTAGCCGATCTTCTTTCCCCTGGGCTCGGGCCAGCTCTGCCCCTGGGTGATGGCCGAGTAGATCTCGTTTATCCGGCCGATGTGCTCCACTTCCTGCATGGCCAGCTGGTCGAACAGCCGTTTGGCCAGAATGTTGCCGGTCTTCTCCGACATCTTCAGGTAGAAAGCGCTGCCCTTGCGCTCCAGCTTCAGAGCGGCCTGCAGGGCCTTGGGCATGGCTTTTTTTTTGATTTTCATATTCATTTTCCTTTTCAATAATCCGCCTTATTGTCGTAGCCCCGGCTCTCCCAGAAACCACGATAGGTGGAATCGCTGGAGACCTCTATCCGCCGCAGCCATTTTACCCACTTGTATCCCAGTTTATCCTCGGCTATCAGCTGAAAGGGAAAGCCCGACCTGGCGGTAAGGGTTTGGTTGTTTATCTTATGGGCCAGCAGGATCTTTTTATCCAGCACCGCCCTCAGAGGCAGGGAAGAGGTGTATCCGTCGGCGGCATGGAATATCAGGGTATTGGCCCCCGGGTTTACAACCGCCAGTTTTAAAATGTCCCCCACCAGCACCCCCTCGAAAAGCCCCTTAGCGCTCCATCCTTCGACACAGTGCAGGGTAATTAGTTTTTGATATCGCTCCATCCCCAGCACCTGGAGGTAGCTCAATTCCTGTCTGACGGTCACCAAGCCGTCGATTATCAGGCGGTATTCAGCGGTATCCACCTCCTGCGGCCCCTGAATGGAGTTGTCCCGCAGTTTCTCGAAATCGGTCAGCCTCTGGCCCTGGTATTTTTTTATCGCCACCCGCCCCAGGTCTTTGGTCGGCTGCAGTGTCTGGCGGTTGTTGTCATCGGCCGATGAAGAGCAACCGGACACGATCAGCATCGCAACTTCAAGAAAGATAACCGCGGAATATCGGATATCCATAGTGCCTTCCGTTAGAAGCTATGATACAATAATTGCCCGCCATAGTCAATTGAAAACCCAAGAGGATAAGACCACAATGTTAAGAGACCTCTACGAAACTAACCACTGAATCACGGAAATTTTTGAACCTGGAATAACATCCATTAACTTTTCATTTTCTTAGTGATTTCCTTGCGAAAATTCAGTGTTTCCGTGCCTGCACGCTGTAGCGTGGAGTTTACACCGATGAAAGAGGTGGCGCGCAAGCGTGGTAAAAGGTATTTTTGCAGAAGCCACGGTATATGGTTGATCCCAGGCTCTCGATCTTCATCAACAGGTCGGACTGCCCCTCGGAATTTGAAACATCAGTGGTATCGATGGCCTGTTTTTTTGGGTGCTTTTACGGTTTATGTTTATTTTTCCCTTACCAAGGGATATTAATACCAAGTCCTTTTAATTTTTTCTCAAACTCCCGTGCCTCACCGGTTTGTTTCCATTTTTTATTTTCCATTGTTAACATCCCATTTTTACACATTATTTTCAAGGCTTCATCAGGCTTATCATTTATTAAGTTGGACACTATACTGATTTCTTTAGATGATAAGGTAAGCGAATTTAATCTATAGTCAAGAAACGCTTCCCATGTCATGGGTACCCATTTTTTTACTATTTCATGGCCAATAATATTTGCATATTGCCTAATTTCATACTGGGCTTCTGGTGCCATTCTTAATGCAAGGAAATGCAGTAAATTGTGTAAATCTATTTTCCAATAAGCTTCCGTATATGTTGATAACGGTAGGTCTTTTCTTGCCTGTTCACGTGCGACACCGAGTCTTATACGTTCTTCATATACTTTACGGCAATATAGTTGCAATTCTTTTTCACTCTTTGTAAGCCGTTCACCCAATGTAACATCAATATTATTTCCACTACCTTGCTTATTGGCTGTTGATTGCATCCTCCATTCATCAGGTTTTGTTGTTCTGGCTGAATCAATCGCTATAGAATAACGGGTGGAATATTCATTTACATTGGCTGTACGATGGCGTATCCATTGGCGCCAGCAATCCATTGGCACCCTTAGATGTAATTTTAACTCACACATTTCAAAAGGTGTGGTATGCCTGTGCCTCATTAAATAATTAATTAATGCACGATCTTCGCTACTTTTTTTTGTCCCCGCGCCATATGATACACGTGCGGCCTGTACAATGGTACTATCTGAACCCAGATAGTCTACAACACGGATAAAACCATCATCGAGAACCTCATATTTTTGACCTAATATTTTATCCAATTGGGCATCTTTATGTCTTCTAGTTTCTTTAGAGCGCATTTGTACCCCTTTATTTATTCATGTAGTATACCAATGATACGATCTTTATATCCGGATGAATATTCATGGTTGTATTCATTAGATGGCGCGTATGATAGGGCAATATCTTTGTTTTTAACTTTAAACTCGTATAACGCTAAAGCGCTTAATTTAGGCCCAAGACTACTAATCACGACATTAGAATCTTTGAAATGTCGTGTTTCATTCTCAAGCGTTAATAAACAATTGTTTACTGAATAACCATCAATATCAAAATATTTAACACCTCTATGCCTTGTGAAACCTGCCTCATGACGTTCTCTGTTTTGGTGTAGGTTTTCATATTGCATACCGGTTTGGATACCCAATAGTAAATTATCAGGCTCGAAATATCTTACAAGTTGTCTAGCTCTCTCAATATCAAATCCTGTAAGAATCACAAGCGTTGTCGGTTTGTTTAATTTACTGATGCCAGCTAGTTTATATACAAGCCTGGGCTTACCTGGATCGCGGCTAAGCCAATCAGATGGGTACGCATTGGGTGTATGATAAGTATATTGTATTTTATATCCTTTTTGATCTAGCAAATGGCAAATAATCCATATTGCTTCTCTGGGCATGGTTGAAATGTCAATAGTTATATAATCTCTAAATTGAATATCATTTTGTATTGTATTGACCAACATCCCCCAAGTATCAAACGACGAAGCGAACGATAATTCTTTACTAATTATATTAATTCCTCTTTCTTTACATGTGTTTTTGAGCTTTTCAATATTATCTTTTGACCAATTATAATATTCCTTGTAGAAAAACATTATAATACTTTTAGCTGTTACTGCATCTATAAGCCCATACATCCCCGTTATAAATCTTTCCTCCCAACTAGCAACAGTAATTATTATATCAGTCTGTTTGATCAAAGAGATTTGGTTCGTCATCTTGTTCATCCCCTTTAAAAGGAATTTCAGTATTTGATTTTATTGAGTTAAGTAAATGATCAGCCATAATAGATACTCTGGCGTGTTGCCCTTGGGCATCTAATCCTCTCTGTGGCCAAAGTATTCTGTTAGGCATGTAATAAGTTTCCCTTTTACCCGAGTCTTTTGCTGAGCTTGTAAATACATAAAGCATCTGGGCTTTTCTTGACAATAATAGTATTTTATCAAGTTCACTGTGTTTAACTTGTTCATAACCGGAAATTGTAAATACAACCGCCCTAGGTTCAGAAATATTAGCAAGTAATCGTTTTTTAAAAAGAATGGCTAAATTATCCATTAATCTATATACACGTTGGGCCTCTTCCCTTGAACAACCTTCAATTGTATTGTCAAGGTCGTTTTTTATCCATTCCCATTTTATTTTGCTACGCTCTTTAATAATTTCATCTTGAATGTTCGGTGGTATTTTATCCACTATAACAGTGCCACCACCATTTGCTGCATGCATTTCTGAGTACATTCTATCAAACATATGATATGGAGGATCTAATAAATTACGAATTACTCCCGTTGATAAATGAATTAACAATTCAAAACCCGTATATGGTGGTAGATTTGCGCGCTTCGAACGATCTCTAAAATATATCGCTCGTTTATATTTGTAAACATAATCATCAATTTGCTTTGTTGTTCCATTCTTATATTTTTCTTGTGCTTCTAACTTTGCTTGTTTTTCTGCACTTTCGATATCTTCAATAAACTGTTGATTTATTGGGAAAAACTCTTCGGGGCTATTATTTATTCCTATCGTCTTTAATCTTCTTGTTATTATTTGCCTGGCTAATTTCCCGAATGAAGAAAGTTTGTTCTGGTAAGGCTGTTCCATTTCAATTTTGGTAAAATCGTGCCCTTCTAAAATATTGCCCCCAGAACTAGTCAATAAAGAAGGTGCTTCTACACGAGTAGTGGCTATTTTAAAACTGAACAATTCATTATCTCTATATGCAATCCAGGAGTTAAGGGCGCTAATTTGATATTGGTTTAATAATTGAGCATCATCTATCATTAAAGAATAATGACTGTTCTTTAATTTAGGAATACGTGACAACGAAGATAGTAACGGTCTTAGCCCACTGCTGAAGGATATTAATTTATATATGGTTTCTTTGTTATCGCTATTAAGGGCTTCTTGGGCATTTACGTTAGCACGATCCAAAGCTATCAGCAAAGCCTGTAATGTTGGAGCGTCTTTTAATAGCTCAATTCCAAGAATATATTCCATTTCAGCCCGGAACTTAATTTCTTCGCGTTGGGACATTAATTTAACAATTTTCAATAATGTTGAAACTATCGAAGCCATTATTGATACAACAAAAAAATGCTCACTTACTAGAGAAGCATTTAAATTATCTAACAATTCATGTTCTCTTCTATGTACCAGTGGCGTGTTACAGGGGATATAAACAGAAATAATACTTAGATCAATTTTTTCTCTACTGTTTGCAACTTTTAAATATTGCACAGGTAGAGAATAATATAAAAATGACATTGTTTTGCCGGTACCACGTTCGCCAACTAAAAATATATTACGTCTAGAAAATATAAATCGGGAATAATTAAAGTCTTCAATATAATACTTGATGACTTGCTCAACATCTAATTTTGTTGCTGGCTCATATTCAAATGGGTTTATATATTTATTTATCATTATACTTAATCCCTGTGTTGTTGGTTAAATTCCTTTATCGATTTTGATAGTAAGCTAACAACCTTTTTGGGTTCGTAGTTTCTATTATATTTTGTGAACTCTTTTTGAAAATCGCCGGGAACAACCAGATCAGACATTTCTACCTTTTGAAGATCATCAATCGGCAATTCGTGATTTTTATACCAAAAACTTATTGTTATTGTAGTTTTAATGTATGGATCTAAAAGTGAACAATAATGTTTAGTGTATTGCCTCTCTTGATTAAGCTTTTCAATACGTAAATATATAAAATCCAGCAATGGCTGCAAATCTGCGATTGAGATAATAGTTCCATTGCCGTTTTCTGGTTTATTATCTTTTGGTAATTTTAATTTAATATGATATGTTAATTGGATTCTTTTACCTGCACGGTCTATGCTAATTTTACTACAATTCGAATATTTGTGGAAAATCATGCTTGGCTTTTTCAATATTTTATATTTAATCATAGAATAACAGCTTCTACACTCACCCTCAGCCAACTCATCTGCTAACCTTAGAATGGGTGCTAGCACATTTGGTCGTACATTTTGTCGGTCAATGATTGTTTGTTCTACCACATATTTCAAAGTATTATTTGTCCCATCAATGCTTTCGCCACAATGTGCTTCACATATATTTAGTATTATTTTTTTCTCTTCAGCATCTTGGGCTCCCAGTTGTGTCGGACAAGCATTGTCATAAATAGAAGATATTTGTTCCCGATGTTTTTCCCTACCAAAAAAATTTCCCGCATCGTGAAAAAGAATTGACATGATTAGAAAATACAATTCTACACCATTTAATTGGTTTGTTTCTTCACCCAATAAATCAAAAGCATGGTTTAATACTTGTTTTACATGTTCTGGTCCATGGTCCGTATGACCTGGTAGTATGCGTGCTATAGCCGGTAGAACATCTGTGATTAATTTTTCCCTAGCTATAGTGTATTTCCCAAAACGGCTTTTGCCATTGCTCTCACCTAACAAGGCACATAGTTTTTCCTCGGTTAACTTTTCTATCTCAAGCGTTTCCCATGTATATTGCATTATTAATACTCCAAAGCTATACTTATTAACCCGGCAAATAAATATATCAAAATGATCTGGTTTGTGATATAATTGGTGCATGAAACAAATAGATGCACGCAAACACAGTACAGAAGTTCAG
>JAGVNJ010000042.1 GCA_020053305.1 Candidatus Edwardsiibacteriota bacterium | reverse complement strand
CAGATCAACGAAGTTGAAGGGTTCTCCGCCGGAGGCAAGGCGCTGAAGGCAAGCGGAGGCGGATGCGCCGCAGGCGCAGAATCCCTGACTCTCCGCCAGACTACGCCCAAATGGGCAAAAATAATCTACCGGCTTTGTCCAGCAGGTCAATTTTAGTACAACTTGACAAAATTTAAAATTTCTTATATAATCCAGCTTGTTAAGGTGCTCCCGAATTTTCGGGAGATAATCGGGAATCCCGTGCTCTAATTTTTTAGAAAATCGGGAGCTGCCCCGCAACTGTAAGCCCAAATAATAGATCCAAGCATATCGCCACTGTTACCACGGGAAGGCGCTTGGGATTCGGGCAAGCCAGGAGACCGGCCTTAACAGGATATTTACCGGACCTTCGAGGGAAAAGGTCGGGCTTGATTTGTTTTAAGGTCAAGGCTCGAATCTTTTCATAAGGTTCGAGCCTTTTTCAATTGGGGGGTATATGAAAAAATCCTTTCTGCTAATCACGGCAACGCTTTTTTTTATAAGCTGTAATCAAACGGAACCCCAGCGGCTGTACTCCGGGGGGAAATTAACAATAACTGACGATATTGGTCGGACAGTTTCATTATCCAAAACCCCTGCCCGGGTGATCTCCTTCGCTCCCAATGTGACTGAAATGATCTACGCCCTGCAGGCCGATGACAAGCTGGTAGGCGTAACCGCCTGGTGCAACTATCCCCCGCAGGTCAGGGAGAAAGAAGTGGTGGGCGACGCTGCTACCGCCAATCTGGAAAGGATACTGGCCTTAAAACCGGACCTGGCGGTCATGGTGGGAACGAAAAATACTCCCATCCTGGCCAAACTAAAGGCGCTGAACATTCCGGTATTGGTCCTGAACCCGGTCAGCCTTGACGATATATCCCAAAATATCCGGCTTCTTTCTGTTGTTTTCAATAAACAGGCCGCTGCCGATTCACTATTGGCTGTTTTCTCCGCCACTTCAAAAAAAACATCCTCCTCCCTGGAGATGATTCCGCCAGGTAAAAGGCCCAAGGTCTATGCCGAGATATCGTCTCAGCCGTTGATGACCGCCGGCCAATTGGGATTGGTGGGGCTGTTGATAGATCGGGCCGGGGGTATAAATATCATGTCGGATGTTGAACGGGATTATGCCATCATCAATCCGGAGGTCGTCATTCAACGTCGGCCGGATATAATACTGATCCTCCATCCCCAAACCGATAAAAAACGATTAGCTGAAAGGATCGGCTGGCAGAACATCCCGGCGATCAGGAATAAAAAAGTGTTCGACGATCTGGATCTGGATATTATCCTGCGGGCCGGGCCCCGGTCTGTTATGGGATTAAAAGAGCTGAATAGAATATTTTATGAGAAATAAGCATTTAACCTGGCTGTCGCCGCTGATACTTTTCCTGGCAGTTTTGGCCGGCCTTTCCTTCGGCCCTGGCGGGTTCGGACTGTTGGTCAGCCCGGAGATAGCCTCCATCAGGCTGCCCCGGGTCTTGCTGGGAGCCCTGGTGGGGATGGGCCTGGCTGTTTCCGGCGCCGCCCTGCAGGCGGTTTTGGGCAATGCCCTGGCCGAACCCTATCTGTTGGGGGTTTCCGGCGGAGCGGCCTTCGGCACGGCTTTAGCCTTAATCCTGGGCCTATCGTCCGGCCTGGCCGGGGCTTTCACCTTGCAGTTATTTTCTTTCTTTTTCGGAGTGGCCGCTATCTTTTTGGTCTACCGGCTGGCCAGGGTCCACGGGCGGCTTCCTTCAGAGACCATGATATTATCTGGCGTAGTGGTCAATGCCTTTTTCTCCGGCCTGATAATGCTGCTGATGTCGCTGGCCGGAAGACAGTTGCAGGATATGATCTATATTTTAATGGGCAACCTGGGGATACTGTTTACCCGGGACACCGTCTTCCTGCTGGCCATCGCCTTGATACTGGTGGTTTCAGGATCGGTCTATCTATGGATCCAGTCGAAAAACCTGAACCTGCTGACCCTGGGGGAGGCCCAGGCCCAGAGCATGGGGGTTCCGGTTGAACGGCTGAAAAAGATCGTGTTTTTCATCATGGCCCTGATGGTGGCGGCGCTGGTTTCCTTGGCCGGGGTGATCGGTTTTATCGGGTTGATGGTGCCCCACCTGGGAAGGATGCTGTCGGGGCCGAACAACAAACGCCTGCTGCCGGTCTCCGGACTGTTGGGCGCCAGCCTGTTGATCCTCTCGGACACCCTGGCCAGAAGCTTGGGTAATTTCGAAATCCCGGTCGGCGTTATTACAGCTCTTTTGGGTGTGCCGTTTTTCATTTTCCTGTTGTGGAGGAAAAAATCGCAGAAGATATGATAGCTGTAAACCATCTGACATACCGCTACGGAACGATCACGGCCCTTCGCGATATCAGCCTTCAGGCCGCTTCCGGAGAGATGATAGGGCTAATCGGGCCCAATGGCTCGGGCAAAAGCACTTTACTGGCATGCCTGGCCGGTTTAAGAATTAATTTCTCCGGCCGGATAATGATTGGAGGAAAAGATATCTCCAGGTATAATTCGCAGGCTCTGGCCCGGGTTATCTCGGTGGTTTTTCAGGACAATTTCTTCCCCTTTGATTTTACCGCCTACGAGATCGTGGCCATGGGCCGGAGTCCGTTCCTGAAAGCCCTGCAGGATGAGACCGCCCGCGACCACAAGATAATCGAGGAGGCCATGCGGCAGAGCGACTGCTGTCAGTTGAAGGAACGTTCTATCACCGAACTTTCGGGCGGTGAGCGACAGCGGGTGATATTGGCCAGATCATTGGCTCAGCAGCCCAAAGTATTATTGATGGACGAGCCTACCAATCATCTGGACCTTAAGCACCAACGTTTGATTTTGGATACGGCCAGAAGATTAAGCTCCCAAAGCGGGGTTTTGGTCATAGCCGTCCTGCACGATCTGAACCTGGCCGCCAGTTTTTGTGACCGGATAATACTGCTGCATCAGGGGGCCATTAACGCCGATAGCCGGCCCAACGAAGTATTAAAAGAGGCCGTCTTAAAACCAGTCTATGAGACGGATATCGATATTGTTTTGCATCCCAGAACCAATAGGCCGCAAATTCTTATTTAAAAGGAGATATTCCCATGTTGAAAATGAAGATCGGCGAAAATGCCGGAATAATCTGGCAGACAGTAAACGCCAAGGGCGAGCAGAATGTCAGCGCTTTAAAAAAAAGTACCCGGCTTGATGATAAAAATCTTTACCTGGCTCTGGGCTGGCTGGCAAAGGAGAACAAAATAATTTTCACCCAAAAACAACGACAAATCATGATCGGTTTGATCTGATAACAAATACTGCTGTAAACCTATCCCTGACCAACTACCGGTAAAAAATATGATCGCCCAAAAAGCAAATATTCCTGATACAAAAATACTGGACGAGATAATCGCCGCCATCCATGACATCAACTATGGCGAAATCGTGATAACCATTCACAACTCCAAAATCGTCCAGATAGAGAAGCGGGAGAAAAAAAGATTTGCCCAGAAAGGAGGGATTTGATTATACGTGATATTTATTCGGGCCCAGCCGGGAACAAAAGCGACCGCACCAGCCGGAGCTTAGATTACCCCTATTTATCATTCCCAATATTATTACCAACAACCGGCCTACTGGACTACCAGAAGTTAAAAACCTCAAAGGAGTGAGCTATCCATGTTGTTCTCATTAATAGCCGTTTTATTTGTAGCAGCCGCGTCCCCCGACAGCACTACGACTGCCCAAGCCGTTTCCGACAACGACGTTGCTGTATCTATTGATACTTCCATCGAGAAAGAAACACTCAAACCCGCTATACTGGCCGACAGCCTCCCGGTTTTCACCCTGAAAGGCATCGTGGTGACAGCCACCCGGACTCCCCTGGCCCAATTGGCGGCCCCGGCCAGTGTTTCCATCATCGGCCCCGATCCCAGCGACCCCGCCAAGGGTGCGGTGGCCGCCTTCTCTCAGGTGCCGGGAACCAATTCCGGCCTCTATGGCGGGTTGGGAAGCATGGCAAATTTCAGCATCAGAGGCTCCTCTGCCGAGCAAGTATTGTTCCTGCTAAATGGAATGCCCTTGAATTCTGCCCTCAACGGAGGGTATGATCTGAAAAAACTGAACGCCAACATAAAACGGATCGAGATCGTCAGAGGTCCGGCCTCGGCTCTTTACGGAGCCAATGCCCTGGCCGGTGTGGTCAATATAATAACGGTTGACGATGCCCCGGAAAAGCCTTATTCCAGAATAACCTATCAATACGGCAAGCATAAACAACAGACTATGTCGGCCGTCATTTCCCGGCAGTTGAACCGTTTTACGGACATCATCCTTTCGGCCGACTGGAAAAGCACCGACGGCGAAAGATTAAATTCGGATTACAGCGGCAGCAACTATCTTCTGGGCTTAAAAATCAGGCCCGACAGTCTGATCCGGATCGGGATGGAATACCAGTCCTATCAGTCTATCGGCGGATCGCCGGGAAGCATATCAATGCAGACCCCCAATGACAGAATGTCCGACGACCAGCAGGATTATTACGCCAGCCTGGAATATTCGGACATTGTCAAGTTCAAAATAGGCCAGAGCCAGATCAATACCTTTTATTATTACGAATACAACAATACCGCCCCGGAGAATTTTTCCCGGCAAAGCAATGCCGATCTCCAATTTACTTACGGATTCCGGAAGGGGTTCAACACCGTATTGGGCGGCGCCTATCAACAGGTAAAGAGCGAAAGCGATAATTCCGGGGATCACAATATAAAACAGTACTCGGCCTTTATAAATCAGGAGATGAAACCGCTACCGCCCTGGCTGATCGTTGCCGGCGTGAGATACGATAAAAATTCATCGTATCCCCGGCAAATATCGCCTTCGATTTCTTCCAGTTGGCAATTAACCAAACAGTATGCAATTTATGTTAATTACGGTTTGGCCTATCGTGCACCTACCGTTAATGAATTGTATTGGTATTCAGCTTATAATTACCCCGGGGCTGTATATATTTATTCCGGCTGTGACACATTAAACCCCGAAAAAAGCAAACAGTATGAGATCGGCTACAAGCAGGAGAACGCTTCGTTGAATAGTTCTGTCTGTTTATATCAGCGCAATACCACAGACCTTATTAATTGGAATCAAACTGCCTTTATTTTCCCTGATACTTTTTTTACTCAAACAGCCAATCTTGCCGAAGTTAAAACAACCGGATTTGAACTTAACGGGGGGGCATCGCTGCTGAAATATTTTGCCATAAATGCCAGCTATAACTATTGTTTGGCAAAGGTGACATCAGATAGCAGCCGGGAGTTGAATTACACTCCGGCCAATTCCGCCAACCTATCCTTTGCCATTAAGGGTTACCCCATCACCAACAATCTCTCGATCAACTGGCAGTTCAACACATTATACAAAGATAGACAGATGGTAAACCAGGGATCCGAACTGCCGCGTTATTTTATTTCCGGCCAAACGCTTTCGTTGAATATCCATGATGCCGTCCTGTTCTACAAGATCGAGAACCTGTTCAATGCCGAATACCAGGTGCGGGCCGGATATCCCATGCCCCGCAGGAGCTATGCTTTCGGAATATCCATGGAGCTTTGGGACTGATAGACTGCCGGATTCTCAAAAAGCTCGATATAATATCGGGCTTTTTATATTTGACAACCGCCATGACTTAGTATAAAATCCTTTATATGAATGACAAATTGAAAATAGCCTGTCTGGCCTCCGGCGGCGGAACCAATCTCCAGGCCCTAATTGATAATATCGAATCCGGCCGGCTTGATGTCCGGATAGTGGCCGTCATCTCCAATGTTCCCGGTGCCGGCGCTTTGGCCAGGGCCCAAAAACACCGCCTCCCCTGCTTCGTGGTAAATAACAAAGAATATGCTTCCCGCCAGCTTTTTGACCGGGAACTGGCCGCCATCATCGACCGCCAGGAAGCCCAATTGATATGTCTCTGCGGGTTTATGCGCATTTTCAGCCCCTTCTTCATAGACCATTACCCGGGCCGCATCATCAATATCCATCCCGCCCTGCTGCCGGCCTATGGCGGCAAGGGATTCTACGGCCATAAGGTGCACGAAGCCGTACTGGCCTCAGGCGAAAAGGTGTCGGGCTGTACGGTTCATTTTGTGGACCAAGAGGTGGACCACGGGCCTATCATCCTGCAGCGAAGCGTCCCGGTGCTGCCGGAGGACACTGTTGATACCCTGGCTGACAGGGTGCTGAAAGAGGAGCATCTGGCCTATTCCCAGGCCATAGGCATGATCGCCCGGGGCGAATTGGAGATTGGCCTTAACAAAAACACCCCCCTTAAAGCACGGCCCTAAGATGAAACGTAGTTTTATTTTAGCTTCCCTTACCAGCCTGTTATTATTCCTGATATTCCCCCTCTTTTCCCTGTGGCCCCTGGCCTTTGTCTCATTGGTCCCCCTGTATTTCAGCATCGAGATTCTTTCCCTGCGAAAAACCTTCCTGGTGGCCTGGCTGAGCGGATTTTTCTTTTTCTGCGGCCTTTTGCATTGGATCGTGTTCAACCCGGCGGTGGAAAGCTGGGTCCGTCCCTTGCTTTATCTGGGGGTGATGTTGATTGCAGCCTATCTTTCACTTTTCCTGGCCGTTTCCTTTGCTCTGGCCAAATGGCTGGGCGGCAGGTTGAATATACCTTTCTGGTGGGTGGCACCATTCGGTCTGGTGCTGTTCGATTTCCTCCGCAGTCACGGCCTCTTGGGATTCCCTTGGGGATCTCTGGGCTATAGCCTGGCCAGGTGGACCAGCGCCATTCAGATGGCCTCTTTTACCGGGGTGTACGGGGTTACCTTCTGGATCGTCCTGATGAACGGGCTGATCTATAGGCTTATAAAATATTTTATTGCTAATAGGCCTTTTCGGTTGACCCCTCCGATTTTTTTAAGAATATCCTTCGTGCTGCTGGTGTTTGCTATGCCTCCACTGATCGGCCAACTGATGCTATCCCCGGTAAAAAAGGAGATGTCAAATGCTCCGCTTCTGAACATCTCCCTGATACAGGGAAATATCCAACAGGGCTTTCGCTGGGATCAGGAATTCCGGGAATATAACTGGCGGACCTATGACTCCCTCAGCCGGCAGGCCGTAAAACAGCCGGTCGATCTGCTGGTTTGGCCGGAAACGGCCCTGCCCTTTTATCTCCGCTATGAGCCGGACTATTACCTGCGGGCTCTTTCCCTGGCCAACGATTTGAAAAGCAGCATCTTGACCGGGGTTCCGGACTTTTCCTACGAGCCGAATCAGCAAAGACAGCTTTATTATAATTCGGCTTTTTTGATACGCCCCATCTACGGGTTGACCAGCTCTTATGCCAAGAGTCACCTGGTGCCGTTCGGCGAAAGGTTCCCATACAAGGATAAAATCCCCTTTATCAGAAACGTTAATTTTGGCGAGGGGGAATGGACCCCGGGGGCGGACAGCATTATTTTCGAAATGGGCGGCATAAATTTCTCCTGTATGATCTGCTTCGAATCCATCTTCCCGGAGATCGCCCGAAAACAGGTAAGCAAGGGGGCCAGGTTCCTGGTCAACATCACCAATGACGGCTGGTTCGGGCGTTCCGGCGCGGCCCGCCAGCACGCCGAGATGGCCGTCTTCCGGGCGGTGGAGCAGAGGCGGGCGATAGCCCGCTGCGCCAACTCCGGCATCTCCATGTTCATCCTGCCCACCGGAGAGATCATCAAACCCACCCCCCTTTATAAACAGATGATAATAACCAATGCCATCCCGCTTTTGAACAACAGAACCTTTTACCAGAAATATGGCGATCTCTTCGTTCTATTAATTCTTATCGCCTCGATTTTTCCCCTTATGGCCCTTCTTGTTAAATCGCTTCCTTTCAACCTGCCAAAGAGTTTTTTACCACGGAAACACCGAGTTTTTGGAAGAGTCAATTCTTAAGAGATCCGGTTAAGGCCCGGTGCGTTGCTTTTGCAACGGTCCTGTAGCCATTGGCATCAACTCAATGTTATTTGTTTTTCCCCGGTCGTCCGGGAATAAAGTTCCTCTCTTTACGGTATATTGGGTAAAAGGAGGAATATAAGATGCCACACAACTATATCTGGTTATTCCCGATGGCTGGAGTCCTGATAGGATTCGCCTTAAGCTCGGCCTTCCTGCGCTTAAAACCGGCATTCTCAAAGGGATATAGCCGGAACAACTATGGGCCCATTGAGAGCAACGACCTGAAGCTCGGCCTGCTGTTCACGGTTTACGGGCTGGTCTTGATCATGCTCTGTTCGGCGGGATATTCTGTATACCGGAACATCATCCAGGCTAGAAATGATCCCGGAAAATTCATTTCGGGGGGCGATATCATAAAGATTCCCGTGGGGCTGATCCCACCGCCCCCGCGTCTTGACGACAGGTTCGTTGATCCTGTTATCCCCGGGCCGGCAGCGGTTGACGCCCCGATGCCCGGCATCCCCACGCCGGTGCCTGATGCCTTGGCCACGGATGACGGCGGCTTTTCCCAGAGGGATCTGAACAACGCCATGGTGGCCAATGCCGTCAATACCGATAGTATCAAAGGTCCGGTTGAATTTGTCAAAGACAACGATATCCCCGTATCCGGCGCCTATCAGGAGTTAAGCAAAGCACCGGAACTGATCAAATCCGTCAAGCCGGTCTACCCCTCGATCTGCATCGCCGCCCAGGCCCAGGGCCGGGTTTTCCTGAACCTGCTGCTGGATTATGACGGCCATATCATGAAGGTGGAGATCGTCAGAAGCTCTGGGAATACCGCTTTGGACGAAGCGGCGGTGGCTGCCGCCGGGCAATTCATCTTCTCGCCGGCCCTGGCCTCCTCCGGCCGGGCGGTACGGGTCTGGCTGGCCTACCCCATCACCTTCACCCTGGGAAAATAGCCGCGGCGGACAACTAAAAAAGGGGAAAGCTTGCGCTTTCCCCTTTTTTCATATTCCCGGCCCTCAGCCTCCGTTGGGAATATCTATCTCTATGGCGGTGGAGATCTCCGGGGGCGGGCAGGGTGAATCGCCGCCCGGTAGATATATGACTATTGTTTTTACCTCATACACCACGTGAGGCACCGATGATGCCGCAGGCGGTTTTTCCCTGACCGCGTCGGCCGCCAGGCTTGTTTCTTTACTAGGAGCGCCAGCTACGCTGTTCGCCTTTTTTGCCCGGGGAGATATCATTGCAACCGGAGCCTTAACCTCCATAAAAGCAGTTTCCTCCAGCCTGGATTTCTTTTCTGGAGTCCGGGATCCGTCAGTATCCCCCGGCTTTCGGCCGGCAACCAAACCAACTGTGATTTCTTCCTCTTTTACGGCGGCTTCTATTGTCCGGGAACCCTTTTCCGAAGCAATAGCAATATCGGCGGCTGCCTGTTTCCGGCTGGCCGCCAAAACATCTGTCTGCCCTTCATCTTTGAGGGAAACTCGCGGCTGTCCGGAGGTTTTTTTTGAGGATGCGACCGACGGCGGCCCTTGGACCGCCCGAATATTCGGTGTTTTTATCTTGTCACCCTCAAGTTTAATTTGTCTTTCGGTTTGCAAAAACATGTTATTGGACACTACCACTGCCAAAATAATCGTTACCGTAGCGGCAATCGGCACGCCCAACCACCGTAATACGATCCCATAAGATTTCCTTCTTTTTCCCATCTTTCTCCGGGCAATGCCGCCGGCCACCCTGGAGGCCAGGGTGTCAAAGTATCCCTCGGGAACCGATTGGCATTCCGCATCGGCCACGGCTTGCTCCAGAGTCTTCAATTGCAAGACCAGCCTCCGGCATTCCGGGCAATGGCTCAGATGGGTCTCTACCACGGCTCGATCCGGTTGACCCAGTTGTCCGTCAATATAGGACTGCAATTGGTCCAGATCTATTTCATGTTTCTTTTTATTCATATAACATCTCTCAATCTTTCCATCAGGGTCTTTCTTCCCCGAAATAGCCGGGACATCACGGTCCCCTGGGGAATCTTCAGAGCTTGGCTGATCTCTTCATAGGAGAGCTCCTTGTCGACCCTCAATAGGATGACCTCCCGCTGATCGTTAGGCAGGCTGTCAATCTCGTTCCTGATCCTTTGGCAGGAGTCTTTCTGGATGGCATTCTCCAGGGGATCGTCGGAATCCGACAGCTGGTGATCTTCCTCCAGGGCCACGTAGCGTTGTTGTTTTTTGGCCGCATCATGGCAGAGGTTTATGGTTATCCGCACCAACCAAGTATAAAATCGGTACCGGCTATCGTAGGATTTAAGGGAAAAATAGGCCTTGATGAATGTCTCCTGGACCGCTTCGTCGGCCGCCGCATGACATCTTAAATACCTGGCGGCAGTGGAATAGATGGCCCGCTGGTACCTTTTTACCAGCTGGCTGTAATGGGCGTCCTGGCCGGACAGCACCTTTTCTATCAGTTCTTGATCTGTGAGTGTTTCCAAATTATATACCGCTTAAAACCATGCTTTATTCCCTAATAATAAAAGGCGGAACGCTCCGCCTTTTATTAATTTCCTGATGTAATCCGTATTGTATGGCGGAGAGGCAGGGATTTTGCGCCATAGGCGCATCCGCCGTCGCTCTGCAGCATGTATTACTGCCGGCGGAGAACCCTTCAGCTTCCGCTGTATCCAAGGTTCACTCAAATAAAATGGCGGAGAGGCAGCCACCTCCGTACTTCATTGGGCTGATCTATCGCAATCAGAGCACTTCGGCGGCTGAAGGGATTTGATCAAATGCCTTTTCATGAATGCCCGCCCCGAACCGCTTTTAAGGTATTTCTCGAATTGAAAGGCTTTTTCTTTATCATAAAAGCAACCGTGCCATATAATGGCATAGGGGCCTTTATTCCTGGTATATTGTGCCAAACCTTCGTTATGCTTTCTCAGTCTTTCGGTAAGATCATTCGTGCAGCCAACATAGGTCTTTAAGGTTGCCTGACTTTGTATTATATAAACAAAATACTTCACGTCTGATAATTATCCTGACAGGATAACAGCAGGCGTCAGCCTGCTGTTATTTTTGCCGCCTTAGTAGTGTCTGGCTCGCCAGACGTAGCCGACTTAAAAGTGTGTCATCTTGGGCGAAGTCTGGCGGAGAGGCAGGGATTTGAACCCTGGATACAGCTTTAAGACCGTATAACGGTTTAGCAAACCGTCGCCTTCGGCCACTCGGCCACCTCTCCGCATTAAATAGTCACACTAATTATAACGTTTTTTGATCGTAAATTCAAGATAGCGCTTCCGGACAACCTGCCCGCCGTAGTTCTATGTGTTTGACTGTAGGTGAAGCCTGTTTTTTATATTTGCCAACTTGGCAATGTCTGGCTCGCCAGACGAAGCCTGCGTAAATGTGTGCTCCCTTGGGCGAAGTCTGGCGGAAGTGAGAGGATTTTGCACCAGCGGCGCATCCGCCGTCGCTTTGTTTGCATAATTTCTGCCGGCGGAGAACCCCGTGATCTTCAACCACTCCAGGGGTTCTTGCAAAATGGCGGAAGCGAGAGGATTTTGCACCTGCGGCGCATCCGCCGTCGCTTTGTTTGCATAATTCCTGCCGGCGGAGAACCCCGTGGTCTTCAACCACTCCAGGGGTTCTTGCAAAATGGCGGAAGCGAGAGGATTTGAACCCCTGGTGCCTTTCGGCACAACGGTTTTCAAGACCGCCGCCTTCAACCACTCGGCCACGCTTCCATGATGATAGCCAAACTCAGTTGATATTTTAACACCTAAATATATTGATGTCAATCTAAATGTTCGTTATATTGTTCACCCTAAGCTTCGAGGTTTAGTAAAAAACAGGCCGCCCCGTGGGGCGGCCTGTTAACTTGATTTTTTTATTTTACTTCAGCACTACCATCTTCCGGCTTTGGGTCTTATCCCCTATGTTTAAGTGATATATGTATACCCCGGCGCTGACCTGCTTGTTACTATTATTCTTCCTGTCTCAATTGATGGTATAGCCCCCGGCCGGCTGATCGCCACTCACCAGTGTCTTTACCAACTGCCCGGCTATATTATAGATGCTCAGTTTGACCGGTCCGGCTTTCGGCAGTTGATATTTGATAGTGGTTTGTTTGCTGAACGGATTAGGGGCATTTTGGAACAGTCTGAGGGCAGTTATCTTTTCTCTTTCATCAGGTTTGTCGGCCACTCCGCTGGGCTCACCGAATTCCGAAAGCACTCTCTGAGCCGCCAACTTGACCTGCTCCTTATCCATAAAGTACAGTGGGAAGCCGAAGAACACAGTTTTACCGGAATCCCTGACTGCACAGGCTCTGCCCTCGTAAGGGCTGCCGTTGTTCCGCAGGTCCATCACGTAGATGGTGTCAGCACCGGCCAGTGGGGTCAATGCTTCAACATATCTAAAGGTCTTGTCCCACAACGTGGATGCCGGGTACTTTAAGGTATCTATTGCGATATCCGGATACCCTTTTAAGCCCACTGCCGTTTTGAAAGAATCAGATGACCCGGAAAGCGCAGCGTGAATTATCTGGAAGTGGTCGTAAAGTATATTTCCCGCAGTAAAGTCAGCGGGGTAGATGGCGCTGCCTCTTATATCCCCGGTTGGTTTCCACCCGGCATACCACAGCTTACCCCCGGCATCAAGGTAGCTCTTCATGTCATTCACCGCCCCGGAGGCCAGCATCGTGGCATAGTCGTCGGCAAACCAGGCCACGGTGGAATAGGGTCCGAAGTCTGCCAGTATTGGCTTTTGCAGAGATGAGCCGTACTCGTATGGTTCGTATTTGTAACCCCCCAGGACATAGTTATAGAAACTGTCCTGCTGTGCGTCACGGGGAAAGCTCCCTGTGGTCCAGTTATTGGTCTCGTCCACCAACAGCACCCCCTGATCTAATGTGATGGGGCGGCCGTAGGCCGAGTCAGAGAATAGGCTGTAGTTGCCGTCAGCATCAAAAGCCTGAACCTTATAATAATACTTGGAGCTGCCAGGTAATGGTTGGTGTAAACAATTAGTATCTGCTCCCGTATAAAGGCTTTCATAACTCCCAGCATCGATCTTACAGTAAAGCTTGTACCCAGCCAGATCGGTTTCGGTATTGCTGAGCCATTTGATATCCAACCCCGAATCAATCGGCGTAACTTTTAATCCCAAAGGAGCCAACGGTTCTACTTTGGGAGCTAAGGCGATTTCATTGGCATAGCAACTGCCATAACCGATACTATCAACTGCCCATACTGTAATATAATACATCGAATCGGTCATCAGGCTTTCCAAGGTATCGCCGACCGACAATCTTCCCGGCACAAAGATACTGTCACTGTATAAACCGCTTTGTCTACCAATGAGCAACTTATAGCCCTGCACATCTAATTCAGGACTGGAAGACCACTGAACAAAAAGACGGCTCCCATCACCCGCATCCCTTATTATTACATCATTGACCGGACCAGGCATTCGGCCCAGCACCACCATGGCAGCTATCTGCGCCTTGATATTGGCTGTATACAACGATGGTAGCAGATAGACAATACTGTCGTGAACAGAATTAATATATATATTGCTTTTCCAATCATGTTCTATGGACGTCACGGCTGGATATCCCAAATTATAAAATGGAGCCGCATCACAAAATGGTGATTCTGAAATAGTTGTGGCAAGTGCCGGGACATAACGTTTTGTAGCCAGAACAAGCAATTCGCCCAACCAAGCAGTGCCAATGGCCAAGTAACCATCTGAGCCCCATCCCAACATGTCATTGTTCAATACTGCAGCGATATCCGCATTATTTGAATCAGCCAGGCTGGCATGATGAGAGCTTCCCCAAAGCCCCAATTCCTCGCAACCGAATCCAAAATACCTGATGGTCGGCTCGAATGACATGCCCCGACATACTCTGGCGGCTTCCAATGCCACCGCCGTCCCGGTGGCATCATCATCGGCCCCGGGGGCGACACTGCTGGGATCATTTGTGCCATAGGAGTCATAATGCCCGCCGATGATGATTTCCCGCGTTGGGGTATACATTCCTATAGAACTTCCTATTACGTTACGATCATAACCGACGTAATGGTAGGTTCCTGAGATCTGGTCGACAGGGAAAGAATCGAATGCCGCAGTATAACCCCATGAGGCAAATTTGTCATAAATCCACTGCCCGGCTGCAATGCCGCTGTCGGTCATTGAAAACCGGGTATAAAACGCAGCCAAACGGGAAATATGTGACGCAATACTGTCAGTATTTACGTTATTTACTATATTCTGAACTATAGAATCATCTGGTAGTGAACGGCAGGGGATATTTATTGTAAGCATTTGTGACCAGAATCTGTCCCCCAATGGCTTGTTGTTCATCGGCCGGATGTTGGTTTATACTCTCGACTCAGATAAATATCTTTTGAAGCAGGCTTTATTATTGCCATCTTAGCATTCTGCCATATAGACGTTTCCTTTATTACCGGCACTTTATCATAGTCTGACACGATCATACACTTGGCCATACCTGGCTGCCGGTCTATGATGTTTGCCTGAAAACCTTTTTGCTTTAGTGAGGCAATCTTGCTTTCCTCTATTTCAGCTATAGCGGTATTGCCTATAAGCTCATATGTGGGAATATTAAGTTGGTGCCAGGCCTTCTTGCTCTCAATGGTTGGCAACTCCACAGATATCAATACCTGCGCACATAGAACTTTATTACCGACAAAAAGCAATGCTGCGATTATTGCCAATAAGTAAATATTTTTCATGGCACACTTTCCTATAATTATTAGATCATCAACCGATCAAACTATATACCCAATATTATCCTTTGTCAACATAATTATTAATAAAAACGGGCCGCCTTTTTAAGGCGGCCCGTTGGCATGGATCTTTTATTTCAACACTATCATCTTCCGGCTTTGGGTCTTGTCGCCGGCGCTTAAGTGATAGATGTACACCCCGGCGCTGACCTGCTTGTTACTATTATTCTTCCTGTCCCAATTGATGGTATAGCCCCCTGCCGGCTTTTCCTGATTGACCAATGTTTTAACCAACTGCCCGGCTATGTTATATATATTGAGCCTGACCCGTCCAGCCTCAGGCAATTGATACCTGATAGCGGTTTGTTTGCTGAAAGGATTTGGAGCATTTTGTGATAAAATAAAGTCGGTTATCAGATTTTCAGGTTCAGGTTTATAGCATAAATCATCCATGATCTTCTGAACCGCCGCCTTGGCCTCGGCCTGATCCATGAAGTACAGCGGGAAGCCTATAAGAGCCGTCTTGAAGTCACTGCCCAAATACCTCACCCCGCAGTTCCGTCCCTCAAAACTGCTTCCATTGTTCTTCATATCTATGTCATATATCCCCTCGGCCGGGGATACCGGCGTCAGGTTCTCAATATACCGCATGGTCCCTCCCCACGATGCCAACGGGACCTTGGCCGGGTCCACCGAGATATCCGGATAGCCCAGTTTACCCACCGCCGCCTGAAACGAGTCCGTTGCCAGTGACCGCCTCATCTGCGATATTTTCATATAGTCATACATAAAGCTGCCGGCATAGTAATGGGCGGTATCTATATTGTTGCCGGTGATGTTCGCGCTGGGTTTCCACCCGGCTACACACAATCTGCCGCCGTGCGACAAATACAACTTCAGGTCGTTGACACAGCTGTTCAGCATCGGTGAACTGTAGTCGTCGGCATGCCAGAAGACTGTGGAATAGGGGGCCAGGTCGATCAGGCCCGGCTTCTCGCCGCTGGAGCCATATTCATGCTCGGTTATGGTATAGCCCTCCAGAAAATCCCGATAATATTTGTCCTGGGTGGTATCCCGGGGGAAGCTCCCCGCCGTCCAGTTCTGGGTCTCGTCCACCACCAGGATTCCCTTATCCAGCGTCAGCAGTACCGGAACGCCGATAGCCTCGGCGGCAATCGGGCTCTCCTTCCCGTCAATGTCAACCGCCCGGATGGTAATATAACAATTGACGTTTGGTGTCAGCCCTGTTATGGTGTCGGATACTGAAGCAGTGTATTGGTTATAGGCGTAAGACCCGCTGGTATAGCCATAATAGATATTATAGCCCACGATGTTGGCTGCCGCATTCGGGGTCCAATCCACCGCCAGTTCGCTTCCGGTTCCGATATCGCTGGCGATGACATCGGCTACCTTCTGGGGATAGTTGGCCATAGTGGCCAGCAGTCCCATCCCGGCCTTGATGATGCTGGTGCAGTACCGCATATTCATATAGCTGGTGCTATCGTTGGTCTGGTGGTAGACCGGGCTGAAAACCAGTTCTTCACCATATGTCACCGGAAAGCCCCGGATATGGAATTCCCAGCTGTCGCTGCCATTAAGATATACGCTGTTATACACCGGAACCAGATTGGTGTCGGAAGTGCGTCCATACCAGGTTCCCATCTGGCCCAGCAGATGGGCATAGGCCTCTGATCCGGGGTACAATTTGGAGACAAACAGGCTGTCGTTGCCTATGCTGCCAAGCATGTCATAATTTAACATGCATTGCACCTTCATTCCCTGGGCCAGGGCCTGGGTAGCGTAGTGCTCCGCCCCATACAGCCCCCATTCCTCGCAATCCAATGCGATGAGTTTGACCGTGGTGTTGGGCGGGTTGGCCGCCAATATTTGGGCCGCCTGAAGGACCGCGGTGGTTCCGGACCCGTTGTCATCGGCCCCCGGAGCCCAGGGGTTGTAGGGCCACACCGAGGTGTCGAAATGCCCGCCGACGATATAGACCGATTCGGTATCCAGCAATCCGGGAATGGTGGCGATGACATTGCGGATCTTGTAGGTTTCGCTGTTGCCAAAGTAATACTGGGTATAGCTGGTAAAACTGGGGTCGATGAAAGAGTCTATCACTACATCGGTGATCCCGTAGCTTAAAAATTCATCCCGTATCCACTCCGTTGCCTGTTCATGGTTTGGGGCCACGGTAGACCGGGTATTAAAGGCCTGGAGCGATTCCACATCGGCGGTCACCCCGGCAATGTCTATCAGGTGGGTCAGGGTCGCTATCGAGGAATCCCTGGCCAGGGTTGTGCCCAGCACAAAGGTACTGGCGTTGAGCCGGATCGGCTCCCCGGAGAAATCTTTGATGGTAAAAGCCTCGTTTCCCCTGGCGGATGATTGCTTGATATCGGACGCCTCCAGCAGATAACTTCCGCCGTGGGAGAAGATTATTTTTTGGGCCGGAGCGGCGGCAGCGAAGCCTTTTCTCTGATAGGCCCACTTCAGGTTTTTTGAATCGCCCTGATAAATCTTTTCGGCATTGATGATCTTGGGGTCCTTAAAAATGCCCTGCCCGCCGGACACCAGCAGTTGTTCCTCCATGGCATAAAACACCCCCCAGCCTTTATCGGCCGCATAGCGGTAGGCATCGGTGCCGGGAGCAAGCTGGACTTTGTAGATCTCCACCGGCAGGCCAAACAGATATCCGGCCAGAATAGATAAAACCGCCGTAAAAAGCAAAACCTTTTTCCTCATTTATTGGCTTCCTTAAATGTATTTTGAAAATTATACATCAGTTTCGCCCCAAAATCTACCCCCTAGCCATAGCCCTCAGCCTGGCCACCCTCTCTTCGATGGGGGGATGGGTGGAGAACAGGCTCATCAGGCTTTTGCCCGAGAGCGGATTGACAATGAACATGTGGGCCGAGGAGGGATTGGCCTGGATGGGCCGCGCCTGCGCCCCCCTTTGCAGTTTCTCCAAGGCATTGGCCAGGCCGGAGGGATTGCCGGCTATCCTGGCTCCCCCGGCATCGGCCTGATACTCCCGGGTGCGGGAGATCCACATCTGCACCAGCAGGGCGGCAATCGGAGCCAGGATGGCCATCAGGATGAATCCTATGGCCCCGCCCCCGCTGGAGCGGTCGTTGTCCCGCCCCCCGTAGCCGCCGAACATGGCGGCCCAGCCGGCCATCCGGGCTATCATGGTGATGGCCCCGGCCAGGGTGGCCACGATTGAGGCGATCAGTATGTCGCGATGCTGGATGTGCGCCAGTTCATGGGCTATCACCCCCTCCAATTCAGTCCGATCCAAAAGCTGTCTAATCCCCTCGGTCACCGCTACGCTGGCATGCTGCGGATTGCGCCCGGTGGCAAAGGCGTTGGCGGACGCCGAGGGAATGACAAAGACCTTGGGCATGGGTATTCCGGCCCTGGTGGCCAGGCCCCGGACGATAGCGTGCAGTTCCGGGGCCTCGGCCTCGGACACCTGCCTGGCCCGGTAGCTCATCAGGGCCAGCTTGTCGGAGAACCAGTAAGCGAAAAGATTCATCCCCCCGGCAAATACCAGGGCCATGACCATCCCCTGCCGGCCGCCCAGCTGGCCCCCGATCAAAACCAGGATCACCGTCATTACGGTCATTAAAAAAATGGTCTTCAGCATGTTCACGATCTAAATTCTCCTTGGCAATATTTATGTGTTTTTTTCAAGAAGCCTGGCCATGTTATCCTTCAGCTCCTCAAGGTTGCTTGATTTTACGATATAGGCATCGGCCAGCCAAGAGGAGAAATCCGTCTTGTAGGCCGGATAGGCGGTGTTGATGATGATGGGTATCTTGCGGTTGGTCTCCCGCATCCAGCGCAGCATCTCCAGCCCGCCGTCGTGGGCGGTGAGCTTTAGGTCCAGCACCACCAGGT
>JAGVNJ010000019.1 GCA_020053305.1 Candidatus Edwardsiibacteriota bacterium | reverse complement strand
TCCGTGGTAAAGCTTGTCCTGAGTAATGCAGTAATGCTTGCCATACGAAAGGAAACATTTTGCAAAAGACTCTGTATTTGGTTCGCCTGATTTGAAGAAGGGCGGCGTCCATGTCGGAACGCCGCCCCGGGGTAAACTGGTTTATCTTAAAACCATCATCTTCTTGGTGGCGCTGAATTCCCCGGAGTTCAGCTTGTAGAAGTAAATCCCGTTGGCCACCGACTGGCCCTTGTTGTCCCGGCCGTCCCAGGGAACGGCGTAGAAGTTGGCCTCCTGTTTGGCGTTCACCAGTGTCTTGACCTCTTCGCCCAGCAGGTTGTAGATCTTGAGGCTGGTCTGGCCCGGATTCTTCAGCGAGTATTTGATGGTGGTCGGGCTGCTGCCGGACGGGTTGGGATAGTTCTGGGCCAGGGCGTATACCGCGCCCACCACCACCGAGATCGGCCCGTGGTAGGTTTTCTCGCCGGTTTTGGAGACATCTGCCAGGCGGTAGTAGTACTCCCCTGCCGACGGGACATTGTCGGTATAGCTGTATTTGTCGCCGTAGGGGTTGGTTCCGGCCACGTCAATGGACCAGATATTGGCGTAGTTCTGGTTGTCGGTGGAGCGCTCTATCTCCCACTTATAGTTGTCAACCTCGGAGGCGGTCTGCCAGTTGATGGTAACCGCATTGCCGCCGGTCTGGGCGCAGGAGAAGGACGTCAATTCCACCGCGGTCGGGGGGGTGTACAGCAGCGCGCTGACCGAGGCCCCCCATTCGCCGGTGCCGTAGTAGTTGACCGACTTGATGGTATAGGTCCAGGCGGCCTTGCCGCCCTTGGCGGAGTTGTCAATGAAGCTGTCGGCCACCCCGAAGCCATAGCGGTGCTGCACGGTCCCGATCTGGTCGCCGACCACCGGCGGGGTGGTGGTTCCCAGGGGCTGCTTATAAACGATATACTGGGCCACCTTCTGCTGGTCCACATTGGCCTTCCACCATTTGATCTTGTTGCTGGAGGCGCTTAAAGCCGTAACCTTCTGGCTGTCCGGCGGGGTGGGCAGCAGGAAGCTGCTCATGTCCACCTTGTAAACCTTGCCCTCGTCCATCGAGGCGCAATACAGGTAATGCTTGGTGCCGGCCGCGCCGGGGACGAAGGCGACAGATCCCACCGGGGCATAGGGAACGCCGGCAAAACTGGTGGCCTCCATGCCCATGCCGTAGGTGCCGTAGGAGCCGTAGCTGGACGGCCCGGGCATGATGTCAATCAGCTGGCCGTTGACCGGATTGCGGCGCATCAGGTAGTTCGCCCACACCGAGGAGGTCCAGATGCTGGAGCCGTCGTATTCTGCGGCCCGGCCGTTCCACCACTGGCCGCCGACCCCGGAGGCGCTGGCGCCGTAGGCGATCTCATTCCAGGAATAGCCGGCGCGCTTGACCGCGGTGCCGGAGGCCGGCTTGCTGTATACCATCAGCGACTCGGAATAGGCCTCGTAGTTCTGCCAGTAGGCCCACAGGGAGTCGCCGGGCCAGGGGTCGGGACCGACGGTGTCTATCACCGAGGGGCCGAAGGCTATGCCCCGGATGCGGAGCATCGGGGTGCCGCCCCAGGAGACGTTGGGCGCCCGGAAGGCGTTGAGCACGGTGGTCGAACGATTATTGCAGTAAATGGAATCCTGCAGGGAAATCCACAGGTTTTTGGCATTGTCAATGTCTATGCCCCCGGCGTATTTGCCGGTAACATGGATGTTGCCCCGGTTGCCGATGGAGCGGATGGTGTCTCCGCCGGCCCCGCCCACCAACGGATTGTTGGCGGTAATCTTCTTGACCGCATAGGTCCGGCTCTCAAATGCGGCATGGTCTAAGTTGGCGTTGCTTACGAACACCGTGTCGGCCAGCACCGCCACCGAGGTGGGCATTATCCGCCAGTCCCAGGTGGTTCCGCCCACCCGGATATCCTGGAAATCGTAGGTCTTGACCACCACCAGGCCGCTGACCCGCTGGCCGAAGTTGCTGGTGGTGTTGTAGGCCGGGGAGGTGCTGCGGAACTTGGCTCCGAAGACGATGTCGGTGAAGCGCGGCACATCCTTATTGATCTTGACCACAAAGCTGCCGCTCTGGGCCTCGGCGTTGGTGGCCATGGCTCCGGAGCCCACGGTGATCCAGGGGCCGCCGGTGATGCTCTCGATCCACTGGCCCCCGCTGACCACATACAGCGAACAGGCCGCCCCGGCGGTGATGGCCGTGCCGGTGTTGCGGAAATTTATTTTAAGGGAGTCGGTCTCCCAGGGATCCAGCAGGCTGTTGTTGTTGTTGGCGGTGTTGAGGGTAACCGGATCCTTGATGACGCAGGACACATAGCCCACCACCGGGGCGGCGGCCGCCAGGCCGGTGCGGGCCACCTTGAAGGTCATGGTGGGGCCCTCGGCCGAGATGTCGTAGATCCACGGCCCGTTGCCGCCGCCGTTGCCGGTCCCCCGGTTGGTCTTGCAGTTGGGGACGCTTAAAGAATCTATGGCGTTCTCTATATAGCCGCCGGCCGAGAAGTCGTTGGCCGAATAGGCGGCATTGGCGCAAGCGCGGGGGAAGTTGGAGTCGCCGGCCGCATAGGTCAGGTTGGGATTGATGCCCGGCTGTTCCACCCAGGAGTAGTAATACTTAACTTGGGGCGGGCCGTCATTGAAGCGCGAGCCTCCGCCCATCCGGGTGTCTATGTGGGTGATGATCAGGCCGCTCTCGGGCAGGCCCTCTTCATAGGGGGGGGTGCGGTTGCGCAGCTCCACGAAGAACACCTGGCCGGAATCCCGGAAGGCCATGTTGCGGATGCGCCACAGCCGGATGCCGCTGGTGGGGTTGCTCCGGCGGGCCTCGCCGGACGAATCCAAGGCCGCGATGGTGTACTGGCCGTCGCCGCGGTAAACGCTGGAGATGGAGTCGCAGTTTCCTATGGTCAGCCAACCGTCAACGCCGGTGTCAATTCTGCCGTCAACGTCGTATTGCAGATGTCCGCCGGGGAAGGCCGGCTTGTCGCCGCCGTTGTTGCCGTTATAGGAGCCGTTGTCCATTAATGACCACTCGCCCCAGGGGGTGCCGGAGTAGCCGTAGTCGTAAAGGTCCGGCCCGCCGATCTGATGGAACATCTCGTGGGCGAACACGCCCAGCTGGCCGTTCTGGGGGCAGGCGATCAGCTTGGTTATGCTGACGCCGTCGCGGGTGCCAAAAGACCCGGTCATGGACATGGACCAAATGTCCTTGGTGTCTCCGGATTCCTCCTGCCCCGGGCCGGGATGGACTAAGATCAGGCCGTCGGCTACGCCGTTGCCGTCGTTGTCGTAATTAACCGTGGCATCGGCGCCGTTCAGAGCGGCGGTGTAATAGGTGGCGGAGGGGGCGTCGCTAGCGACACTGGCCAGCCTGGTTACTCCGGTGGCTATCAACGGAGAAACCGTTCCATACCACCAGCACTTGCGCATGGTAAAGTCAAAATAAAAGTTGCTCATGGAGCCCACTACTGAAGAGTCCGGCACGTAGGGGGCTATGGCGTCGCCGAACGACAAAAAGTTGAACCAGTTGGCGGTGGCCAGAGCGTGGTTGTTGGCGGCGGTCGGATCGAAGGGGAACGGGGTATAGGGGTTCTGGCCGGCCTTTTGGGTGCCGGCGTACCAGGCGAAGGTGCTGTCGGAAAAGTCTCCCAGCACCACGTTCATATACTGTCTGCCGCTGGCGGCCTTGGAGGGGTTCTCCTTGGTGCCGTCAACGCCGTATAAAAAGTCGGTGGACCATTTGTGGCGGGTCTCCGGGGAAACATTGATCATCCGGTTGGCATTCTTGGCCAGGGCCGCCACGGCGCCGGAGCTGGGCCTTAAATGCCGGGGAAAGGTGCAGTTGCTTTTGCCGACCACCAGGTCGGTGGCTACCAATAGGCCGTTCTCCTGCTGGGCATAGGTCCAGTAGCCCTGGCTGTTTTGAATGATGGAATAGCCGTCGGCATCCTCGGCAAAGTGGAAGTGCTCGTCGCCCTTTAAAACGCCCTGGAATTTGCTGCCGTCGGGCTGGGTGAGCATTCTGGGCCGGGGATTGGCCGGGATGGCAAAGCTGGTGCCGGCTATGGCCACGATCATGATGACCGCTAAAGCCATAGTCAGAAATCTGAACTTTGACTGCATGTTTGAGCTCCTTTTAATTGATTTTTTATTTATTTTTTAATGCTTAACTGCAATTAATATTATGCACTATTTGTGCCATAACTTTACACTCAGAAATAAATATCATAACATTATGATACATCTATTGTTATAATATGATCCCGAAAAAGAAAAATTGCCGGAAACTCTTTAATTTAGCGCAATAATTACATTCATTGATAACTGTATTATTATGTTATTTAATTGCAAATGATTAGCAGAAACGCATAATTTGCATTGGCATTAGATGTTGACAGAAATCTTCTTTTGACATGATTTACAGGATTCAAAGTTTTATAGTTACCTTTTGAGACCTCTATGAATACGAAACCAATTACTGAAACACGCCACCGTAAATGTCAATTGTTTCATCATTCCAAATTCCAACCCCGCCCGCCCGCCGCAGGAGGGAAGGAGTGACACATATTCAATCCAGCCATTCAAACAGATATTTTTCATTGTACTTAATTTCAAATTGTTTGAGGAAATCGAGGTATTCTTCCTTGAATGTCTTCTTCTGGTGATGTTCTTCTTGATTCAAAATGTAATTATACACGTTTTCAATCTGCAAATGTGAGTAGGAGAATGCGCCATAGCCTTCCTGCCACGAGAATTTTCCTTTTACCAACTTATGGTCGTTGATGAAGTTTGTTGAATTGTTCTTGACGTCTCTCGCCAAATCCGATATTGCCATCGAAGGCCGCAAGCCAATGAAGGCATGGATGTGGTCGGGCATACCATTGACGATAATCGGTTTTTGCTCTTTGCCCTTGATGATGCCGGCAATGTATTTGTGTAATTCATCTTTCCATTGTTTTCCGATGAGGTTTTGCCGTCCCTTTACAGCGAACACGATTTGGATGCGGTGCACTGAGCTAAGTCGAAGTGTAGATTTGCGAGAATGTGCCGGGCATGTTTCACCTCTGCGAATATTTATTTTCGAGTCGTTTGCTATTGGTTATTAACCAGAGCGGGATATTGATTGCATACCATACCGTTTGATTGCGTTCGTTTGTCATTCCCGCGCAGGCGGGAATCCAGTGTAATCCTTCTGGATACCTGCTTTCGCAGGTATGACAAGAAGCCGCAATGATACATTGTTGTCAACAGCATGCGTGATAAATGCCATCTATTAACCGCCTTCATTAATATACCACCCCTTCGGGGTTTATTTTGATTTAAACCCATCGCTCGAGGTGGGGGCTTTATTTTTCTCCGGCTATCTTCCATAATACTCCCGCAGGTTTTTGGCCGCCTCCGAGGATGGGTCTATGGCCGCGCCCTTCCTCCAATAACCGACGGCCTTCTCCCGGTTGCCCCGCTTCATCTCGATTATCCCCAGGCGGTTGTAGGGCCAGGCGTCGCCCAGGGAGACCTTGGTGGCCGTGATATACAGTTTCTCCGCCTGCCTGGTCTGCCCCTTGGTTTCCAGCACATAGCCCCAGTTGCAGTAGGTCAGCCCTAGGTTGACGTCGAATTTAACCGCCTGCTTATAGGCTTGGATGGCTTGGTCAATTTTCCCCTGCCGCAGATACACATTGCCCAGATTGTTGTAAAGTATGCCGTTGGTGGGATCGTTGCGCAGGGCCGCCTTGAACTGTTTCTCGGCCTGTTCCGGCATATTCCGGTTGAAGAAATAGTTTCCGGCCAGAACGTAGGGCATCCTGGATTTGGGGTCCCCTCTTAGCTTGGCCTCCATATCCTTTAAAAATATTTCCGGCGGTAGGTTCAGATCGGGCAGGGCCGGATTGACCGGGGAACTATTGGCCCGGATCAAATCCCGATATTTTTCGCTTTTCCGGACATAGATCAGGCAGGCGTCGTCCCAGAAGACCAGCGCCCAGTTCCGGCTGTCTATCAGATAGCGGTTGAAGGCCTCGAACTGGGCCACCTGTCCGGTAAGGCTGTAGGGCAGAAATATCCAGTCTATCTGATATTTGTCCAGCAGCTGCAGCTGCCCCCCGAAGATCCGGAACTGGTCCTGCATCACCTGGGTGTTCACATAGGGGGTAATCCGGCCGTCTACAAAAACCGGAACCTCCTTCCATAAAAGGTAACCGCCGATATCGAAATCATTGAAGACTCTCGCTCCCCCCCGGTGCTGTTTAAGGAACTCCACCCCCCGTTCGGAGTTCATCCGGGGCCGCCAGCCCAATTTCATCCTCTGCCACAGGTGCTGCCCGCTGCGCTGGAACAGCGCCGCACCAACCAGAATAAACAGCATCAAGATGGTCAAGGCTACACTGCCGGATATCTTATATTTTGAATTCTGAATTCTGAATTTTGAATTCAAGCTATTAAAAGCCTTCTGCCAGTTTACTGCCGTAAAGGGAAATGACAGCCAGACCAAAAACCACAGGTACCTGGTGACCCAATAAGTCTGATAAACAAAAACCATGTACAGCAGCCATTCCGAGAGCCGGGTCTTTTTAATATTAAGCGCCAAGCCCAGGCCCGAAAAAGCCAACCAGATAAGGCCGTAAATGACGAACGGTTCCCGGGAGAAGCCCGGGGATAAAAGCGGCTGATATTCCAACACGGTTTTCCAGATGAATATGTCAAAATCCTTGGCAGCCGTATCGGTAAAAATCTTTAAGATGTCTGTGGTTAACCCGAAGCCGTAGGGGGTAATCCCCGTGGCCAATAAAGCCAGCAGGAATGCGGCCGCCGACCATTTTAGAAGACCCCACTCCTTGTTTTTTATTCCGGCATGCAATCCGTCTATCAGGGTTAACCCATACAGCCCCAGGCCGATGATATAGCCCAGATGTAAATTGGCCCAAACCGCGAACATCCCCGCCGAGCTTGCCAGGAATATCCATTTTTTTATCCGGCCGGAGCGGAAAAGCTCCAGCAGGTAAAGCGATAAAAGAAAGAATGCAAAGCTGATCACCTGGATCCTCTCGGCAAAAGCATGGTTCAGCACCAGCAGGGCCAGGGCCGAGGACAACAGGGCGGTAAAAGGCGATGCCCCCCTCAACCGCATGATCTGCAGGCCGAGGAAAAAGGCCAGGGCCAGGGCCAGCGCCTTGAATAAAACAATGCCACCAATGCCCCACAGCAGAAACAGGCCGTAAAACAGCAGGCTGGAAAGCCATTCGTGGAACGGCCAGGGCTGGCCGTAGGCTGTATGGCTCCACAGGTCTATTGTGGGAGCCTGGCCGGTCTGGGCCACGTACCGCCCGGTGGCCAGCATGATGTACAGGTCGGGGTCGGAGGCCGGATAGATGGCGGCTGCCAGGACCAATAATCCCAATACCACTGCTACAATAAGCCAACGGCTATTAACTATTTTTGCTTTATTTTCGTTCATGCAAGTCCCGGTAAATCCCAAATGAATGATTAAAACCAATTAACAGCTTGGGCTATATTTTTCAACATAAGCCTTATAAAAAGACACTTACGCTTAATGACAGGAATTCTTCAGGTGTAACAGCTTAAGCCAAGCTATTCCTGTTAAAATTACTCTATGTCGGGCTGACACTCTGTTATCTTCTAAAATATTCATGCAAGTATTTAGCCGCCTCCGATGATGGGTCGATGGCCACACTTTTCTTCCAATAGCCGATGGCCTTCTCCCGGTTGCCCCGTTTCATCTCGATTATCCCCAGGCGATTGTACGGCCAGGCATCTCCCGGCGTCACCTTGGTGGCAATGGTATATAGCTTGACCGCCTGCTTTATATCCCCCTTGGCCTCCATCAGATAGCCCCAATTGGTATAGGCCAGCCCCAGGTTCACGTCAATTTTGACCGCCTTTTTATACGATTCGACGGCCTGCTCCACCCTCCCCTGCCTTAAATAAGCATTGCCCAGATTATTATACATCATCGCGTTATATGGATCGATCTTTATGACCTTTTGGAACTCCTGCTCGGCCATCTTGGCATCGTTATGGTGGAAGAAAAAATTCCCCGCCAGGGTGTGCGGCATCAGCAGGGCCGGATCTTCGGCGATTCTTCTGGTCAGTTCGCCCAGAAACAATTTCGGTTCCAGGCTGAAATCCGGGACTGCCGGGTTGACATGCCGGTACTGGTATCGTTCGATGATTTCCCTGTATTTTTCCGTTCGGCGAACATACACCAGGCAGGCGTCATCCCAGAAGACCAGCGCCCAATTTCCGGCAGAAACGATCTTTTTATTGAACCGGTCGAAATCCTCTGTCTGGCTGGTCTTGGCATAGGGCAAAAAAAGCCAGTCGATGCCGTATTTGTCCAGCAGGTCCAGATCGCCGCTCAGTATCCTGAAGTGATCCGGCAATATCTCGGTGCCGAAATAGGGCCCGATCCGGCCGTCCACGAACACCGGGATCTCCTTCCACAGCAAGTAGCCGCCTATATCAAAATCGTTGAAGACCTTCCCGCCGTTCCGGTGCTGTTTGATAAAACCGGCCGCCTGGTCGGAATGCATCCGGGGCTTCCACCCCAGCTCCACCCTCTGCCAGATATGTTTCCCGGTCCGCTGGTACAGTCCGGCCCCAAGCAGGATCAACACAACAGATATGGCAAATATCGCATTGCCCGACACTTTCAGCTTTGAACTTTCAACTTTCAACTTTGAACTCAAGGCCTCCCCTGCCCCCTGCCAGTGGAATCCCACCCCGATCAGGGTGATGAACACCTGCAGCCATAAAAAGCGCACATAGCCCACTGCCCAATAGGTAAATAATGTCCAGAGGATGACGAATGAGAATTTCAGCCTTTTCCAGCCCAGTAATATCCCGGCAAATGAAAATACGATCCATATCAGCCCAGATATCACCAATGACTCCCGGGAGAAGCCGGGAGATAACAACGGCTGGTATTCCACAAGGCTGGTGTATATCTGGGCGTCGGCCTTCTGCATTTCGGGCCGGAAGTAATAGGTCAAGGTCAGCCAGAGGTTGTCAAATCCGTAAGGATTAAGCCCGGTGACGGCAAATGCCGCCACAAAGGACACGGCCGGTTTTACGATTAAGCCCCAAGCTTTCTTTCGGAAGGCGGCGATGAATTCGTCAAAAAGATACAGCCCGATGATGAAGATGCCGAACACATAGGTCACGTGAACATTGGCCCACAGGATCATCAGCGCCATAATGCCCGATAAAAATACCGGATACCCGAGCCTTCCGGCCCGGTTGACCTCCAGCCAGAATATAAGCAGGATCAAAAAAAAGAAGGCCAGTATCTGGATCCGCTCTCCAAACCCGTAACTGGATGCCAGCAGGGCCAGCGCTGCGGTGATCAAAGCAATGGACGGCGCCACCCCCTTCAGCTTCATGGTGTACAATGCCAGCCCGAAAGCCAGGGCCAGCAAGGCGGCTTTGAAAAGTATTATCCCGTTAACGCCCCACAGCAGGAACAGGCCATAAAACAACAGACTGGAAAGCCATTCATGCATGGGCCAGGGCTGGCCGTAGGCGGTATGACTCCACAGGTCCACCGTGGGGGCTTGGCCGGTCTGGACTACATGCCTCCCGGTGGCCAGCATGATGTACAGGTCGGGATCCGAGGCCGGATAGATGGCGGCGGCCAGGACCAAGCCCGTCACCAGTACGAAAGCGACAGCCCATTGCCATGAAAAGCATGGCCGGTGAATTTTAGATAAAAACTTTTTCATCCGCTTTTAAACACCCGCAAAGGCGGGTAGTGTTTCCTAAAGTTGAATATGTCGGTTCGTTTTATTATCTGATTGACCAGGGGATTGGTATGCCTGACCAGGATATACCGTTCAGCTGGAACTCCACCCAGACGCATCTTGATAAGTTCAGCGGTCTGTCCCATTCTCAGTTTTTTGTACCCGTTTTCAATTGCATATCTTATGGATTCCAGCAAAAGATTGATGTAAACATCAAATCTGTTATTAAGGGTTATTTCATAGCCTAAATACAGGAGATGCAGGGTGCCGCCCTCCGGCAGCAGCAGGCACCATCCCAGATTTTTATCTTCGTAAGATGATTTTATATATTGATGTTCCACGGGCGTATTTCGGAAAAAATCTATCCCCAATGGCTTGCTTTGGTCCTTGGCGGTCTTGTACATATCAAGAAACATTCGATAATCATCGTTATTGAAACCGCAACCCTGGGTTATCTCTTTTTTCACCCCCTGCCACTTTCGCAATGATCCCACCACCTGCTTGCGGTAATCGGATCTCATTGATTCCACATATCCTCCGAAATCCTTCCAACGGACATTGAAATCGACCGTAATCAGATATCTTTTACAAGACCAACCAGGGATACCTTCGGTCCTATCCTCCAAACCGGCTATAATTTGAAACCCCGGCCAGGCATTGTCCATCACCTGGGCCGATTCTTGTACGTTCTTCAATGGAGCAAACCCGGCTTGACTGCCATACACCATCGGCACCCCGCATACGGAAACCGGCGCTCCGAAGCAAGCCGGGCCCAGGCGGAACGGAAGCACCGTCCGGTAAAGAGAACCCGCCAAAGCAAGGCGGCCAGCCTCGTTCCTGAAGAAATATTTCTGACCAACCCTATTCGTAAGGTGTAAATGTCGCAAAAATATCACGGAGTTGAACAATCGGGCATCCCAAGCCAGATCGTCCCATCCTTCGGGAATATCCAGAGGATCTTTAAAATAAACAACACCATCGTTGTTCTCAGTCATATCTTGACAGCCCTGAAAGTAATTATTTGTGAGTTCAACAATATGGGAATATGTTTCAAACGGCCCAAGTAGCAATGCCGAATATCGGTGAAACCTTGCCCGTGCAAATAATTCTTTATATCCGACACGTTGAAACGTTTAGCCCTATTTGCATGAGGGCGATTATGCCAACTTAAACCTGTACGATCACCGATCAACTTATGATACCATTGGCCGGACAGCATAGAATAATCATACATAAACAACTCCACAACCGGCATAAACGGCAGTTCCCAGATAACAGGTCTTCTAAGAGTTGATATTATTAGAACACCCCCTGGTTTCAATATGCGGTACACTTCGTCCATTCCTTTCTTATAATCGACAACCGTTTGAAGCACACCTATGGAGATAACCACATCAAACGTATTGGGACGATAAGGAAGATTTTCTGCCTCAGCCTGCAACAACCCGCCTTTTTTCTGGGTTTTGGCATGGCGTAACAAATTCCATGAATAGTCACAGCCCATGATTTCAAATCCCATTTGTTCTAAATCGTTGAAGTAACGGCCCGTGCCGCATCCAACATCTGCCAGTTTTTTCCCCTTTCCCTTTATCCTTTTTGCCAATAGTTTGTGGACTAAAGCGCGTTGCAATAATTCGTCGGCCGCCGAGGGATACAATACCTTTTCGTACTCTTCTTGACTTGAAGTTGCTGCAACATCATATACTTTTTGCCAGAATTTATTGTAGTCAGACATCACTTAGCCCTCGTTTCGTTTATATGGTCGTGGCATCGCCCCTGTTGGCTTGTATTCGAACCACCGGGAGAATGACAATAGAACGTTCAACAATTTGTTCTCATGCTTTACCAATAAGTATCTTGGTTTCAAAACGCATCCTAGCCTTGTTTTGCCGACCTCAGCAGTGTCACCAAAATCAATACTTGAATACTTGCCATCAATAGCTTTCCTTATAGCCGATAGATGAAGGTTTCTCCAGATATCGTATTGAAGGTTCTTTTTTAGATCGAATCCACAGACAGGGGCATAAACGGTTGTGCCGTCAAGTAAAAGAATTAACCATCCGATAATTTGACCTCTAAAATAAGCGGTTAAATATATATGATCAATATTTATATCCGTAAAAAAGGGTTGAGACATAAAAAACCCCTTGTATCTGGCTTTCCGGGAGACTGCCTGATAAAGCCGGTAATGTTTGTCTGAAAACTCATTCCCTTTTTCTTCACAAATAATGACTTCTTTAAATTTAGTTAAAGATCTTTTGATTGATTTCCGATAATTCTTCTTTAAACCATCCAAGTATTCTTCAAACGTCTTATATCTATTGAAAAATATCGCATAAGGCATACCGTTCTTTGTCTTCCAGCCTGGGGGGATTATGTTAGGTATTTTTTCGTCGCATATTATCATTTTCAGGCCCTCGCTTCTTTCCGATACAATATTCACCGCCGCCTCAAAAGCTGTTTGAGACAGGGAATATCCTCTGGTTGGAAGCGACAAGGGGTACCGGCAGATAACTGTATCCATGGGAGGAAGCCATCTGGTCGCCCGCAATTTCACCGATGAGACAATTCCACCATCAAGTCTATTCGCGGTCTTGATTATATAATAGCATTGCTTGCTATTTGATCCCTTTTGGATATGAGCCAAAAAAGATCTTTCATACAATTTGGAACGCCCGAACAACCCTGATTCCCATATTTCCGGCAATTCATGGGCGTTATTATATATTATTTTTTCCTGCAACATTTATTCAATAATTTATCCAACTGCCATACTATAAAGCCAACCGACCGTAACCGTTAAATAGCCCTACCATATGCTGTTAGCATGTATATTTCCTAAGCATGGTCTGCCAATGCCAGTAATTGCATAGCTTACAAATTGGCATATCTTCAAAATCATTGTTCATGTGATCACAGCGATATGTTTTCAACTTGTCGCCATTCCATATTTGTAAAATACCCTGTTTCTTGAAATCGCCAATTTTAAGGGTTTGATTCCAATCCATGCAACAAGCCGTAACAGTGCCGTCCGAATTTATATTGAATGAATCCCACAACGAATAGCAGGGATAACGATAGCCATGCCGGCGTGCATCTGCTTTTATGCCCCATGTAAGCTCATCCCATACTTGAACCTCAACGTCAAATTGGCTCCAATACTTTTTAAAGCATTTAATTTCATCGTCCATTTTTATCGTCTGCAAATCAATAATTTGCACAATAACGTGTGGCTTCCATGCGGAGCCATTCCGTATATTTAAGAAATTACGGATATTGGCCACAACCCGAGACAGGTCCCCACCTCTAATGTGCTTATACATTTCAGGTGTAAATGCCCCGATGCTAAAATTAATTATATCTACCCTGGCATCCAATAACAATTTCGACATAGGATCCGTCAAATGGCTGGCATTGGTCGTCAAATATATTTCATGTTCTTTGTGCAATTTAAGACGATGCAATATTTCAGGAAATTTCGGATGTAACAGCGGTTCTCCATCCTTATGAAGATATATTCTCCTTTTGCCATAGCAGTCAATTTCATCCATCGCTTTATTAAATAATTCGATGTCAATAAATCCCAATTCCCTTTTATTACCTATCGTATCTTTACTGTGCGACGGACAATGTACGCAATTTAGGCTGCAAGCACTTGCAACTTCGATGCTTATCAGGTTTGGAAATTTAAAATCTATTACCGGCTTTCGAATTATTTGCTTAAGCATAAAATAAATCCGATTACCCAACCCTGTCTGGCGAAGGATGTATGCGATTTTCTTTTTAATTTTGCTTAGAAACACTCTTGTACCTATCAATGAATCGGTTCAATTCTGGGATATCTTTTAACGAACATATCCGTTTCTTATCGAGATCTGTTTATTAATCTTTTTAATTTTAGATTTAGAATATTCAACAGATGAAAAGCTTCCGGGGTTATGTCCCTAAAATCGATAATTCTTGCGGTATTATCCCGTCTCCGTAGTTGTTTGATAAACGAATTCCGCCAGGGCATTACTTTTTCCTTTACCCACTCGTCAAAATAGACCCAGTAAAAGCCCGGCTCGGCAATTTTGATATCCGTGGGGGTGGTTCCCAGAGCCAGATCAACCGCCATCTCAGCCAGGCTGACCCCGGCCATTTGGGAAACCCTCTGCCCCAGCCCATAGCGGGGATTGAACTCAATAAATTGGAATTCGCCGGTATCCCAGTTGCGCATGAATTCGATGTCGCAGATTCCGGAGTAATTTATCTGCTTTAAAAATTTCAACCCGGCATCATAAATCTCCTGGTGATAGATGGTCCGGATCACCACCCCGCTGCCGTAGGGCTGGGGGTTTGTTTTAAGCTTTTGAGTCAAACAGACGGCATAGGGCTTCCCGTCCTTTACCGCCGCACCGAATAGAAATTGGTTGTAATCAACCCCGGGAATCACTTCCTGTATCATCGGTTTGAAACCGAGGCTGGTTGTTTTTGCGCAGGCCTTGCTCAACTCCAGGTCATTGTTGGCAATAATAACCTTTTCACCCAGGGAATCCCTGAAAGACACTGACTTGGGGGAAAACCTGGCCTTTACCACCACCGGGAATTTTATATTATTTGCCGGCTTACAATTTTCATCTAATATCGAGCTTTGGGGTATGGCGATACCCGCCGACACTGCCGTCTGCAGCTGGTTCCATTTGTCCAACATTGCGGCGATATCATCAACTTGGCAATCGAGCATTTTGAAATGCGGGAATAATTCTCTTTTATTCTGGGACAGCCATTTCCCGTATCCCTCGCTGGCCCCTATTATCACCTTTTCCCCCTTAACTTCTCCGCCCGCCTTCATAAGACCGGCCATCAAAGCATCCGGGGCATCCTGGGGCAACGGCAGCACAACGCCCTTCACACCCCTGACGTACAGGGCGATGTCGCTTTTCAAGTGGCCCACCACTACTACGCTACATCCGGCATCCCGTAGTTCCCGGGCCATCTCCAGACCCAGAAAATTGCCCTCCAATATGAATACCGTGGGTTTATTTCCGTTGCTCAAATTTAAACCCCTATTGCATTACAAATTTCGGTTTATCAAATGAGAATTCTGCCTCCATCGGGACAAAATAAGCCCCGGCCCCTTCGATTATCAGGATGTCCCCCATCTCCAGTTTTGGCAATCTGACCCCGGCGAACAGCCGGTCCCAGGGCATGCAGGTGGGGCCCACAATATCGTAAACCTTATTCTTAATACCTGCTGTTTTTCCCAAAACAGACACTTTCCGCGTCTCGCCCACCAGCGGCCCGGCCGCCCCCACCCGGCCGCCATCCACTACGGCGTAATTCTTCCGGCCAGATTTACGCAAACCCACCACTTTGACCGCCAGGATCTGAGCGTCCCCGGTTATCAAACGGCCCGGCTCGGTCCACATCTCCAGATCATTCAAACCATACTTTGCCCTGGCGCTGTTAAAATATTCAGCCGTTTCCTCCATTATCTTAAATCCATCATTCGGCCCGGCTGCCGGAAAAGGCCACGGCCGGTCCCACAGCCGCAGCCACCCCTGCTCCCAAATGGTCAGCATCCGCATATCAGGACCCGGAAAGCCCCCTCCGATATCCAGCGCCCGGATAGCGGTCCCCAATTTTCGGTTTAAGATTCCGATGAAGGCTAAAGATTCCTCTATTGCCCGGCGATATGTCGCTAAATTACTGCTGCCCAGATGGAAATGAATGGTTTTAAGATCGAGTTTTTTATTGACCGAGATCTTTTGGGCCATGGCGTAGGCCGAGCCGTCTTTGATGATATGTCCGAACTGGCCCTGCCAGCCCACCGAGGGACGGACCCGCAGGCCCAGTCCTATCTTGTATTCGGCATCCTTTGACAACTGATTGACGATATCCAATTCCTGCGGGGCATCGATATTTATGCATTTGATCCTTTTATCCACCGCGGTCTTCAGGGCTGCCGGAGATTTGTATATGCCGTTGAAGACTATCCGATCAGGCTTGAGGCCCAGATCAAGCGCCAGGTTCAGCTCCCGCTCCGAGATCACCTCGGCCCCGGCCCCGTTCTGATGCAGAATCTTTAATGCCTCCGGCACCGGGTTGGTCTTGTAAGAATAGAAGATATTATCCTGCCAGCCGTACGGGGTCATGATCTGGCGGGCCCGGGCCATGTTGCCGGACAGCATGCCGCAGGAAGCGATCTCCAGCGGGGTGCCGTGCTCCTTGACGGTCCTTTTTATTGTTGCCTCCATTGATTTCACCGGATCATCGCCCGGCAGGCAGGCCTGGGTTTTTTCAATCGCCATATTCACCTCGCTGTTCAAAAACCATCATCCAGCCTCCGGCCAGATAATAAGGCAAGCGGTCAGCCGTTTTATAATCAAACTTAAGCAAGCCCGCCGGAAATTTAATATACGGGAATATTGTCCCCAGCAGAGTGGCCGTGAAATCCTGATTTTGATATTCCCTTAATATAAAGCCGTATTTTGAGAACAACGATAACAACCCGTTCATGGTATAAAACCGTTTGTGATAATCATCGGCAAATATATCCCAAGCCGTGATTTGACTATTTACTATCCGGGAAGCAATATTTCTTATCTTTCTTAGAATTTTCGGGCCCCTTTTGGTTCTTCGCACCGGCAACAGCAGCATCTCCACCAACTCCCTGAGGCTGCGCCCATTGGGTCCGGTGAATATTATAATCCCGTGATTTTTTATCAGGCGTTTACACTGGGCGACAATGTCTTCGGGGTCAACGCAATGCTCCAGTAATTCACTGACAATTATGGCGTCAAACTCTTTTCTGCCGGGCAAATCCTCAACGGCTTTATTTGAAAAAATGATCTTTTTGGGAAATAAATTATGCCCCTTGGCAAAATCAATGGCTGGCTCGTTTATGTCGATCCCTAACGTTCGGCATTTGAGACCGCCTACGGCATTGGTATGGAAGCCGTATCCGCAGCCCAGATCCAACACCTTCAAGATTTCCGGTTTTTTATTCTTCGACAATACGCCGATAATAAAATTTAAATTGATATCCCAAAGAGCAATTTCCCTGGCATCAATCGTTACTGTCCGCGCGTTTTTTTCGCACTTATCGCGGATTAATCCGGCGACAATTTGATGATATTCTTTGGGCGCCGTAAAATATATTTTCGGCGAATTCATCCGGCAATACACAATAAATTTTATTGATGTTTTATAACGGTGTTGGTTTGGGATAAGCGGAAAAGATTATCCCCTCAGCAGCGCTTTGATAGTATCTGTCGGCTGTAAATCTCCGGTGGTGCGCCGTGTTCTTCAACCGTTGCCGTTGTGGCCCTGGGTTCAAACCCCGAAATTCCCGTCAATGGCTCCTGATCATCATTTGATATTATTGTATGCCGGATCGATCCGGGCGGCGATCCCAAACTCCCTTCGGGCTTCGGGCAGGCGATTCCCCGCCCGGTAAGCATACCCCAGGTTCAGGTGCCCCTCCGCCCGTTCCGGGGAAGCCCGGACCGCCCGTTCCAGCCAGTCTTGGGCCCCGGCAATATTCTTGGCCCTGAATTCGATCACTCCCAGGTTAAGCAAAGCCTCATAATTATTTTGATCCAATTGCAGCGCCGACAAGAATGATGCCCTGGCTTCATCATACCGGCCGATCTCGGCCAGCGAGGCCCCCAGCGCGATCCTGGCATCGGTATTGGTTGAGTCGTTAGCCAATTCCCGCCGATAGCATTCAGCAGCCTGGTCGTATTTTTTCAGCCGGTCCAGAGACTGACCCAGGTTATAATTGGCCCCGGGATAATCCGGATGGGTGATTAATAATCCGGAAAATAATTTGCTGGCCTGTTCCGGTCTGCGGTTATTCAGGTAAAGCAATCCCAGATTTAACTGCAGCTTGGCATTCCCGGGATTGGCCTGCCGGGCCTTCAGGTAATATTTTTCGGCCAAGGCCGGGTCGCCGCTCCGGGATGATATCAGGCCCATGGACATATTGGCCAGCCACGAATTAGGCGAGACCTTTACCGCCCTGCTCCAGGCGGTTTCCCGGTCATTGAAGCCGGCCGCATGCCCGATGTTAATGAATATCAACAAGGCAACCAGCACCGCCAAGGTTAATGTCGGTTTTCTATCCCCCAGTCTGAGATCGGCCAGGGGTTTGATTCCTCCCAAAGCAAACAGCAGCCCCATCAGGGGGACATAGAGGCGGTGTTCCAGAAAGGTCTCATTGGGCAGGGCCGGAATCAGAAACAGGACATACCACAACAAGCCCAGGAACAATCCTTGGGGGCGGACCGATCTCAACCTCCAGAATACCAACACCAAAACGGCAATGGCGACCAATCCCGGAAAGACATTCACATCCAGATGGTCGGGCACCAGCGACAGATTGAACGGCAGCACGACTTTGCCGGTATAGGACAGAAATCCCTTCCCGGCATATTTTAAGCCCTCCCTGATCGGAATATCGCCGCCGGTTCTTCCGGCCGCCGACAGCTGCCTGACTATGAACCAAAATACAGACAGGCCGAGCAGAGCCGCTCCGGTTATAAAAGCTTTTCCCCGGCTGTGCTTGATGCCGTTCATCAGGGCCCAGGGCGGGAGGATCAACAAAAAGATGACCGCCGTCTCCTTGGTGAACAGGCCCAGCAGGTACGAAAGCGACGAAGCAGCCAGCCAAATCCAGGATCCGCCCCGGAAATAACGGAACAGTCCGAGGGCGGTGAACAGCAGGAATACCGCCAGCAGGATATCATTGCGTCCCGGGACCCAGGCCACCGCCTGGACCAGGGCCGGGTGCACCCCGATAATAAGGGCCAGAAGAAAAGCCGGCTCTTTCTTATGCCCCGCCTGAAGCAACAGCCACAGGAACAGGCAGCAGGCCAGGATATGGAGCAGGATGCTGGACAGGTGATAGAACCATGGAGCGCCGCCCCCGATGACGGTGTCGGCCAGCAGGGACAGGGAAAGCACCGGACGGTGATAAAAGATCCCGGTTTCATCGCCGAACACATCCCCGGTCAATATCCGGACCAGAGGAACATGGCCCTGTATCTGCTGCCGGCTGAGGGCCGCGAGTTTGACATCGTCAAAATCAATGAGATCAAACCCGATCGCCTGGGAATATACCAGGAACACCAGCAGTCCCAGCAGCCAGTAAGGCCATGACCTTGAGACCCAACTGCGGGTTGTCCCCGTTCCGACGGCTTGGCTGAATTTTTTGTCGGTCTTTCCAATACGTTTTGGAGACACCTATCTTTTGACCCCCTCTACCACTATCCACCAACCGGTGAACAATTTCAGCCGGGTATTCAGCCGGCCCCATTTGCGGCAAGCGCCGATCATCATGCCGTTGATCCTGTCGGTGATCGGGTTGTTGATTCCGTCAAAAAACTCGATCAGGGTTGTGAGCCCGATGGGAACATGCATGATGGCTGTCGACCGCCCGATGGCAAACCCAGCCTGTTTCAGCAGGGTTGTTGCCTGTTTGACGGAATAGAAATGATCGGTCTGATATTCATGTTTTTTGACCCTTTCGGCCAGCCGAACGCCCGGCTTGAAGAAAGGGTTATTGGAGGAATTCAGCGCCAGTACCAATTTCCCCCCAGGTCGCAAAATGCGGCAACATTCCTTCAGGGCCAAATCTATCTGTGGGAAATGGTCGAAGGTCGAGGGAGAAATTATTACTTCCACGCTTTCACTTGCCAGAGGGGCCATTGTGGCATCGCCCGATATGATTCCGATTTCAACATTTTGCTGCTTGAAATTATCCATGGCCCTAAAACAAAATTTGGCAGATATATCCATTCCCAGGATATCAGTGGATATGCCGTTAAGATAATCATAGATCCCGGTATTGCCGAAGACGGCTTCATAAAGGTCGGTAATTAAAATCGTCTTATTAGTGCCGACCCCCCATTTCTCTATAAGATCAATATATTCCTGGTTTTTATATTCGGCCAGTTTGGGAATAAGATAATAGCCGCCGACCTTATCTGCCACCTCATTCCAATAGGCGTTGCCGGAATCATATTTCCTGCCGGCGCTCAACGCAATTGGCCCCACTTTTCGCTTTTGGCCAGGTAGCGCAGAATGGGGATCATCAGGAACCCCTCAAACATGATCTTGAAGTTGAAGCTGGAATTGCCCCGCTGCCGGTCGATGAACACTATCGGCACTTCCTTGACCCGGAACCCGGACAGGATGCTGCTGTAGAGTATCTCCTGCACGATGGCCGGGCCGCGGGAGATCAGGGAATCAACGTCTATGGTCTCCAGCACCTCCCGCTTGAAGACCCGGTAGCCGGAAGTGCAGTCCCTTATCCCGATCTTCAGCACCAGGCGGATATACCAGTTGGCGAATACGGTGATGGCATGACGCACGAAGCCCCGCCCCACATCGGCCCCGCCCTTGACGAATCTGGAGCCCAGCACCACATCGGCCTGGTTCAAGCCGTCCAGCAGGGCCGGCAGATATTTCGGATCATGAGAGAAGTCGGCATCCATCTCCACAACGGCCTCGGCCCCCCAGTTCAAGGCATAGCGCAGCCCGGCTATCCCGGCCAGGCCCCTTCCCCGCAGTTTCTTTCTATGCAAAACGTGAATCCGCGGATTTTCGACCGATAGTTTATCAATTAATTGTCCAGTGCCATCGGGGGAACTATCGTCCACCACCAGAATATCAACCTGGGAGGCATAGCCGAATATCTGTCCTATCAGCCGTTCAATATTTTCGGCCTCACAGTAGGTCGGGATCATAACCATAGTCTTCATGCCGCCTGCCTCTTAAAAAATATTCCTGCCGCCTCCTGCAGGTTGATCCTTAATTCGGTTAAGGACCGCATAGACAGTAACCTTTTTATAAGATACTCCGGCCTCAGATAAAATTTCCGGACAGCCTCTTTCTGCCACTGTTTCATCATCTCCGGGGAAACCTCACTGGACACTATCCCGGCCTCGTTTGACTGGTCCCCCTGGCGGGAAATATCCCAGTTTTCCTTTTCGGCCATGTATTTTAAGGGCGTCAGCGGTTTGGCCACCGGCAGATTGAAGGAGGCGAAATCAGGATCAAGCTCCAAGGCAAGTTTCATTGTCTGATCATACGTCTGGCGGGTCTCGCCCGGCAGTCCGATGATGAAGGTGGCCACTGTCCTGATCCGGTGCTTCCGGCAAAGGGCAAATGCCCGACGGATGGTTTCCAGAGTAGTGTTCTTGTGATACCGGTCCAGCAGTCCTTGGCTGCCGGATTCCACTCCTATCATCAGCAATTCACATCCGGCCTGTTTCATCAACAGCAATTTATCCTCGGCCAAAAGATCGGCCCGGGAGAAACAGCCCCAGGGCAGGCCAATCTCCCTTTTATTCATCCCCTCCAGCAGGAGCGCCGTTCTTTTGCGGTCAACTCCAAAGGTCTGGTCTCCGAAGGAAAAATATTTGATGCCCAGACCTTTAAGATATTCCAGTTCATCCAATACTTCTTCCACCGGCCTCATTTTATAAGGCAGCTGGCCGATCAGGCAGAAATCGCATTTGAAGGGGCAACCGAAATCAGTGACCACCCCGGTATAAGGCAGACTGCGGGCGAACGGCATCCGGTATTTTTTATAAGGAAATATCTCATGCCTGGGAACGCCTGCGGAATACTCCTCTGCCCGGGCGCTGCGCCGGCAGCAATATGCTCCTTTCGACAAAAAAGCGATATCAACAGAGTTTTTTTCATCGCCATCCAGATAGGGAAGCCATCCAGTCGAAGCATAGTCCAACAGAACAGCATCGATGAAAGTATTATCGCTTAAAAGCTTTTCGGTATCATCGAACCCGGCATCGCCGCTTATTAGAAGTTTGACCCGGGGCAGGGCCTTCTTGATCAGTTTGAAAAAAGCAATGTCATTGTCGAACGAAGCCAGTCCAAAAAGGGAAATAATAAAACCCGGGCGGCTGGCCGCTATTCTTCCCATGGCAGAATCAAAAGCGAGCCTGTCGGCCATGGCGTCAAGCGCAACAATTTCATGCCGCCCGCCCAGATAGCCGCTGATCATCAGCAGATCGACGGGCGGGGTCAGGTAGGCCGCCTTGGAGACCTTGCTGCAGTAGCTGTCCCTGAGGTATATCCGGTCCCCCGGGGGATTTAAGAGCATTACTTTGGCCATGGCAATATAATCATTTCCTATCTTTTACTCATCCTCGTCATCGAACAGCATGGCTATGTCACCGGCTATGTCAAAAACAAACGGCGCATATTCCAGCTGGAACCATTGTTTAAAGGCCACATAGTCCATTATCGCCGGCCATGTGTTTTTGTCCCGGCTCCATTCGTAGATTTGCTGTTCGAATATTTCCAGGGAATAATTCCACATTATCCCCTCCCGTTCCGCTTCCTCTTCGTATTCCGGTATCAGGTACGCGTTGGGTTCCTGGTTAAGCTCCTCCAGGCATACGGCGACGGAATCGGGCAGCATCGCCAGCCAGTTAACAAAAGGCTGCCTGGCCTTGACTATTACTACGCTGCGGTTGATCATAATGCTAAAAATATTTTGAATAATTACTTGACAAGACGGCCGCCCGGCATTATAATATAGTTGAATCACGATGGGGGACCACACCTAAGGCTCGTCCGAAGGTTAATGTCCCCTTTTTCATTTACGGTATTCCAGCTTGGCGCGCAGGCCGTTCATAAAGGCGATGTCCGGAATGAACCGCCGCAGCAGTGAGGAATACCGTTTTTCATCGGGCACGATCAGCTTCTCCAGCTTGTCGTGCTTTTTTAAATGGTCGACCAGGCAGTAAAAATCCCCGTCGCCGGTAACGACCACCGCCTTGTCATAGTTCGGGTACTCGATCATGGTATGCAGCACCAGCTCGGCGTCGACGTTGCCTTTCACCTTGCCGCTGGGCAGATACAGCGTCGGCTTGAAAACCAGCAGGTAACCGTAATCCTGCAACGACAGATACAGGTCCTGGTTGGTGCTGACAAACCCGATGAACAGAAATGCCTTCGTCACATGGTATTTGTCATGGAGATAGACGCGGAACCGTTTATAGTCCAGCTTCCATTCTTGCTCTCGTATCGCCAGATTCAGGTTCTGGCTGTCAATAAACGCAAAGTTATTCTGATTCATTGGTGAATATTTAATTGGTTTTATAGACTGCATTTATTTGTTGCGACAAGTACATCCTTATGTGTGGGGCTCCGGAAGGTTCCTCGTAAATAGCGTATAGGTTTATTTTTATACACACTTCCTTCTTTTCCTTAGTTTACCAAAGGCCACCACCAGCATCTCGGGCGAAGGCGGGCAGCCCTCCACCCAGATCACGCCGGGGTCATCCTTAAGATGCCGGGTACAGTCGCCGACTGCGATCACTTTCTGGCGATCTTTGGGCAGGGATGCCTCCCGGCCGTACACGAAGTTTATCCGGCCGAAGGCCATCTGCCACAGCACCGGCATCAGGTTCCTGACCCACTTGCCGGGTTTTTTTGCCGAGGAGATCAAACCCTCCCGGGCCGCTCCTCCGCACATACTGCAGGCCAGCGGGGTCCGCTGGTTATGCAGGCCCATGATCCGGAGCAGTTCCATCTCCGGCCGTTTGAAAATTCTGGCGCAATCTTTTAACTGGTCCCCTATAATGACAGGCTCGACGCTGCCCAGCCCCATTTCGCATGCCAGCTTCAGATGCTCGACCTCCATAGGGTCTATGCCCATCAACCGGCAGCCGGCGCTGTCCACCGCCACCGGGTCGGTCCCGATAACAATGGCCCCCAGCTTGACCTTGCGGCCCCCGGCCAGAGGACCGTCCCCCTCCAGGGCCAGAAATCCGTCCAAAATCGTCAGATCGGGCCTGACCGCTGAAAGCAGTTCGGCCACCGGGCGGTGCAGCCCGTTCCGGTGAAATATTTTCTTGTCGGTATGGGCCAATAATCCCTTCTGGTTCTTCAGACTCAGGGTTACCAAGGTGTTCAAATGGGTCTTGAGCTTGGGAAGATTTATATAATAGGCATCCCGGAATATCTCCGGAAGCTGCAGTTCCCCGTCGTACCATTTTACGGAATAGCGTTTGGCCTTATTCAGGTCGATCAGGGGGACATTCATTTCCCGGGACAGGGCCGAAAAACCGCTCTGAATAAAGGCCTCGGCGGCATCCACCCCCAGCCCGGGTCCCTCGGCCATAGTGATTGATCTTACCCCCAGCTCCCTCAGGTGTTCTATCAGCATCCCGACCAGCCGGACATCGCTGACCACCCCGCTTTTCCAACTGATGGGATAGACCAGATTGGGCTTCAGCACCACCGGGCGGTCCAGGGGGATATCCAACGGCAGTCCTTTCAGCCAACCGGTGAAATGCGAAAGGTGTTTGAATTTTTTTAAATATATATCGGGCATCTTATTTGTAGGGGTCGTTTATTATGCATTGATCACAAATGGTATGGCTTTTAAACCATCCTCCGGTCCTCAATGTTTTTCGGGCCTGTTGATATTTTTCATTATTCCATACGGCCATGATGTCGCTGTTGGACAGGGAGCCGAAATCATCATCCTTATGATAACTGCCGCAACAGGGAGCAACGCCCCCGTCGGTCCTTATAGCTATCTGGTTCCACAGAAAGGGACAGGGAACAGCTTTTCGAGGGGCTTTTTTATTGGACAGGTATAAGTGATACCGCTGGTCCCGTGGCAGATAATCATCTAATTCCTCCCGTTTCATATCGGCAGCGCTATAAGCCAGGGTATCCATTCTTGCAAAAGGAGCGATGAATTTGATCTCATCGATCCCCAGCTGTTTCGCCATAGCGATGGCCTGGGGGATCTCAGACTCATTGTGACCAAATACGATGAACTGCCATATCAACCGGGGCCGTCTGGCCCCCAGCCGGGCCCTCTCGTGGGCGATGGATTTCAGATTTCCGATGACCTTTTCAAAATCCCCCCGACGGCGGTATTGTAAATAGCTTCCGGCCGAGACCCCGTCAAGGGATACTATCAGGGTATCCAGCCCGGATTCCATCAGGGGGTTCATCATCCGGTTTTCAAAAAGCGTCAGATTGGTGGAGACCACCGTCCGAATGCGCCTTTGGGAACAGTATCTGACCATCTCGAACAGTCTGGGGTTCAGCAGGGGCTCGCCCCAGTTATACAAATATACTTCGTAAAGATACGGAATCAAAGGGTCGACGGCTTTTTTAAAAATATCGAGCCCCAGATTGGTTTCTTTTCTGCCGTCCAGCCTCCGGCCGGTTGGACACAGCGGGCAATTCAGATTGCACCGGCCGGATGGCTCGATGATCATCTTTACCGGCCGGGCAAAGGCCCTTTCGGGAAGCAGGAAATTCTGGGCCGAGCCCAGCATCAGATTATAAAATTTCCGGCAGCTGAAATATGGCGTAAATACGAACCGTTTCAGCAGATTCCAGAAATAATTATTTCCCCAGGGATAGGAGACCTTTGTTTTGGGCATAATGATCTATGATCCGTCCCTTACTTTTCCGATGACATATATATGGTGGGCATTGAGCCTCTTGAACCAGAGCGGCAGATTGGCCTCCAGCCAACAAAAGCAACCCAGCAGATCGGATTTATTTTCGGCTTTATTGTGCAGTCCCCATTCCCATTTCCTTCCGAACAACCGGACCACCGCTGCGATATCATCCTTCAAGGGCATATCCTGGGTGTCCATCGAGGGAGGAACGTCGACCGCCCCGGTCTCCAGAATCTCCAGGCCAGCCTGGGCAAAGGCATTTATCATCCCGAACGTTCTGGTCATGTCGATACGACCGTGATCCCAGGGCGTTTTTCTTATCGCATGATAGCGCCGGTGCAGGGCATTCCCCAAGTTGTTATTGTTGATGGTGACCATCAGGACGATCTTTGAGCTCACCCGGGACAGCTCTTTTAGATATGCCACCGGATCATTCATCTTTTCCAGCATGCAGAAGCTCCAGGACAGCTCATGGCTCCCATCGGCAAAGGGCAGCGCCGCCACCCGGCTTTGAATAATGCGGACCTGGTCGCCCAGACCCTTGCCCTTCCAGGTGGCCCCGGCTTCCTGCAATAATAGCAAGGAGGGATTGGTCAAGTTCATCGGCCGGGACAAATGACCGGCCAGCGCCAGGCTATTGGCCCCCGGGATCCCGGTTATGCCGTCGGCCGGAGATTCCAGGGCTGATTTTATTCCGTACTGTCCGGCTATCCGGCCCAGCAGGCCGTCAACCATTATTCTTTCGTACTTCGTCCCCAGCCCTTCGTCCCCCCGGCGGGGGGCCATATATCTAAGGTTATTCTCCACAAAAAGCCTGATCCGGGCATCGGAATCGTCAGGAACCGGTTCCGTGACGACCGGTTTTCTGCCCGACAGGACCTGCCGTATAAAAACAAACAGAATAAAGATGTTAAGCGGAATATTCAGCAACAGCCACAGAACAACGGCGGTCGTTTGTTTGATCAGGGATATTATAAAACGAATCATTGGGGATATATCAATATTGTTAGAAGATCATATCCCGGATCACTTTCAGGGAGGCCGGAAGGTCGAATATCATATTGGTGTACGAAGCACTGGCCAGGGGGCAGGCGCATTTTCTGGCTTTGATCATTTTCCTTGTTTGGCTGGCCTGGGGCGAGCCCCACAGCTTTTTGAAATTAAAGCCGTGATCAGCCAGCCGACCCATCACATCGCCCTTGATGCAGCAGCCCCAGACCGCGCCGTCCGGCATTATCTGGGCCGAGGCAAATCCGGCATAGCAAGGCAGGCCGCTTTGGCCCTGCAGTATCCTGTAAACATAACCGTAGTACTGCCGGCGGAATGACTGGGCGATCCCGGCCCAACCCTTCTTCTTGTTTAAGTTGATATCTTTGATCAGATGATCGGCTATCGGCTTATATTCCTCCGGGGACGGGGTGATGTCCAGGCCCTGGTTCAGCAGCTCGGCCCGGGTTTCGGCCACCTCGGCCACCATGGAATTGGCCCCCAGTTCAGCCAGCTCTTTTCGCCGCTCGATGAACCCATCGAGGTTGCTTTTGGAGATGACCGTGCCGATTCCTATCAGGAGATTGGCCGGCTGGTCCTTCTTCAGGGCCTCGATGGTGGTGACGGCATTACTCCAGGCATCCCCGCTGCCGCGGATGCTGTTCTGTTCCTCCCCGGTTGAATCCAGGGAAACATTGACGATGAAATCCACCCCGGGATGCCGGATGGCCAGCTCCTTCATCACTTCCGCCGTCCTTTGGGGCAGGCTTCCGTTGGTCGGGATGTTCACCAGTCGGGGACGGCATACCCTGCAGCACAGATCAACGATGTCACCCAGATCGTCCCTCAAAAAAGGCTCGCCACCGGAGAAAGTGACCCAGTAGGGCGAACGCCCCAGGGAGATGAAAAGCTTCCGATATTCATCGATGGTCATCGCGGAAAGATGCGACTCATATATCCGGCAGGTGGCGCAGCGGTAATTGCACCGGGTGGTCAGGCTGATGGTGTAGTTCAGCGGCAGGACCACCGGCCATCCCCAGGCCCGGAACATCCGGTAGGGTATTTGTCCGGCGACGTGGTTCACTTCTTGCCCTCCGGATCTTTGGTGGAGGCAGCCATATCCCACACATAAGGGTTTCTCTTGGCCAGATAAAAATCATACCGGGCCATCGTCCTGGCCCATAATTCCAAGAACAGGGAGCCCATCAGATAAACCATGTTCCTGGGGCTGAACAATACCTCATTTTTTAATAGCTTCAATACCTTGAAATTGTCCATGGTGTCGGGAAGTTTCCAGTCGGGCCTCAGTTTCAAAAGATGATAGTATCCTACCAGGTGCCGCCGCCGGACCTTGAGGAAATCGCGGATATTGTCCGGCCCTCTGTTCCTGAAAACGGCTTGAGGTATGTATTTGGGGAAATACCCTCTCTCCTGCACCAATAGGACTATCCAGGTCTCGTCGGTAGCGGTGTCGTTCGGAATGGCGTCAATTACCTTGCGAAAGGCCACTACTTCGCCGGCCTTGAAGCTCTTCAGCGCAATACGATGATGAAGCGACCAGAATAGGTTCACATAGAAGCCCATGAAACTGGTCCGATCGTTCCGAGGAATGATCCTGCCGGCAGTAATTCCCACCTTGTCAGCGGAAAACGACGCTATCAGATGAATCAGAGCGCCATCATCCGGCAGGACGTCGGCGCTCATCAGCACCAGCAGATCGTGAACGGAATTCTCGATGAAAAGATTGACCGCCGAGGCCTTTCCCTCCCGCCGGGGCTGGGTGATCAGCCGTACCCTTTGGTCCCGGGCAGCGTATGTCCTGACTATGTCCTCGGTCTGGTCGGTGCAGCCGGAGGCCACCACCAGTATCTCGGCCAGCCCGGAATCGCCACGCTGATATATCAAGAGGCGGTCCAGTAATCTGCCGATATTGGCCGCCTCGTTATATGCCGCAATGCCTACGCTGAATTCCATGGTCACAGGTTTCTCTTTACCGCGGCCAGCACGTCCCCCGGGGAAATTCCGGCCATGCATTTGAGATCAGGGCAGGAGGCCCGGTAGCAGGGCGAGCATTCTGCGCCGGCCGACAGCTTCTCCCCTCTTCCATACAGATCGATCTCCTGTTCGCAAGTAGGGCCGAATAAAGCGATCACTTTTTTGTCCAGGGCGATCCCCAGATGCATGGCCAGGCTGTCGGCGCCGACCAGCATATCCATCAGCGATATCAGGGCCGCAAACTGCCTGATATCAAGATCGGCCGGCAGGACGATGGCTCCGGGGATTTTTTTTGCCAGCCTTTTAACCAGGAACCTTTCGTCCGGGCCGCCCAGCAAAACAGCCTGGCCGATCCTCTCTTTCTTAAGACTGGCCGCCAGCCGGGCATAGTTGTCTGCCGGCCAGGCCTTGGTGGGGAAGGCCCTGCCCACTCCGGTGTTCAGGCCGATCAGGGGAAGCCGGTTCTTGTTCTTGATCAGTTTTGCCAGGTAGCCGGCAGCCCAACGGGTCTCCTCTTCGCTTGGGACATACTGGTATTTTTGATTGGCATATTCCAGGCCGGCCATTTCGATGACCAGTTGCTGATAACTTTTCCGGTTTACCCGGAACTTAAGCTGGTCCGATAATCCCAGATCATAAAGATATCGCGAGTTTTTATCCAGCGGAATGAGAAATCCCTTGGGATCCCAGCCGAAACCGGTCTTCTTATCAGCTTCCAGGATGGTGGCCAGGGCGGCGGCCCGGGGCTCCTTGTCCAAGCAGATGATCCGGTCAAAGCTCTGGGCCGACAGCTGGGTCAGCGAGGCCGCTTGATAACAAAGCAGATCATCAATTGACGGGTTATTATGCAGCAACGGTGCGGCATCGTGATCGGTCAGCCAGGTGATCTTCATATTCGGGCTGTGCTGCTTCAGGGCCGAGACCAGCGGGGTGGTTCTCAGCACGTCCCCCTTGGCAGCCAGTTTTATTATCAGACAGTTTTCCTTCCAGGGGCGGTGGGTATTGCATCCGGCGCATTCCCTGGAATATTGACAGGGCCTGACTCCGGCAAAATAGCGGCAGTCACTTCTCCAGCGCATGGCCGTCCTGCTTCAGTTCTTTTAATTTATACTGCAGGGTCCTCAGGCTTATTCCCAACTGGTTGGCGGTCCTCTTGCGATCCCCCTGGCAGGCCTTCAAAGTTGACAGAATATAGTCCAGCTCCATCTGGTGCATGGTTTTTCCGGTGGCCACCGGCTCGGCCTGGGGCTTGTGAGACAGCACCGAGCCCGGCAGGTCCTCCACCCCGATGATGCTGCCCTTGGTCATCACGATGGCATAAGAGATCACATTCTCCAATTCCCGGATGTTCCCCGGCCAGTAGTACCCGGCCATGGCCTCTTTGGCCTCCCGGGTGAGGTCCGATATCTTCTTGGCCGCCGCCTGCTGGGAATTCTCCAGAAAATAATGGATCAGCAGGGGGATATCATCCCGTCTTTCGCGCAGCGGCGGCAGGTCTATGGTGACCACGTTCAGCCGGTAGTAGAGATCCTCCCGGAAACGGCCCTCGGCCACCTCCTGTTTAAGGTTCCGGTTGGTGGCCGAAATGATCCGGACATCCACCCGGATGCTCTTGTTCTCTCCGATCCTCCGCATCTCGCCGTCCTGCAACACCCGCAGCAGTTTGGCCTGGATGGTGGGAGAGATGTCGCCGATCTCGTCCAGGAAGAAGGTGCCCCCGTCGGCCTCCTCGAAAAGCCCCGTCTTGTTGGCGGTGGCCCCGGTGAAGGAGCCTTTCTTATAGCCGAAAAGTTCGGATTCCAGCAGGGTCTCCGGCAGCGCCCCGCAGTACTGGGCCAGGAACATGGCTTCGCGGCGCGGCCCGTTGTAATGGATGGCCCGGGCTATCAGCTCCTTGCCGGTCCCGGATTCTCCCTGGATCAGCACCGGCACCGTGCTGTCCAGCACCCTCTCCACCAGGGAAAGGGCCGCCAGGAACTTGGCCGACTTCCCGACGATATTGTCGAACTGGTAGTGGTGCCGGATCTCCTTTTTAAGGATCAGGTTCTCCTGGCGCAGCCGGGCCTGCAGCCGGGCATTCTCTATGGATATGGCCGCCATATTGGCAAAGGCCGCCAGGAAGGCCTTGTCATCATCGGTAAAGACGTTGGAGGTGGTGCGGCTGTCGATGTAGATCAGTCCGATTATCTCATTCTGTTTTTTTAAGGGGGTGCACAGCACCGACCGGATATTATACAGCATCACGCTTTCGGAGCCGGTGAAACGCGGGTCGGTCTTGGCATCCGAGGTCAGCAGGGGCTCCCCGGTTTCCAGCACCTGGTTCAAGGTGGTCTGGGATATCTCCCCGGGATTGTCGATATCCTTCTGCTCCAGGTTTCTGGCCACCTTGACCGACATCTCCTCCTGGGGGGTGTCGCGCAGCATCATAAAACCCCGTTCGGCCCGGGTGGTGGATATCACCAGGTCCATCACCTTGCTGAGCAGCTCCTCGAAATCGGGGATGGAGTTGATGATCTGGCTGATATCGTAGAGGGCCAGGATCTCTTTTCTATCGGACGTATTTTTTTCTTGATTGGTCATAACTGTTTGCGTTTAAGTTCTCTGGTTTAAGGTAAATAAAATCTGGCTTCCGTTATAGCCTGGCTCCCCTCGGCATCGATGTTGATTACCTTCCAAATGTAGTTCCGGCCGAGTTCCAAGGCAGCATCGCAGTAGAGAGTATCAATGTTGGACGTATCCCTGCACCAAACCACCGTTGTATCCTTCCAAACCTCAAACCTAACGCCCACGTAGGTATTCTTGCTACTCCATATGAAAGTATCGGGCAAACTAAAGGTTGAATTATTGACCGGCTGAATGATAGTCGGCCACGCTAGTATTTGAGGAACCGTCGATTTGAAGTAGGGATAGAAGGCAACCCCGGCGCTGTCGATGCTGAAGTCTAGTGTGTCCCTGGAGGGATCTGCCGGGCCCAGGATACACCAATAATATCTGCGGGTCACTTGATCAAGTTTTCGGGAGCTGTCCGGTATATAGGTTGCCCCCCTGTAGATACAACGCACATTATAGTAAAGGGCTAAAATCTCCTCCCCGCCTGGATGGACTGCCAGACACTGCGGCTGTAGATAAACCGGTAGCTGACCTTCCACGGTATGAACCGATTTGGTCAATACCTTGGCATTATCAATCCTGGGTTTGCCACGGAGAACAAAGTTTTTCTTCAGTCGGCCGTCGGAGGGAACATTGATAGTGTCCACTTGGGTATGATAATAAGGATGTTCCGCGGTGAGAAAATAGGTCCTCCCGCCCTCCAGCTCGATGTTGTACTGGCCGCTGCTGTTGGTGCTCACCGAGAGGTTGGCCGGCACTGCGGTTACCACCGCATTGCTGACCGCGCCACCGCCCCAGGCCGACACCGTGCCGCTGACCCCGCTGCCGTTCACCGGGTCCAGCGGGTTATCGCGCCTGGCATCCGGCCCGCAGCCCAGCGACCAAACCGCCAGGAGGCATAAGGCTATGATAAATCTGTTGTGCATTTTCACTTTGAAATGATAATATCTACCAGATTGTATGCCCAAAACGATACTGCCAGGTTGACGGTGAAATTCCGGGTCTTATACCAGCTGTTATAGGTTTTATACTTGGCTTCGATGTCCCCGGGATCGGTGGCGTCCAGATACCGCTGATGGCTGACATAGCTTCCCAGGGCCGCCAGCCCGGTCCCGGCGGCGACCCCGGCCGCCCCCCATTTGAGAATCTTCCCTTTCCGGGCATCCCCCCGCAGCGACTGGCCCCAGCCCGGCCAGAGGGATGACCGCCAGAGTCCCTGGAACTTGCCGGGCCGCCCCTTTTCAAACAGCAGGTTCGGCCGCTGTCCGCCATTGGAGGTGGCCCGGAAGAACTCCGCCTGGGCCTTTTTGAAGACCTCTATGATCTTGGGAGAGACGAACTCCGGATTGAGCTCCAACTTCGGCTTTACGGTCAGGATCTGCCGGAACCTTTCAATGGCCCCGCCCTCCTGCCCCATGGCCACCAGGGAGAAGGCCAGATAGGTCCGGAAGTAGATGATCTCCTCCTGGGCAAACCCCGCCGTATCCTCCAGGGATTTTTCTGCGATCGCGATCACCTCCTGGAAATAACCCTGCTCATAGGATTTGATGACGGCGTTCATCGGGTTGTCCCGCTGGCCTTTTGCCGCAAGGGGGAGCAGTATGAACACCGCCCCAATATATATAATATTTTTATTCATCATTATTGCAGAACGATCTGCCTTTCGGTGACAATGTCTTCGGCGATCCGGATGGTCTCTTTCCACTCCCTGCCCTCCGGGCCTATCAGCTTCAGTTCATGCTCGCCGATGGAAACCTTTATCGGCTGGCCCAGCGGGGTGGTGCCGTGTTCGGCACCATCGATCAACACTTTGGCCCAGGGCAGGACGCTGAGCTTAAGGTAGCCGTACGCTTCGGGCAGGTCCAGCGCCACCAGGGCGGTGTCGCCCGGGGTTATCTGAACATCCTGCCGGTGTTCCCGGCGGTTGGGGTGGCGCAAGATCAGGGCATGGCGCCCGGCATCCAGCTTTAAGGGAGCCTTGATGGGCGTCCGGTCGATATAATTCCCGTCAACATACACCTCGGCCCAGGGTTTGACGGAAAACCTGAGATAGCCCGGAGGCAGAACCACCGGCAGGAGATCTACGGTGATAGCCAGCTCCTGGTTTTTTTTAAGGACAAATTCCGACGACTGGTCCTGATACCCGGTTTGTTTCACCATAAGCCGGTGTTTACCGCTGTCCAGGGTGTTGATGGCCAGGGGGATCTTGCCCCGGTAACGGTCGTTGATATAAACCCCGGCCCCGGTGGTGCCGGAAATATTCAGCAATTGCCGCGCTTCCGGCGTCGCTATCGGCGCTGTGATTGATGTATCGGCCGGCATAACGGCGGCCGGCAGGCTCCTTTTAAAGAACCGGCCCAGATATTTTACACCGTAAAAAGCCGCGCTAAGGGCCAGGGCCGTAGCCACAAAATATATGATCAGGCGTTTAAGAAAATAATCCCATCGCTCCTGCCTGGCCAGTTTTACGATCAGCTCCTGATCATCCTGCCGCGGCTGGTAGCTGCCGGGATCGGCCATATAGCGCGCCAGGGCTTCGTTCCGGATCAGGGTATAAGGCTCCAGGTCGGAGGATACCTGGACTGATCGGGAATAGCGGCGATGCTTGTCCTTCTCCAGCAGTTTGAAAACCAGATGGTCTACCCCGATCGGTATCTCCGGATTAATTTTGGCCAGCCTCCGGGGCGACAGCCTCAAGGTCCTATCGATGCTCTGGGAATGGGTCTCCCCGGCAAAGGGGTTGTCGCCGGTCAGCATCTGGTACAGCATCACGCCGGCCGCATAAAGGTCTGAGGCCTCGTCGCCCTTCTGTCCCTTTATCTGCTCCGGGGCCAGATAGGCCAGGGTTCCCACGAAGGTCCCGGGGTCGGTAATGGTCAGGGCCTCCTTGGCATAGGCCAAACCGAAGTCGGTTATCTTGACTACCCCGGAGTTGGTGATCATTATGTTGGCCGGTTTGATGTCCCGGTGGACAATGCCTTTTTCGTGGGCATATCCCAGCCCGCTTATCACCTGCCTGATTATGAATACCGCCACCGTCAGGGGCGCGGTCTTAACCTTGTCCAGCAGTTGTTTCAAAGAGCCGCCGTCTATGTGCTCCAGCACGATGTAATACGATCCCTCGAAGACGAAATAGTCGATGATATCGACAATGTTCTGATGATGCAGGCCGCCCAGGATGTTGGCCTCCCGCTCGAACCGCCTGACGAATTCGGAGTCCTGGGACAGGTGCGGATGCAGCTGCTTGATCACCACCTGCCGGCCCATCTCCCGGTGGGTTCCCAGGTAGATGGTGGCCATGCCCCCGGTGGAAAGCATTTCAACGGCCTGATATTTCCCGACGGCTTTATTCACCCGGCGGCCCCCAGGGTTTCTATCTGGGACAGGTCCAGCAGAAGGTACATCTGCGAGTCGGTCATGCCCAGGGCATAGAACTGGGGAATCTCCTTCAGGATGGCCGGCCACACCCCCAGGGTCTGGTCGTCCAGATCCACCAACCCCACGATCCGGTTCACCAGCAGCCGGATATCCCTGCCGTTCCAGGCACAGTTGATCACCCGGTCAGCCGGCCCGTCCTTGACCCCGAAAGCCTGCGGCAGGTCGTACTCCTTTACCCCGGCGGGTTCAGTCCCTGCCGGGGCGGCCTCCCTCCGGCCCACCGAGCTGATATACTCGGCCGGCAGGCCCAGATAATGCGGCCCTATGGTAAAAGCCAGAATCCTCATTTTGCTAATCGAACTCCGAAACCAGGGTGTTCAGTTTATCGGCCGACTGCGACAGGGTCTGGGCCACCGCGGTAAGCTCCTCCATCGAGGCCGTCAGCTCCTGCACCGCAGCCGCCACTTCCTGGGTGGAGGCGGCGGTATCGATGGCCACATTGGAGACGTCCGATGCCAGCTTGACCACTTCGCCGGCGCTCCTGCTCTGGTTCCGGGTGGCCTCGGCAATCTGCTTGACCATGGTCCCGGCCACCGCCACCGTGCTGTTGATCACCTTAAGCGACTGCTCGGTCTGGTCCACCGTAGCCTTGCTGGCATCGATGGTGCTCCGGCTGTTATCGATTACCTCCACGGTCTTGGTTATCTCCTTCTCCACCTCGCCGATCAGGGTGGCCACCTTGAGGGCCGAGTTGCCGGCCTCCACCGCCAGCACCCGGATCTCGTCGGCCACCACCGAGAAACCCTTGCCGGCCTCGCCGGCCCGGGCCGCCTCAATGGCCGCATTAAGGGCCAGAAAATCGGTCTGCTGGGAAAGGTTGGAGATCAGGCTGACCACCACCCCGATCTCGGCCGATTTCTTCTGCAGGTCCTGCACTTTCTGGTTGGTTAGGGCGGCCGATTGGTATATCTCGGCCATCTTGGAGACCGCCTCGAAGGTCTTCTCGGCTCCGGATTGAGAGGCGTCTATGGCTTTCTGGGAGGATACCATGGTCATCCGGCCCTGGGATTCGATCAGCTTGATGGAATTGGACAGCTTCTCCACCTCCTTGGCCATCTGGGTCAGCCGCTCCGACTGGACGGTGGTGCCCCGGGATATCTGTTGAACGGTGGAGGAGATCTCCTGGCTGGAGGCGCTCATCTCCTGGGAGGAGGCCGCCAATTGCTGGGAGCTGGCCGCCAGGCCGGAGGCCACGTTGGTTATCTCCCGGACCATCAGGCGGATCTGCCCCACAAAGCGGTTATAGGCCTGGCAGAGGTCCCCCAATTCGTTGTTGCCCAGCACCGGAAGTTTCCGGGACAGGCCGCCCTTGCCCTCCGAGATGTTCTGCAGGATGGAGGTCAGCATGGTCACGGTGCGGTTTATTCCTTTGGCGGTAAGAAAGGCTATGGCCAGGGTGGCCACGATCCCCAAAATGGCCACATACCAGATGCCGGGATATTTGGCGATGATCACCCCGAAAACGAAGGCCAGGGTCATTATCACGGTGAACAGGATTATCAGCCTCCAGCGGATGCTCAGGCGGTATGACTGTCGGTAGACCTTTTCGCTGTCGGCCAGCCCGCTAGCCAGCGAGGAGATATAGGAGGACAGCAGGGTCTCTTCGATCAGGAATATCAGTGCGCCGATAACTATACCGGTTAAAAAGCCCGGCAGTATTATCTCCGCGGTGTGGGCCAGGGTCACCCCGGTGCCCATAAGCATCATCAAAAAGGCGCAGGCCGGAACCCCCACGGTAAAATGGGCCAGCATATGCAGGGAGGTGATCAGGGGGAAATTCAGGGCCATGCTGAATGCCTGGTCGCTCTCATCTTTTCCGGATGGGTTCTCATTGAAATATCCTATCACCGGCCGCAGCCTTTTCCGGTTGACGATCTGCAATTCCGCGGCCAGGACCAGGGCCCAGACCGGCCCGAAGAAGAGCAGGAATTTCAGGGCGGCCGGCGGAAGGTCCACCGAATGGCCCACGAATATAATCAACAGGGGAACCCCCAGGAAAATGGCAATCACATCCGGGACTGCCAGGATCAGGTTAAATTTGTTAACTTTCATTTTCCGCCCCCTTTATCTGGAAGCTGTCCACCTGGCGCTTGAGCTCCTCGGCCAGATGGGCCAGCTCCTGGGCCGAGGCGGTCATCTCCTGCATGGAGGCCATCTGTTCCTGCTGGGCGGCGGCGGTCTGCTCCATGCCCGAGGCCGCCTCCTCGGCCACCACCGCCACCTGCTCGATGGCCTTGGCGATCTTCTTTACCCCCTCCACCTGGCTACCGGTGGCCAGGGATATCTGGGAGGCCCGGTCGGCCGAAAGTTTCACCGCCTGGATGATCTGGGAGAAGGCCTGGTTGCCTTTGGCGGCAAAATCCTTGCCCTCGGCCACCTGCTCGTCTACCTGGTTCATGGCCTGAACCGTCTGTTCGGTCTCGCCCTGGATCTCTTTGATCAGGTCCTCGATCTCCTTAGTGGCGCCGGCCGTCCTCTCGGCCAGCTTTTTGACCTCCCCGGCCACCACCGCGAACCCTTTGCCGGCGTCCCCGGCCCGGGCGGCCTCGATGGCTGCGTTGAGAGCCAGCAGATTGGTGCGCCGGGCCACCGCCGAGATCAGTTCGGTGATCCGGCCGATCTCCCCGGTGCGCTTCTCCAGGTCGCTGACCACATTGGTCAGATGAGACATGGTCTGGTCGATCTTGCCCATCTGCTGGACTATGCTCATCATGGTGGCTCCCCCCTGGGAGGCCACCTCCACCGCCTGGCTGGCCGATTGGGCCGAGTCCTGGGCGTTGTTGCTGACCTGCTCCACCGATGAGGAGATTTCGTCGATGGCCTCCTTGGTGACCCGGACCGATGCCACCTGGGTCCCTATGCCCTGCGATATCCTCTGGACGGTGGCCGATATCTCCTGCTGGGAGGCGTTCATCTCCTGGGTGGAGGCCGCCAGCTCCTCGGAGGTGGTGGCCACCCCGTTGGCGGTGTTGATGATGGTCTTGACCAGTTTCTCCAGCTTCTCCACGAAAGTGTTGAAGTGCTTGGTCAGTATCCCGATATCGTCGTTGGAATGCTGCTCTATCTTGGTGGTCAGGTCGGCCGAGCCGCTGGCCATGTCCCCGATCATACGGCTGATCATGCCGACCGGCTTGACCACCATCCGCCGGATGATATAGCGGACCAGCAGCAGCGCCACAATAAAAGTCACCAGCAGGACCAGCACCACATTGCTCAGCAGCTTCTGGAACAGCTGGGTTATCACCAGGGGGTCCAGGTTTAGCTGGGCCGCCTGTTTGGTCATCACCTGAAGGATGATCACCAAGATCATCCCCATGGACAGGGTCAGGGCCGAGAACAGGACTATCACAAAACCGCTGGTGATCTTGGACTCCAGGCTCACCTCCCGGTCCTGCTGCATGGCCTTGAACAAGGTGACCAGGGCCCAGCCTATTATGCAGGCCGGCACCAGCATGGTCAGCAGCCCGATGACCCCCAGTTTGGAGAACAGATAGACCCCGATGATGGAGATGGGGGCCAGCACCAGATTCAGCTTCAGATCCGACCAGGTCAGTCCCAAGACATCCTGGATGGTGAAGGTGCCCTCGATGAGGTGATAGGAACTGACCAGGAGATCGTTCACCAAGACATAGATCAGCAGGGCGGCCAGCAATTTCGGCAGGTTGGCCCAGCTTAAAATGTCGGCCCCGCTCTGCCCTCCCAGGGCGCCAAATAACCAGGCCATGGCCAGGACTGCGAATACGAACTGGCCGGGGATGAAGAATACCCGTGGCCAGGGCTTCTTCCTTTTGATCTGGTGAAAGAAAGAGGGCAGATATATGGACAGGATCGCCGGGACCGGTCCGAATACCAGAAAGGTAAAATAGACCACCACCAGATCCAGGGAGACGAATACCCCGCCGGGCAGGGCCACGGTGAACCATTGGCAGACGGTCACGGTCAGCAGCAGCAGCAGCATTACCCACCATTGGATGTTCAGTTCGCCCAGGTGAACGATCAGGAGGGCCGCCCCGGCCGCCGCCACCGTCCAGGCAAACAGATTGCGCATAGTTATTCTGCTCAGCACTTTTCTATCTCCATCTAAAATATATTTTTTCGGCCTTATATAAGTTCGACCCTTTTGCAGATCAAGCAACGGCCCGGTACAATTCCTGGCAGTTTAGGGAAAATATGACCTGCCCGTCATATTCAAAGGCACCGTCGACCGATTTGATGCTTGCCGCCAGCTGGGCGTCGATCTCAATTTTGCTTCCCGCCTGCCGGGGGATGATCTCGCCGATCTCATCCGCCAGCAACCCGATGGCCGCCTCTTCGCCGGCGGGCGCACGAAGCACGGCTACGGTGCTGGGCGTCCGCTTATGCTTATATTGGGCTTCCTCGAGTGCCGTGGATTTAGCGGCGGCACTTGTTTCGGCGAACGCAGGCCCGGCCTTTAAAACGATCACCGGCATTTGTCCCCGGGCCATCCCGGGGGCCGGCCGCCCTTCCCCGGAGTCGCCGGCGATATCCACTACCGTTATCTGGCGGCCCATCCAGTCCATTATCCCGGCCACCGATCCGCCCAAGGCCGGCAGGCCGGTCAGCGCCGGCCGGTAGACTATCTCCTGCACCAGGGACAGATCCAGGCCGTACCAGACATGGCCCAGCCGGCATAACAGCCATTTGCCGTCCTGGTCCATCTACACCTCGTCGTTCTTCAGCAGTTCCATCTGTTCGGCGGCCTTTTTGGCCCACCAGTTATGGGGCGAGAGCTTCAAGCACTTCTCCCACTCCTTGAGGGCCGCCCCGTACATTTTTTTATGATAATAGACCTGCCCCAGGTGGTAATAGGCTTCGATCAGGTTGGGCCCCAGCACCGTGGCCTTGGAGAAGAAGAACATGGCGTCATCCAGCATCTGCCGTTCCAGATAGACCAGGCCCAGATAATAATGGGCATACAGCACTGCCGGGCGGTCCTTGCCTGATTTGATCACCCGGCTCAGGTGTTCGATGGCCTCGCCGAAGATCCCCTTCTTGAAGGAGATGAAGCCCAGGTTATTGCGCACCGCATCGTTGTTGGGTTCCAGCTGCAGCACCTTCAGGCATACCGCCAGGCCGTCGTCGTACATCCCCTGGTAACTGTAGGCCCAGCCCAGCAGACCCAGGGCCCTGGTGTCGTTGGGGTTCAGCTTGACGGCGTTGGACAGTGAGCCGATGGCCTTTTCAAACTCCCCGGAGCATATCTGGTTCCAGCCCTCGGCCACATAGGTGGAGCTGCCCAGCGAATCGGTGCGCATGGTCTCCACAAAGGACCTGATCATCACCTTGGATTCGTCGTCGCTGACCGCGGCCGATTTGTACTGGTCGATCAGGGCTTTTACCGAATCGTGCAGGGCGCTCAAGTGCTTGATGCCCACCGCGATCTCCTTGTACAGCGACCGGATATCCTGTTCCAGCCTGGCCGACTGGGTCTTGGCATCGGGGCTTTTGAGCGCCTGCTGGATGGAGGCTATCTTGCCCTGAAAGTCATTCACCAGGTCCGACAATGTGGCCATATGCACCTCTTTATTTTACTTGTCCGATAAAACTATCGCCAAAATCACTGATTGAGGCCTCTACGAAACTAACCACTGAATCACGGAAATTCTGAAAACACGGAATTAAGCATGGTAAACCAGGTGCCTTTATTTCGGTAATTCAGTGTTTCCGTGGTAAAAACCCTTTTGATAAAATCTCTGGGAATCGCCCTGACCCTGCTTTAAGCGTTAGCGGCAGGCCCTGACGATGGCCCCCGGGATCTGGTCCAGCGGCAACACCTCGTCCACCGCCCCGGTCTCCACCGCCGCTTTGGGCATGCCGTAGACCACGCAGCTGGAGCGGTCCTCGGCGATAATGTGCCCCCCCTTCTTCTTCATTCCGGCCACTCCGTTGGCCCCGTCGTGGCCCATCCCGGTCAGGATCACGCCCACCGTCTCCGCCGGCGAATAAAGCGCCACCGACTCCATCATCACGTCCACCGATGGCCGGACCCCGAACCTGGGGGGGTTCTGGTTCAATTTTATCCGGTCCCCGGAAGAGGACAGCTCCATATGGTATCCGGCCGGGGCCAGCAGGGCCAGACCCCTTTCCAGCCGATCGCCCTCCTGGGCCTCCCTTACTCTGATCTTGCTGCGGTTGTCTAACCGCTCGGCCAGGGATCTAGTGAAGCCCACCGGCATGTGCTGGACCAGAAGCAGGGCGGCGTTTATCTCCCGGGGCAGCTTGGGCAGTATCTCGGCCAGGGCCCGGGTGCCGCCGGTGGACGAGCCGATGGCCAGGGTCCTCATGATTCCGGTTGGGGCTTTGCTCTCGAGCGCCGCCGGGATCGGGCGATGGCTGTTGCCGGGCCTCAGCTTGGCCAGGTCGACCCCGGCGGCCATCCTGATCTTCTCCACCAGCTCCTCCCGGACCTTGTCGATGTCTAAGGAGATGGAGCCGGACGGTTTGGTCACGAAGTCCACCGCCCCCAGCTCCAGGGCCAGCAGGGTGGATTCGGCCCCCTCCTTGGCATGGGCCGAGAGCATCACCGTGGCCACCGGGGATTCGGTCATCAGGCGGGCCAGGGCCTGCAGGCCATCCATCTTGGGCATCTCGATGTCCATGGTCACCACGTCGGGGGACAATTGGCGGACCAGCTCGATGGCTTCCAGGCCGTTCTTGGCGGAGCCCACCAGCTTTAGCCCCGGCGTGGCCTTGACGATATCGCCCACCATGTTTCGCATCAGGGCGGAGTCGTCAACCACCAGGACTTTTATGGTACGGAGATCGGTCATCTTATTTTGAATATTTCTTTTTACTTTTAACAATTTTTAGTGGTGCACCTACAAAAAAGGAACTTAAACCTGCATTACCTACACCATATATAAATCCCTTGATCTTGCCGGACATATTTCCTAAAGCATTAGGTGAATATAATGGACCTGAATATGGTTCTATCACTACCTGAAACTCATACCCCCGTGCAATGGGATCTAAATAATAATTTAACGGTATCGTAAATGAGGTATCAATGAGAAAAGTATCAATATAATTTGTGCCGCCATGATAGTATCCCATAGTATCAATGATATTATAACAAACATTCAACTTATACCAATCTGCTCTTTGAGCAGTTGTCCATTTACATTTTATATCTTCTATTGGCAAAGTATCTAATTCGGATGGGAACACTAAACTTGTGCCACTTGGCACCTTTATACATCCTAAGCCTGTATCTGATTCTGCTATTATCTGTACGTTAATAGTTGTATCACCAAAATAATGAACACTGCCAGAATAAAAATACATTTTACCATCACTTAAGTAAGAAAATAATGTCTGGCTGCTACTGCCCCAACTCATAGTAACCGACGTTGTTGAAGGATTTACTATGGGATTTGAATATAATATCCCATCTTGAGTAAATGTTTTTAACCAGCAATAAAATATCTTCGGATTGTTAACATATAATGTATCAATAACACTTACAGGATTTTTATCTTTACTGCAGCTATTGAATAAAAATATTACCGACAGAATTAAAATATATTTCTTCATACGATAAACTATCCGTTTTACTTGAAATCTTTATTACTATATTGCTATTATAGATGCAGACAGTTTGAAAGCCATCTCACAGCTCTTTCAACCCGGCCCGGAAGGAGTGGACGATCACCGTCCCGGAGGAGGTCAAAAACTCCACCGACCGGCCGTAGTCGGCCCCGGTGTCCTCGGCCACAATGGGGATCCCGTAATTGTTCAGCTCCTGCTTGGCCTGCTGGGTGTTCCTCTGCCCGATGTTGCTGTAGCTGGTCTTCCCCGAATTGAGCAATTTGGAGAACATATTGGCCCCGCCCACTAATTTGCTGACCATTCGTATCCTTGAGCAGCCCATCCCCTCTAGGGACAGGATCAGCTCCTTGAGGGCGGTGGTGACGAACTTGGCCGGGTTGCTCTGGTTGCGGGCCAGATCGGGCTCGGGAAGCATCACATGGGCCAGGCCGCCGATCTTCATCTGGGGGTCGTAGATGGTAATGGCCAGACAGGAGCCCAGTCCGTGGGTGGTTATTATAGCCGGACTCTGGGCTACTTTGAAATCGGCGATTTTCACTATCAACTGGTCGGACAAACTTCACCCCTTTTCATATTGCTCGGAGCACATATTAGTGAACATTTCTTTTAACTAACGTATTACATTGGTTCATGATGTCATACCTGCACTTCATTGCATTCAGCATAAACCCTGAGCCAGCAGGGCTTGCATGCCTTACACAGGGCAGGCTTCCAGCAGGTATCCAGAGGTTATCTATGGATTCCCACCGGAGTTTATCCCGCACTTGATGCGGGGCGGGAATGACACAAACACCCTATCAAACATTTATCGCTGATAATGGTGCGTCTATTATTATCCGCACCTATCAGTAAATAAGAAAATTATTTTACGGCCCGGTAGATTCTTTCTTTGACGTCGAACGATACGAAGGTGTCCTTCATCTGTCCGAACATATTCTCCACCTTGCCCAGCACCAGAAAACCGCCGGCCCGCAGGGCCTGGGCGAACTTATAGAAGATATCCTCCTGGGTCTGCCGGGAAAAATATATCAACACGTTACGGCAGAATATCAGGTCCACTTCACGGAAGGGATACCGGGAGAAAAGATCCAGCTTTTCAAACTGCACCATATCCTTTATCCGGGGGGAGATATGATACTTGTCGTTCCGGGCCTCGAAATATTTTTCTATCAGATTCCGGGGGATCTCATCCATGCTGGACCGGGGATAGACCCCGGCCTGGGCCTTCTCCAGTATCCGGAGGTCTATGTCGGTGGCGTAGATGTTGCATTCTTTTATCAGGCCCCGGGATTCCGAGAATTCCTTCCACATGATGGCCAGCGAATAGGGCTCCTCGCCGGAGGAACATCCCGCGCTCCAGATCTGGACCGGGCGGGTGGTGCTCTCATTCAGGATTATCGGCAGGACCCTGTCAAAGACCGTCAGATAGGTCTCGGCATTGCGATAGAATTTGGTCACGTTGATGGTCAGGGTATCCAGCAGTTTGGCGTATTCCCCGGGGTCATCCTTCAGTTTCTGCTGGTATTCCTCATAGCTGTTCACCTGGCAGGACCTCATCCTGACCGCCAGCCTTCTTTTGAGGGGCCGCTCCTTGTACTGCCGGATATCGAACCCGCTGTCGGCCAGTATTTTACTGGCCAGAGCCAGCAGCTCCGGATCGGTGATATTACTTGGCGAAAGCATTCTTGTCCATCAGGGCCAGGTTTCGCTTCACCATCTGGTTCTCGGGGTCGGCCTTCAGGGTCTTCCTCCACCACTGGGCGGCCAGCTCCTTCTGGCCCTGCTTAAGGTAGAGGTTTCCCAGCCGGGCCATATCCTGGGGATCCATGATCTCGAGTTCGGCCATCCGGTTGAGGGTTTCAACGGACTGAGCTATCATGCCGTTCTTATAATACAGCTCCAGCAGATTGCGCAATATGATCCGGTCATCGGGCCGGGCCTTCAGCGCCGCGCTGTAGTACCTCTCGGCCTCTTCGTCCTGCCCCTTGGCCTGCATCAGGGCGCCCAGGTTGTTCTGCAGGACGTAATTGTGCTTATTGTTGTTTTCAATGGAACTCCACAGCTTGTTGGCCTGTTCGGGGTCGCGGCTCCTCAGGGCTATCAAACCCGCCAGGAAAGTTGCCAGCAGGGGCTGGTCGGCCGCCGGGTCGATCCGGTTCAACTGTTCCCGGGCGGAGTCATTTTCACCGTCCCCGCAGAACAGGCAGGCCAGGTTGGCCCGGGGCATCGCCTTCTCGGGCGAAAGCTCGACGGCCCGGCGGTACTGCCTGGCGGCATCCTCCCGCTCCCCCATCAGCTCCAGGCTCAGGCCCAGGTTATTGTAGGCCGCGGCTTTTTTGGGCTCCACCGCTATGGCCTCCAGGAATTCGGTGGCCGCTTCGGCGTACTCGCCTTTCCGGAAATGGATCAGCCCCAGGTAGAACCGGGCCTCGTAATGGTCCGGCCTGATCTCGATGATTCGGCGGTATTCCCTGGTGGCCTCGTCGTACATCTGGGTGCGGTAGAAGGCCATTCCCAGGTTGCCGTGGTCGTCGATGATATTAAGGTTCCAGGCGGCGGCCTGCTTGCTTTTCTCGGAGCCCCGCTTGGCCAGCCCGGCCAGCAGCAGCCCGTAGACTATCTTGGAGGTCAGGAACTCTCCCAAGGCCGATGTCTCCATGATCTCGGCCAGGGAGCGGTATCCGTCTATCAACGACAGGATCTGCTTCTCCTCGCTGTTGAGATTCAGCTCCTCCTGTTTGGCCAGGTCCATCATCACCCGCTCCAGCACCGTCTGGGGGGTGGGCAGCTTCTTCTCCAGGGTCCGCCATTCGTCGACCCGCCTGGCCTCCTCCAACAGCAGGTTCATGGCGTCCAGGGAGACCAGGATGGTCTCGCCCTCGGGCAGTGAATCCGGCTCGAAGAAGAACTCTCCGTCCACCCACCGTAGCAGGTAGAAGATGGTGTCCTCGATCTGGCCCGAGACATCGGCCTCGATGTCCGCCTGTTTGACCAGGCCGGTCTCCAAAAGAAGAATTCCCAGCCGCCGGGTTCCCCCCTCCTGCTGCTGCAGGGCCAAAGCATCCTGCAGGTCCCGGGAGGTTATCAGACCCCGGGAAAAAAGCCTGTCGCCCAGACGGTCCGGCCGGTTCAGCAGGTTGGCATAACAGATCTTGCCCTGGTTGAAAAAGACGCTGCCGAAATTGCTGCCGTCGGTGACCTTAAGGCAGCCGGTCTTGCGCCCCACCGCCAGCAACTGCAGGACGTCGGGCAGGTTTACTTCTTTGAATGACCCTTTTATGGCCATAGATTACGACGCTTTCTGTGGAATGCAGTATTCATTTGCTAAACATCTTCCATCAGCCGGTCCACCACAAACGGCCAGCTCTCTATAATGATCCCTAGGTGGGCCGGAGCCGGCTGGGATTTCCCCCGCTCCCCCTCATCCTCCTGGCTTAGGGAGGCGACCTTGGTGAGACCCGGCTTCTCCCCGTCCGGTGAAGTCGGCTGGAGCGGGGCGGCTTGGGGAAGCGGCTCCGGTTTTTTGGCGGCCGGAGCGGCCTCCGGAGCAGTCGGCTTGGCGCTTGATCTCTGGGCCATAGACCTTATCGCCATCTCCAGATCGTCGGCCTTGTCGGGATCGAACATCAGGCCCTCGATCTTCTCCATCTGCTCCGGGGTGGCCTTGGCCGACAGCGGCCCGAATTCCTTCTGCAGCGATATCAGTTTTTCGATATTGCGGGTAAACTCCTGGTAGGCCTCGGTGACGATGGATATGTCCTGCTCCAGGATCCTCTCGATGTTGAAAGTGTTGAAGCCTTTCATTTTCCAGATGAACAGCCTCTCCTTGTACCCCTGGCGCAGCTGGTCGGCGTTCTGCTGCTCGTCGATCAGGGCGGTGACCTTGTGATCCAGGCCGGAGATGAAATCTCCGAACTCGCCGACCGGGCCGTCGTCGGCCGGCTCATCCGAAACTGCCGGGGCCGCCGGCTCCACCGGAGCGGCCGGTGCTTGCAGCGGGGGCAGGGCCTCGTCCACCACCGCCTTGGTCAGCGACTCCTCGGACAGCGAGGCATACAACAGCACCTTGTTCAGGGCCCCCTCCAGCTCCCTGATGTTGGAGGGAACCCGGGAGGCTATGATCAGGGCGATCTCGTCCGACAGAACCACGCCCCGATCGCGGCTCTTGCGGGAGATGATCAGGCTCTTCTCGTTGACGTCCACTTCCTTCAGCCCGATGATCAGGCCGCCCAACAGGCGGGACAGCAGCTTCTCATCGATGCTCTCTATCTTCTGGGGCGTGATATCGGTGGTGGCTATTATCTGGCGGCCGGAGCCCACCATCCGGTCGAACAGGGGAAGCAGGCGGATCTGCATCTTTCGGTCCGCCAGCCCCAGGTGAAGGTCGTCAAAAAGCAGCAGATCCGATTTCTCGGCGGCGATCAGGTCCTCCAGCGACATCTGGCTGCCGTTCAAAAAAACCAGGTTCCAGCCGGGCTGGGCCAGGGCCACCGCATTGCCGATGGCCTGCATCAGATGGGTCTTGCCCAGCCCCACACCGCCGTGGATCAGCAGGGGATTATATACGTTGCCGGGATTCTCGGCCACCTTGCGGGCGGCGGCAAAGGCCAGCCGGTTGCTGGGCCCGGTGACGAAATTATCGAACTGATAAACGCTCTTTAATATGTGGGGCGTCCCTTCGGTCATTGGGCTTCCTTATTCATCTTCGGTATTTGGCGCTGAGCGACTGCAGTACCAGGGCGGAGACGGCCTTGAGGGTGTCGAACACCCCGGCCCCGGTGGTGGCCACCGCTTCGTAATGGGGCGCCTTTCTTAGGTTCAGGGCGTGATCCATTTCTGCCACCGGGACGATGTTGGGCATGTCCCTTTTATTGTACTGCATGACCAGCGGCACCTTGTTGATGTCCATTCCCAGGATGCCCAGGTTGTCCCGCAGATTGGCCAGGCTCTCCGTGTTCTCCTGCCACAGGTCCACCTGGGAGTCGGCCACGAACACTATCCCATCGGCCCCCTGCAACACCAGCTTCCGGGTGGAATTGTAGAACACCTGGCCGGGAACGGTATACAGCTGGACCCGGGTCTTGTACCCGGCGATATCACCCAGCTCCAGGGGCAGAAAGTCGAAGAACAGCGTCCGGTCCTTCTCGGTGGCCAGGCTGACCATGGAGCTGCGCTTGATATCCGGGATCTTGCTGTAGATGTACTGCAGATTGGTGGTCTTGCCGCAGCGGCCCGGACCGTAATAGACGATCTTGCAGGTGATCTCTTTTGATGAATAGTTGATTAACGACATTTAAGATAAATAATATTTCTTGTTTATTTTCTCTATCTTGGGCAAAGGATTTTACCGCAGAACACCGGGGTCTGGAATGACAATCACGGAAAAGACCGGGATAGGTTTCTTTTGGTGTTTCCCGAGATTCCGTGGTTTTAGCGGTTGGTTTCCCAAAATTCTCCGCGGTTAACAGCCCCGTATTACGAGAACAGTTTGGACAGGGCATCCTCCACCGCCTGGTTGAAATCGGGCAGGGCCTCCTCCTGGGGTCCCGACTCGCCGGGGGCGGCTGAGGGCTGCCGGTCCATTTTTTCCGAAAGATCCCGGGCCGCCTGATCGGTATCGGACACGACGGCCCTGGCCAGCACCGGGGACAGCTCCCGCTCGGCCTCGCCGGCGGCGTGCCGGATCATGCCCACCACGGTGGATTTGTCGAAGATGGTGGCCAGGATGAACTGGTCGGCTATCAGGCAGAAATACACGTTCCAGGTCTTGCCCTCCTGGAACATCACCTTGAACTTTTCCTCGGCCACTATTTTGGCCAGGGCCTGGGTGGAGGTGAATATCCCGCCGATCAGGGCGGCGATGGACTGGACGTTGAAATTGGAGGTGAACCCGGCCTGGCTGATCAGGTGGCCGCTCTTGGCCAGCAGCAGGGCGCAGCTGGCCCGGCTTTCCTTGAGGTAGCGGCCCATGGAGACCTCCACCGCCTGGTTGATCTCCTCCGACAGGACGTACTGAATATTGGTCATAGCATATCCATCAAGCGTTCCAGGCTGGCCTTCATTTTTATGGACACCAGGCCGATATTGGATCCGGTCTCGGTTATCACGATCAGGATGCAGTGCTGGGCGCACAGGAAGATGATGTTGCCCTCGCTGGCCAGAAGCTGTACCCCGTAGATCTGCTCCTCCTGGCCCCGGGCCAGCGATTTGACCACCTGGTTGAAGATGGAGGCCACCATGGCGCTGATGGTCCGCTCCTCCAGGCCGGACATGATGTTGGAGGCGATCACCAGCCCCTCCTTGTCTATCACCAGGCTGCCCCTGACCCCGGGGATGTCGTTTATCTGGTTGAGGATGTTCTTCATTTTATGATCAAAACCCTGCTCAAGTTTTTTAAGTTGACAGGTTCTTTATCCGCTCGATGGCCCGCTTGATGTTAACCGCCACCAGACCGGTCTTGGCCGAGCTCTCGGCGGTCACCATCAGCACCTGGCCGCCCACCCGGCTGAGGAATATCTTTTCGTTCCTGGTGTCTATCACCGCCCGCTCCAGCTCGCCCAGCTTCACCTTCTGCATGGCCTCCGAGGCGGTGGAGAACACCAGCGATGACAGGGCCCCGGAGGATTCCTCGTCGACCCCGGCGGACTGCGGAGCGAAGGCGCCGGCCACCGGATAGCCGGACTCGTCCACCAGCAGGCTGGCAAAGACCTGGGGGGTCTGGATGATCTCGTTGAGAATCCGGCCGTAGGCGTTCATGGTTTTGGGGTCGGCCTCCTCCGGAGGCTTAGCGGTTTTTCCCGGGGTTGGCTCAGCGGGGATCCCCGTCAGAGCAGTCTCGGCAGCCGTTTCCGGCGGCACGAACTCCATCTTGGGTTTTTCGGTCGCCTCGGCGGCCAGGGCCATCATGGCCTGGGCTCCCTGGTGAAAATCGGCCGGATCAACCAATGCCGGCTCCGCCGGGATGGCCGCCTCCGAAATGTTTTCCGGAGCCCTCGGCTCCTCTGCCCCGGGGATTTCTATTTCGATCTTTTCGGGTGGGGTCGAATCTTCCCCGGCTGGAATAGCAGCAATCTCGGGAGATTTCGGTTCGGAATGGTCTGGTCTATCCAACTCGGCCAGGACCTTTTTAGCCAGGGAATTCTCCGGCCGGACCGAAAGGATCTTGGTCAGCTCGGCCCGGGCCTGCTCGATGTCGTTGATTCCCTTGTAGCACTGGGCCAGCACTAATCGGCCCTCGATGTTGTCGGGATGCGATTCCAGCCCGGTCAGGCAGATGTTGATGGCCTCCTGGTACAGGCCGTTCTCGCGGTAGAAGTCGGCCAGTGAGCCGAACAGCAGCGACGAGGGATCATCGACCACCTGATCCGAGAATTTTTTAACGCCGTCCGAGGGCATTTCTGATAACATAGTGCACCGAAATTATGTTAAATGCTTTGAAATCTAACTTGGCAAGTTTTATGGCTAACAGGCAAAGGCTCGGACCCGGTTATTTTTTCTTCCCCACCGCGATCTTTATTATCCGGTTGATGCTCCCAAGCGTTTTTTCATCCGCCTTGTTCAAATCCTTCATTATGTGGGCCATTATTATTTCCCGTTCGGCGGCCTTGGAAGGCGTGTTCTTTTTGCCGGTCTCCAATTCCGAATTTTTGGGAAACAGATCGAGCAATGAAAAATTCAACGCGGCAGCCACCCTCTCCAAGGTCTTGATGGTGGGGTTCACCCGGGCCTGCTCAATGAAGCCGACATAGCGGTAATCAAAACCGGCCTTCTTGCCCAGTTTCTCCTGGGTGAGCCCCTGGGCCTTGCGTATTTTTCTGATATTGCCGCCAATCAACTTAATCAAAGCATCCATGTTCTTACCCCTTTTGTTTTATTTTCACTGATCTTTAATTTCACCCTTGTCCCGGCAATGCCTATTCCCCGGCTATCGGCAATCTTCGCTCCTTCAGTTTTTTCATCCTCTCCAGCCAGGCTTTCACCTCGGGGCTTAGTTCCGGGGCGGGCTCCGCCGGTTTATCGAAGCCGGCCATGGTCTGCTTTCCGTCGGCGATGTCGGCTTTCTCCTCCAGGCCCTCGGCCCACCTCACCGCCAGGTCCACCAGCTCCCGGATCTTCCCGGCCCTTTTATCCTGGTGCGAAAATGACAGGAACCGCTCCCATCTCTCCACCGCCAGTTCCAGCCGCCCGATCTTGGCGTAGGCAAAGCCCAGGCAATAGTTGATCTCGGGGTTGTCGTCCCGCCCCTGGCTGGCCAGTTTGTACTCCATTATGGCCTCGTCGAAGGACTCGGTCTTGTAGTAGGCCTCGGCCAGGTATAGATGGGCCAGAGGCGAATCCGGCTCTTTCTGCAAGATGTCGGAGAAGGTCTCGATGGCCTTCTCCAACTGGTCTTTCCTGATCAGCTCCAGGCCCGCCTTTATCGGATCCATCACCGGTTCCTGGATATCCAGCGACAGCGGGCCTTTCAGGGCGGTAGCCTTCACCAGGCCGGTGGCGCACAGGCCGTAAATGACCTTGGCGATCTCGAATTCGCGCCCCCCCACCGAGGCTATCACCTGACGGGCGGTCTTCTGGCCGTCGATATTGGCCAGGATCAGCCACTCCTCCGGCCTCAGGTCCAGCCGGGCCGATGTCAGATCGCTGCCCGGCGCCAAAGTCAGCACCATGTCCAGGTCCGGCAGCTTGGACTGGATCTTGGACCATTCGTCCAGCCGCCGGGAGACCTCCATGATCACGTTCTCGGTGATCTGCAGGAAACCCAGGTCGGGGTCGGAGACCAGCTCCATGTCCTCGAACCGGAAATAGCCCTCCTGCCAGCCCATGATGGTGGAGACCGTCTCCTCCACCTGGGTCTTCAGCATGGCCACCACCGTGTTCTTGGTGGCGAAGCCGCGCACCACCGCCAAGGCGCCGATCTTCTTTTTTTGCTTGGCGCTGGCCTGTTCCTTGAGCAGGATGTCTAACTGGTCCTTGCTGAGCTTGCCGGAGGACAGCATCATCTGCCCCAGTTTTTCCTGCCCCTGCTGCAGGGTGCTGCGAATGATGTTGCCGGAGACGAAGAACACCTGGCCCACGTTCCGGGTGCAGTCCAGGGTCAGCACTCCGGATTTGCGGGACATGGCCAGCAGCTGAAACAGGTCCATCAGGCTGAGTTCTTTTATAGGGCCTTCGATCGCCATCTTTTAAAATAAAATATTTATTCAATTATAGGTAGAGGTATTTCCGGGAAGAGCCTTGCACTTCTGGGTTATATTTTTGGTTTTTGATATTTTATTTTTGAGATATTTTTCATCTTCCCCCGGCCACCTGCTCCCATTGCATGGCGGCTTCGATGGCCTTCCCGGCCAGGGTTTTCAAATCATCGTCGCTGGTGAAGGAGATGGCCTTCTGCCAGGCCTCCACCGCATCCCGGGTCTTGCCCCGCTGTGCCAGCAGCCTCCCCCACAGCATGTACAGTTCGGGCTGATCGCCGTGGCTCTGCATCAGCTCCCGGCAGAGATCGTAGGCCTTGTCGGAGTTGCCGGCCTTGACCGCCAACTGGGCCAGCCCCAGTTTGGCGGCGAACGAATCGGGAGCGATCTTGGCCGACAGGGCGTATTCCACTGCGGCCTTGTCCAGTTGGCCCAGCTTGACGTAGGTTTCGCCCAGCGCCAGGTGCGATTCCAGATGGGCCGGGCTGTTGATCACCGCTTTTTTGAATTCCTCCACCGCCTGCTCCAGCTTGTCCTGCGAGAGGTACAGCTGGGCCAGTTTAAAGTATCCTTGGGGCAGTTTGGGATTCAGCTTTATCACCTGGCGGTAAGCCATGATGGCCTCCTCCGGCTCGTTCTGCACCGCGAAGATCTCACCCAGCCCCAGGAAAAGAGAGATATCGGAAGGGTTGATCTTCAGAGCATTTTCGTAGCAGATCCTGGCATCCTGGTAGTCACAGCGTTCCAGATATATCCGGCCCAGCTGGGACATCAGCTCCACATCCTCCGGCCGGGCGGCGATCTCCTCGCGCAGGATGGCGATGGCCTGGTCGCTGTCGCCCTGCATCAGATGGGCCCGGGCCAGCCCGATCTTGAAATCCTTCTGCTCCGGGCTCAGCTTGGCCAGCACTCCGTATCGGACGATGGCCTCGGCCCCCTGCTTCTCGTCCATCGCCAGCCGGGCCAGGCTCTCCAGGGCCAGCAGGTTCTGGGGCTGCTGTTCCAGGATGGCCTTGGCCTTCTTCTTCAGCTCGCCGCTCTTGCCCTCGGCCCGGAGTTTTTTCAGGCTTTCGATGTCCGACTCCAGGACCGCCTCGTCCCATTTGCCCCCCTTGGCCCGGATGGAGGCCTCCTCCAGCACCCCGCCGAAGATGTCCTGGGCCACGGTGGTGCCCTGCTCCTGTCCGGATCCCTGCCAGCCGTCCAGGATCAGCAGTTCCGGATCGTCCACATAGAAGTCGATGCCCAGCTTGAAGGAGCCGCCGGTGTAGTATGAGTTGAGATCCAGGGCCCGCTTGGTGGCGGCCAGCGATTCCTGATATTTCTCCTGGGCCGCCAGGGCGAATCCCATGTTGTAATAGGCCTCGGCAAAATCAGAATCCAGCTTGATGCAATGCTCGAACTGGGCCAGGGCCTCGGTGTACGATTTCTGCTTGAGGTACAGCAGGCCGATGTTGTTGTGGGCCAGGGCCGAATCCTGATTCAGCTTCAGCACCTCCTGGTATTCGGACATGGCCAATTCGTCCTTCCCCTGCTTGGAATACAACAGCCCCAGGTTGAAATGGGCGTCGCCGTACTGCGGCATCCTGTCCACCGCCTTCTGGAAGGTCTCCTCCGCCAGCTGCTGCTGCTCCTGGTAGACATAGGCGATCCCCAGGTTGTTCAGGCTGACCACGTAGCCGGGATCGGAATCCAGGGCCCGCTGATACCACTTGACCGCTTCGGCCGAGGCCCCCTTGCGGTGATAGGCCAGGCCGGTGTCGTTGTACAGCTTAGCGTTGTCGGGGTCGAACTCCAGGGCCTTTTTGTAGGACTCGATGGCCTTCTGGTTCTGGCCCATGAACAGGTAGATCTCTCCCACCTCCTTGTGGACGATCCGGTTCTCGCCCTCTAAGGAGAGGGCCAGCTCGAACTCCTTGAGGGCCTGCTTGAAGAGCCCCTTGCGCCGGAAGCCCACCCCCAGATTATAATGGGTCATGAATCCGTCCGGGGCCACCTGCACCTGATTCTCGGAATGGCGCTTGATCTCGGTCAGCAGGTCCTGGCTGTAATAATCGATGCCCAGGTTGACCTGGGCCTTGGAATAATTGGGATTGAGGGCGATGGCCTGGCGGGATTCATCGATGGCCTTTTCCAGCAGTCCCTTCTCGCCGTAGGTGAAGCCCAGCAGGAAGTGGGCCTCCGAGCCGCCGGGGTTGATCTTGATGGCGGACTCCAGCTGGTTGATGGACTGGTCCAGCAGGCCCAGGTTGTAATAGATCTCTCCCAGCGCGGTGCGGATGACGTATGAATCGGGATCCAGCTTCAGGGCCTGCTGGTAGATATCCACCGCCTCGTTGAACTGCCCCTGCTGTTTCAGGGTCAGCCCCAGGTAGAGATGGGCCAGCATGTCGCCGGGCTTAAGCTCCACCGCCTTCTGATAGTTGGCGATGGCCGACTTGTACTGCCCGGTATTGCGCAGGGCTTCGGCCAGCCGGAAGTAGGCGTTGGCGTCGGGACTTTTCTTCAAAGCCTCCTCGGCCTGCTGGATCTCGTCCCCGTAATAGCCGCTCTTGCGGTAGACCACCTCCAGGTTGCTTCTGGCCAGCACGTTCTGGGGATCGATCTCCAGGGCCATCTGCAGCACCTCCACCGCCTCGGCATACATGCCCTTGTTGAAATAGACCACCCCCAGGTTGTTGTGGGCCGAGGCGTCAGCGGCGTCTATCCGGCTGCGGAAGCCCCGCAGTATCTTTTGCTCCTCGGGGCTGACCGGGGAGATGTTTTTATCTTCAGCGTGTTCCATTCTATAAAATCCGGATCCTCATGAATATTTCTGTTTACCCCAGGTGGATGGCTTTCAGTATCACCCCCAGCGAGTCGGGATCCGGCAGCAGCAGAAAATATCCGTGCAGCACGGCGTTCTTCTCCACAAAGCGGAATTCGGTCTCGATGCACACCACCAGGTCCTTGTCGTTGCCGAAATCCAGCGACACCGCGTCCAGCACCGCCGAGGCCATGTCCACCGTCATGCTGGGCACCGAGGGGACCATCACCAGGCCCAGCAGGTCGCCCAGGGCGTTCATGTAGGCGCAGGTCAGGACGTTGGACACCTCCTTGAGGGCCGATTCCTCCAGCTCCCCGATGCCGGTGGTGCTGCCCACCGGCTTTCTCAGCAGGCAGTCGGTCAGGTGCCAGGCCGCCTCCTGGGGAAACATCAGCAGGGTCCGTCCGGTCATGTCGCCCAGGAAATAGATCAGCACCCCGGCCACCACCTCGTTGGGCTTGGCGGCCAGGTTGAATATCTCCTCGATGGGATTAATCCTGATCACCGGCACGTTGACCAGCACCTTTTCGTTGGTCAACTCCGACAGGGCGGTGGCCGCATGGCAGGCCCCGATATTGGCCACCTCCTTCAGGGCATCCAACTGTATCGCTCCTAGTTCGTTAAGTTCCATCTTTCAACCCTCTCTATATCGCCTGATGTATTAATTTAGTTCTCCCTGCCACCGCCTTGCGGGGCATTCGGGCCGGAATCAAACCGGACAGATTTAAAGCTATATACCTGTTTTGCTTTAATATTTGCCGGTTACGCCAAATTTTGATCATCCTGTAAATCCTGTCAAAAAACATTGGACCCTTTTATCAAACCGCGATATTGTTGAGATCCAGGATCAGCATGGGGCGTCCCTCCCGGCCGATGGTGGCCCCGCTAAAGGTTTTGATGCCCTTGACGAAACGGGACAGCGGCTTTACCACGATCTCCTGCTGGCCGATCATAACATCAAACAGCAGGGCCAGCTCCGACCCCTGGCGCTCCACTATCAGGGCCGGCCCTTCGCCGATGTCGGCCTCCGGGAAAAGCCCGATGACGCTGGCCAGCCGCACCACCGGGATCACCCGGTTCCGGAACTGCAGCAGCCTCTTGCCATGTAGTGTTTTCAGAGATTTCTGTTTGATATTGGTGATCTCCTTGACCTGGGTGATGGGGACCGCGTAGGTCTGGGCACCGGCCGAGATCAGCAGGGTCCGGATGATGGCCAGGCTTAAAGGGACGGTGATGCTGAATACCGACCCTTTGCCGGGCCGGCTCTCCGTGGAGAAGCTGCCGCCCATCTCCTCTATCCGGCGCTTGACCACATCCAGTCCCACCCCGCGCCCCGACAGCTCGCTGATCTTATCGGCGGTGGAGAAGCCCGGCAGCAGCAGATATTCGTGCAGCTGATGGTCGGTCAATTCCGCGGCCTGGCCGGCCGTCAGATGTCCGTTGTCTATCACCTTGCGTCGGATCCGTTCCAGGTCGAAGCCTTTTCCGTCGTCGGCCACCTTGATCAGGACCTGGTCCTTCTGTTTCTGGGCGGTCAGGGTTATCGAGCCCACCTGGGACTTTCCGGCCTGCTTGCGCTGGTGCGGCAGCTCGATGCCGTGGTCAACCGCGTTCCTCAGCAGGTGAATCACCGGCTCGGAAAGCATCTGCAGGATGGCGCGGTCCATCTCCAGCTCCCGGCCCTGTAAAGTGAAATCGATCTCCTTGCCCAGCCCCTTGGCGGCGTCCCGCACCACCCGGGGGAAACGATCCAGTACGTCGGACATGGGCACCAGCCGGGCGGCCAACACCTCCTGCTGGAGGTCGGAGGCTATCTGGGCGATCTTGTCCACCCCGTCCTGGATGGCCGGGTCCCCATTCTGGACGGCCAGCTGTTTCAGTCTCTCGCGCCACACCACCAGTTCGCCCACCAGGTTCATCAGGCTGTCCAGCCGGGTCACGCTGACCTTGACGTCCTTGGCCTTCTCCTGGGCCAGTTGGACGAAGGCCCCGATGGTCTTTCTCTCCAAGGCTTCCTCGGCGCTCTCCTCGCGCACCTCCTCGATCTGGATATCCTCGACATCGGCGCAGGAGATATCGTTCTTCAACTCCTCCTGGTCCTCCTGGTCGGTGACCAGGAAGATGGTGAAGCCGCGGTCGAATTTTTCCGATTCCAGGTCATGCCTCTCCGGCACGGTATAGGCCACCCGGCCGATCCTCTCCAGGGTATGCAGGATCAAAAAGGCCCGGGCCGATTTAAGGGATACATCCTGCTCCAGCAATATCCGAATCTTGAAGACGTGGGAATTGTCGGTCTTAAGCGGGTTGATCCTTTTGAAATCGCTGCCCCCGTTGGAGGACACCTTGGCCGTCTCCTGGGCCACGGCGGTCAATCCCTCAATCTGGCCCACCAGTTCCCGGCAGCGCTGGGCGAGGCCCTGGTCGGGCTGCTTCCCGGCCGCCACCAATCCCACCGCCTCCTCCAGAAAATCCAATACCAAAAAGATCAGGTCTATCTCTTCGGAGGCGGCCGCCGTCTGGCGGCGGCGCATCTTGTCCAGCAGGTCCTCGCCCTTGTGGGTAAGGTCGGCGATGAAATCCAGGCCGATGGAGGCCGCCATGCCCTTGATGGTGTGCATGGACCGGAATATCTCATCCAGCCGGGAGCTCTCGTCGGGCTTCTTCTCCAGGGCCAATAGCGCCTGGTTCAGGCTGACCAGGTGCTCCCTGGTCTCCGACACGAAGAGGTTTATGTATTTTGCGGTATCCATGAAATATCCCTATCCTCCGGCCCTTCGCCGGCGGCTGAAGTTCCGGGATATCAGGTTATCCTGATGCTCGGTGCGGCTATTTCAGCGCCCGCTGGGCCGCTTCCAGAACCCGCGAGGGCTGGAAGGGTTTGACCACGAAATCCCTGGCCCCGGCCTGGATGGCTTCCACCACCAAAGCCTGCTGGCCCATGGCGCTGCACATCAGGATCCGGGCGTTGGGATCTAACTGCATGATGGCCTTGACCGCCTCGATGCCGCCCATATCGGGCATGATGATGTCCATGATCACCAGGTCCGGCTTCAGCTTCTGGTACTGGTCCACCGCCTCGGCGCCGGTGGCGCCCTCGCCGCAGACCTCGAACTCTCCCTTTTTCAGGATGTCCGAGATCATGGTTCTCATGAAGATGGCATCGTCCACCACTAATACCCTGCGACTCATTTACCCTCCTCCAAAGATAATATTTTATCCAAGTTTAGTATTATTATTTTTTCACGGTTGATATCTATCACCTTGTCGTAGAACCGCCCGTTGGCGACTTTCCGGATGTTGCCGGGAACATCCTTGGGCTCGGACTTAAGGGTCTCCACGCTGTCCACCCGGTCCACGATCAACCCGGCTGTCTCCTGATTATAATCCACGATAATTATGACCACATCGGGGCCGATCTGGCTGTTTTCCAGATGCAGTCTTCTCCGCAGATCGATCACGGTGGCTATCTCGCCCCTCAGATTGATAAGCCCGGCGAGATAACCCGGAGCCATGGGCACCGGGATAATATCCTGCATTTCCTCGATGCTTTTCACCTGATCGGTGAAAAGTGCAAACTTTTCTTTACCCAGGTTGAATATTACGATTTCCCGGGATGCAATTTTTTCCGTCATGGTACGGTTATCCTATTAAATACATAATGCTTAACAGTTTATAACTTTTTTTGTCATAAGTCAATAAAAAAATGCCGGAAAATTTTCGTCTTCCTGCCCAATAGAAAAAGGGGCGGCAAAATTGCCGCCCCTTATAGAGAAAATCTTGATTTATTTGATTACTGCTATCATATTGGTTGCCTTATATTCTCCAGACTCAAGCCGGTAGATATATATGCCGCTTGATGCATTTAACAATTCAGGCCTTAAGGCCTGGGTTATTAATATGGTCTCACTCGTATCGCAGGGCTTCTATCGGGTCCAGTTCCGCGGCCCGCTGGGCCGGATACCAGCCGAAGAAGATACCCACCGCGGCGGAAAAGCCGAACCCCAGCAGCACCGACCACCAGGTCACGGTTGCTGGAAGCTTGATGGCCAGCGACACCAAGGCCGCCAGAATGAAGCCCAGGATCATCCCACATACCCCGCCCACCGAGGACAGGGCCACCGCCTCCACCAGGAACTGACGCATTATATCGCTTTTGCGGGCGCCGATGGCCTTGCGGACCCCTATCTCCCGGGTGCGCTCTGACACCGAGACCATCATGATGTTCATGATGCCGATGCCGCCCACCAACAACGAAAGAAAGGTCACTCCTATCATCAGTCCGAAGATGCCGGCGGTGATGCTTCGGTATACCGCCATCAGCTGGTCGGCGGAGTTTATCCCGAAATCGTCCGGCTTGGATGGCGGCACCCTGCGGCGACGGCGCAGCAGCTCGGTGATCTCATCCCGGGCCGTTGCGACATGCTTGATATCTATCGGCTGGACCACCACCTGAACCGAGGTGCCGAATCCGCCGTGTTCCCGGATCTCGCCGGAGATGCATTTCATGTAGGCGGTGATGGGAATCACCACGTAGCTGTCCTTGTCGTTGCCCAAAAATACGCCCTGTTTTTTCAGCAGGGCGATCACCTCGAACCTCTTGCCCTCGATGATGATCTTCCGGCCTATGGGATCCTGCCCCAGGGCCAGTTTCTCGGCTATGGTGGGGCCGATCAGGCATACCTGGCGCTTGTGGTCCACATCAAAATAACTCATGGGACGGCCCAGGTCTATCTCGTAATCGCCGATATACTGGTCGTCGGGCGTGGTGCCGTTGACGTGAATGCCCCGGGCCTCCTGCCCGCGGTACTTTACGGTGGTCATCATATGCAGATTGGGGGACACCCGGCGCACCGAGGGGCAATTGTCGCGGATGGCGTAGGCGTCGGCCAGGGTCAGGTTTTTTCGCCTCATGACCTTCAGTCTTTCGGCCTCATCCTGAGGTCCCCAGGTGCTCTTCTGGACGTAAAGAGTGGTGCTGCCGATGGAATCCAGTTGCTTGGTGACCATCCGGTTCAATCCATCGATCATGGACATCATCACGATCACCGCCAACACCCCGATCAATATGCCCAAGGTGGTCAGGCCAGAGCGCAGCTTGTGTGATCTGATGGCCTCGAAGGCCAGTTTTATTGATTCCCAATAGTGCATGATATTTTCCGGTTAAAAAACACAGGATACCGAAAAGCGGCATCCCGTGTTTATTTGAATATTCTACTCGTATCTCAGGGCTTCTATCGGGTCCAGCTCCGCGGCCCGCTGGGCGGGATACCACCCGAAGAAGATCCCCACCGCCGCCGAGAAGCCGAAGCCCAGCAGCACCGACCACCAGCTTACCGAGGCCGGCAGTTTGATGACTACCGAGACCAGCCCGGCCAGGATGAATCCCAGTATCATCCCGGTGACCCCGCCCACTAAGGACAGGGTCACTGCCTCGATGATGAACTGCTGCATGATGTCCTTCTTGCGGGCCCCGATGGCCTTGCGGATGCCGATCTCCTTGATCCGCTCGTTGACCGACACCAGCATGATGTTCATGATGCCGATGCCGCCCACCAGCAGGGACAGCAGGGTGACGCCGATCATCAGGCCGAACACCCCGGCGGTGATCTTCTTGAAGATGCCCATTATCTGGTCGGCGGTGACAATGCCGAAATCGTCCGGCTTGGAGGGCGGCACCTTGCGGCGGCGGCGCAGCAGCTCGGTGACCTCGTCCTTGGCGGTCTCGATGTGAGCCACATCCAGCGGCTGAACCGCAATGGTCACCGAACCGCCCCGCCCCCGGTTGCGGATCTGCCCGGAGAACATCTTCTGGTAGGTGGAGATGGGGATGATCAGCATGTTATCCTGGTCGTTGCCCAGGAACGAACCCTTTTTGCCCAGCAGGGCTATCACCTCGAACCGGTTGCCGCTGATTATTATCTCCTTGCCCAGGGGGTCCTGCTGACCGAACAGCTTCTCCGCCACCGTAAAACCCAGCATGGCCACCGGCCGGCTGTGCGTCATATCTACATTGGACATGGCCCGCCCGTCGATGATCTCGTAATCAGCGATGAACTGGAATTCCGGGGTGGTGCCGTTGACCTCGGTTCCCAGAACCTCCTGCTTGCCATATTTGACGTTGGACATAATATCCAGCATCGGGGCCACCCTCAGCACCGAGGGGCAGTTGTCCCGCACTGCGTAGGCATCGTCGATGGTCAGGTTCTTGCGGCCCCTGGTATTCAGCCAGTCGTCATGGCTCATCACCAGGCCCTGTTTCTGAACATAGAGGGTGGTGGTGCCCAGGGATGAGAGCTGCTTGGCTATCATCTTGTTGAACCCGTCGATCAAAGCCAGCATCCCGATCACCGTCAGTACCCCGATCAATATCCCCAGGGTGGTCAGCCCCGAGCGGAGCTTGTGGGCCCAGATGGCGTCAAAGGCCAGTCTGACCGATTCCCAAATATTCATGGCCTTACCCTTTCCTTATGATTTGGTCGGAGACGATCTCTCCATCCAATATCCGAACCGCCCGGCGGGCATGCTCGCCCACCTTTTGATCGTGGGTCACTACGATCACCGTTTTGCCTTCTTGATGCAATCGATCAAACAGGGCCATGATCTCCACCCCGGTCTTGCTGTCTAAGTTCCCGGTGGGCTCGTCGGCCAGCAGTATCGAGGGATCATTGACCAGGGCCCGGGCAACGGACACCCGCTGGCGCTCGCCGCCCGACATCTCGGTGGGCTTGTGCTGTATCCGGTGGGCCAGCCCCACCGATTCCAGCGAGGCGATGGCCTTGGCCCGCCGGATGCCGGAATCAACCCCGGCATACTGCATGGGCAATTCCACGTTATGCAGGGCCGAGGAGCGGGGCAGCAGGTTGAAGGTCTGAAAAACAAAACCTATTTTCTTATTCCGCACCGCGGCCAGCTGATCATCCTCCATTTCGGAAACCAGCAGTCCGTCCAAATGGTAAACGCCGGTGGTAGGGGTATCCAGACAGCCTATCAGGTTCATCAGGGTGGATTTACCTGAGCCCGACGGACCCATGATGGACACGTATTCCCCGGCCTCGATGCTCAGCGTCACCCCTTTCAGGGCCTCCACTTTTACGCCGTCCATCTGATATACCTTGGAAAGATTTTCCATTTTAATCATGGCTATAAACCTACCTTCCCCGGTTGCCCTGTTTGCCGGCCGTCTGATCTTTGGCCACTTTTACCTTATCGCTGTGCTTCAAATTCCTCAGCACGCTGAACGGCCCTTTGATCACCTCCTGGCCGTCCGATAGGCCGGAGAGCACCTCTATGTTATCTTGGTCGGAAACCCCGGTCTTGACCGGCATGATCACCGTTTTGCCCTTCTCCACGACATAGACTACCTCCTGCTCCTTCTCCTTGACCCGTTTGCCGTCACTGGTATTTTCCCCGGCCAGGGCCCCGCTTTTGCCTTTCTTGCGCTCGGCGGCCTTGCGTTCGGAATCAACCTTGCGCATCACCACCGACTGGATGGGGATCAGCAGGATGTCCTTCTTGTTGGAGGTGGTGATATCCACACTAGCCGACATCCCGGATTTAAGGTACTCCGATCTTTCGAGGAACCTGGTCTTGACCGTATAATTGACTGAGGCGTTGCTGCTGCTGGAGACGCTGACGGTGGATATGGCGGCGTTACCCACCTCGGAGACCTCGCCCTTGAATGTTTTGCCTATGATGGCGTCCACCTCTATCTCGGCCGGCTGGCCTATCCGGATGTCCTTGACGTCGCTTTCGTCCACCTGGGCTTCCACCTCCATCTGGGACATATCGGCCACTACCATGATCACCGATCCGGCGTTGTTCATGGTCCCGGTGACCACCACCTCGCCCACCTCCACGTTCAGCTGGACCACCGTGCCGTTGATCGGCGAGGTGATGGTGGTCTTGCTGTAAGTGTCCTGGGCCTGCTCCAGCGAGGCTTCGGCCTGAGTCAGACGGGCTCGGTCCAGATTGAATTGGGTGGTGGTGGCCTCGTTCTCCTCCTGGGATATCAGTCCGGCGGCAAAAAGCTCCTGCTTGCGTTTATAGATAAGCTCGGTTTGGGCCAGGTTGGCTTTGGCCAGCTCCAGGCTGGCCCGGGCCTGCTTCACCTGGGCGGCGTAGTTGGTGGGATCTATCTGCACCAGTATCTGCCCCTTTTTCACCAGGTCTCCCTCCTTCACCGGAAGCCGGCTGACCTTGCCCATCACATAGGCCGATATCTGAACCTCGGTCTCGGCCTTGACGTTTCCGGGAGCCGAGACGATGGACACTATCTCGCCTTTTTTAACCTTGGCGGATTGAATGGCCAGTTTCTTGGTGCCCTTCACGATATTGGATACCACCAATATTGCCACCAACAGCACCGCTGCGGCAATTATCCACAATTTCTTGCTTTTGAAGTTGATCATCGGATTTTCTCCATTTGTATGTTCTGATTTTCAATTTTCTATTTCCGGAAGCAGGATAAATCACCACTGGCCCAAGGCTTTGGCCATTCTGGCGTCCGCCAGATAATACTCACATAGAGCATTGGTGGCCTGCTGTTGGGCCTGATTATAGGTAAGCTGGCTGGTCAATAGGTCCAGCACCGAAGCCGAGCCCAATTTGTATTTTTCGTTGGTCAGGCGGTAATCCTCCTTGGCCTGTTGCAGCAGATCCCCCACCAGGGACACCGCTTCTCTGGCTGTTTCCATTCCCAACTTTGCCTGTTTGAGTTCGGAATAGACCGATTGCCGGGCCGAGATCAGGTCGGCCTCGGCCGATCTGGCCTGGGCTCTGGCCTGTCTGATCCTGGCCATCGATGCTGTGCCGTCGAAGATGTTCCAGTTGAGGGCTAGGCTGGCGCTCCAGTAATCATGGGCGTTCCAGCTGTCGTGGTTGGTGAATTGCATGCTGTCGGAATATCCGTAGCTATATGAAAAAGACAGATAGGGAAGCTTGCTCAGGTAGGCCGACCAGGCGGAGGATTTTTTGGCCTGGTAATTTTTTTGGGCCGACAGATAGCCGGGATTGCTCTCAATGATCTTGTCATCCAAGGATTCTATGGTGAAAATTTGCTTGGTGGTGTCCGGAAATGCCACTTCCGAGCCAACCCTCACTTCTCCGGCCAGGCCCAGGATATTGGCCAGGGTCTGCCGGCCGGAGAGCTGGGCGCTCTGGGCGTTCAACAGGTCTATCTTGCTCTGCATCAGGCGCACCTGTATCTTCAGCCTGTCCGCCTGGCTTATGGATCCCAGCTGGTGCATCAGTTTGGCCTGCTTGGACTGCTCCTCGCTCTGTTTGACAGAGGCCTCGGCCACCTCCATGGCCTTTTGAAGTTTTACCAGATTGTAGTATGCCGCTTTGACATTGTAGACCAGCGAGGCCATCGATTGCTGATAGCCTGATTTGGCCGCCTGCCGCGATTTGTATGAGCCCAGAATATCCGCCCACTGGGAGAGATTCACCACGCTCTGGCTGGCGGAAAGCGAGGTCCGGTAGCTTTCATTCTTGCCCCCCTCGGTTATTACCGGGACACCCAGCGGATCGGTGGTGTAGCTGGTGGCCGGCCCGCTCTGCCCGTAGCTGGAGGAGGCGCTGACATGCGGCAGAATGCCGGAGACCGAGGTCTGCAACCCGGCCCCGGCAATGATCAGATTGCTTTGGGCCCGCACCAAATCCGGGCTCTGCTTCAGGGCCATTTCCACGCATTGGTCGACAGTCAATAACTGATCGGCAGGCTGCGCGAATAAAATTGATGCCGGCAACCAAGAAAGTATCATTAACAGAGTCAAGTTTTTCATTTCTTTGCCTTCAAAATCTTTTATTTAAATTATCGTTAAAACTACGTTTTGAAAACATACAATGTTTCCTAATTTTTAGCTATGCCGTAGAAAAATACATCAGTTATGTTCTTGATGGTCTTGCTTTTGGAAATTTCCGGATGTGAATGGAATGCCCCCCGGCTGGCCATGGCCATCATGCCGGCCCACAGGGTATAATCGCCCTGCTTGAACTTGCCGACCCTGGCGCCGTTCTCCAGTTCATCTGCCAGGACCTTTATCACCTTATGGTTATGGGCCTTAACCTTTTTAACCCTTTTCATTATCTCCCTGCTCTCGATCTCGTGCACCAAATTCATCAAAGTTCTGTTTTCGATCACGAAATCCGCCATGGCCTCGATCATCTTTTCCACCTTATTTTCCGGGCTGTTCCTTTTTCTCCTGGCATCGATCATCCTGCCGTACATCTCATCCATGGCATTCTCCAATATGCTGAAGAACAGGTCCTCCTTGTGGGAAAAATAACGGTAGATGGTGCCTTTCCCTATCTTGGCCTCGCGGGCCACATCGTCCATCAGGGTCTTATGAAAGCCTTTTTTGGGAAACACCTTGCCGGCGGCCTTCAGGATAGATACCTTTTTCTTGTCGTTGCGGGTTCTCATTGTCTCTCCATATTATAATAGAACTGACTGGTCAGTTCTATTATAAGCAATAAACCTTATTTTGTCAAGAGATCATAAATTTATTTTCCCGAGCCTGCCCAAATTTAGAACGGCCTTTCGCCGTTTATACCAGTTCTGGAGGAAGCTGGCTGTCCGACTATGGCCGTTCTTTGGGTTATGAAGACTCTATGCAAGATTAGACTACGGATACTTAATAAGGTTTAATATCATTTGATATTTTTTCGATAATTTCCTTTATCCTCACCATATTCATCACATCTTCCTGGTTATATGCCAGTAACGTATTCAGGGAGTCGATATCTCCGAATTCGACATAGTCCTGCCAAAGATATAAGGCCTCACGTCCATCCATAGCCGGCAGTTCCCTCCCGATCCCCAGCATCTTTTCGATGGCCTTCTGGCCGCCGGCCAGCCCGTGTTTTTTGCAAATGAACCTCAGGTCCTTTGAATCGTACTTTTCCCTAAGATCCAGCCCCAATCTCTTTTTAATTACCGGCAGATCGAAACAATGCCCGTTGAAGGTGTATAATCCCCTCAGGTTCGGTCCTGCTGCCTCTCCGTGATCTTTTATGATTGGTTTCGGCAAACGTCTTGACAGCCTGGGACGGGTTATATCCTTTCCCACTATCTGCCGGAACCCGGTGGATGGGGAATAGAATCCCACCACCGTGATATTTTGGTGAAAGTCGGTCTCGATATCCAAAAATAACGGCATTGCCTCATCTCCTGTTTCTTGAATAATATCAGTTCTGGCTGACCTCTGTCAATGTAAAAAGGGGCAGTGTCAGACTGCCCCTGCATGCTTGATAATTTTCTGGTCAGTGGCCCCCAAAGATCCCTTTCAGCTTGTCGGCAGCCTTCTTCTTGAGCTCCTCAGCCTCCTTCTTGGCCTTCTCCTCGGCGGCTTTCTTGGCCTTGTCCGCTTCGGCCTGGGCCTGGGCTTTGAGTTTGTCGGCCTCGGCCTGGGCCTGGGCTTTGGCCTTGTCCAGTTCCTCCTGGGCCTTGCCCTTGAGGCGCGCCTGGGCCATCTGGGTGTCCCAGCCGATGGACGGTTTCTGGGCCGGGCCCTTCACCAGAAGGTCCAGCACCATCCGGCCGTCCTTGTCGGCAAACAGGTTGGTGGCCGTCGACTTGGCCCGCAGCTTGTCGGATTCCTCCTTGGTCAGTTTGATGGACACCCGGTAATCCAGGGTGCCGTCGAAGCCGGAACTGCCGGTGAGGTTGACATCACCGTAGCGGCTGTCCATTTTCAGATCGTCCAGGTACAGCCTCTCATTCAATATCCGGAATCCCAGGGACAGGCTTTTGAAGGTCAGGTCCTTGTCGCCAGTCAGCTTGGTGTATTCGAACACCTTGGCCAACAGCTCCCAGTTGACGATCTTGCCATCACCGGTCTTGGCATTGCCGGAGCCCTTCAGGGTCTTTTTGATCAGAATGGTATCCGGGGCCAGCCCTGAGAATTCGCCGTTAATATCCAGCTTGGTGAACATCCTATCCTTGAACGGGGTCAGGGCGCTCAAGAAGTCGTTGGCCTCCAGCTGACTGGCCTGAGCCTTCAACTTATATTCGATCCTGGTCAGGTCGTTAAGGTCCGACCACAGGCTGCCCAGCACCTTGCCGCTGTAAACCCCCACCTGGCCGTCTAAATTGAGCTTGCGGTTGTCCATGGTCAGGTTCCCGGCCAGGTTGTCGTAATCTATCATCAGGAATTTTATCTTGGCGATCCGGACCTTGCCGTCCATCAGAAAGTCCGGAAGCGGGGGCAGCACCGGCAGGGGAGCCGCCTGGGTCTGTCCCTTGGCGGCAGCAGCTTCGCCGGGCTTGGGCAGCGGCGGCAGCATCTCGTCCAAGTCCAGCAGCGGCGAATTAAGGGCAAAGGTGATCACCGCCTTACCCTGCTTGGGCAGGGCGATGGCAGGCTGGCCGGGCTTGACCGGCATTTCCGGGGCCAGGCTCAAAAAATTCTTGATCTGGGCGGTGAAGGACATCGAGCTGCGGCCGATCTTGCAGGAGATGTCCGGAACATTGATCAGGTTCTTGGTCAGCTGGACGGTGCCGCTCAGGTCGGTCACCGGCTTCATCAAAGCCTTGGTGGCCATTGATATTTTTTCCAGATCGATCCGCCCGTCCATGTTGAAAGTATTGATATTATTGACTTTCCCGTCTACTTTGAAATCGGCCTTGATCTTCCCGGCCAGGGTCATGCCTTCCTCCAGCGGAACGTATTCCTTGACCTCGCCCAGGTCGAAGTTGCCCTTGAAGGCCGCCTTGATATACGGGTCCTCGAAATTCCTGACCAGGCAGGACATCTCAAACCCGGCCGTCCCCAGCTTGGCCGAGATCTTTTTGATGTCCAGGTCCTTCTCGGAGAAGATGATGTCCCCGTTGACGTCGGAGATGGATTTCAGCAGCATGGCGTATTTGACCCCGATGTTGCGCAGGCCCACCATCCCGTCCACCTTGGGCATGGACTTGGGGTCCTTGGGGTCTATCTGTCCGGTTATTTTAAGCCCCAGCTCGATCCTGCCGGTGGCCTGGACATCCTTGGCCTGGGCCTTAAATTCCGGTGGGATGGCAGCAAATATCTGCTTCATGTCGATGACGGTGGTTTTTAAGGCCAGGTCCAGCACCGGCAGGCTGTCGAAGTCGGATACTGTCCCGGCCAGGGTCAGGGCGATGCCCTGAGGCGCCACGGTCAGGTGGTTGATGGTGATCACCGAGGCCGGCAGGTTGACGCTGATATCGTGGTCGACGTTGACGTAGATGCGGCTCAGGCTTATGCCCGGCATGGAGGTCCTGATCTCTTTGACCTTGATCCAACCGGTGGTGCGGATGTTCTCCAGCTTGGCGTCGGCGTCCAGCTTGAGTTGTTCGTTTATCCCCAAAGCCTCGGCCCGCATCTTCAGCTGTTTGTCCTCGAAGATGAAACTGCCGTCGTTGATCTTAAACGACTGCACTGCTATGGACACCGGGCTGGATCCCGGCGGCGGCTGTTTCTTGGCCGAATCGGCCGGCAGGACCTTGATCAGATCGTCGAAATTGAAAGCTCCTTTGATGCTTTTCTCGATCAGGATGGCGGGCCGGTCGATGGTCAGGCTGGTGACCGCCAGCTGCCGTTTGAGCAGGGCTAAAAGATTGACCTTGAGGGTGACCGCTTCGATGGAGACCATCGGTTTTTTGTCGAAATCCTTGGCGTTGGCCAACTCTATGCCCTTAAGCTGGACGCCCAACCCGGTCCATACCTTAAGGGAGAAGCTTTCCACCTTAACCGGCCGCCCCACCGCCTGTTCGATCCTGGGCATCAGTAGGGCCCGCAGTTTGGCCGGCGGGAACATCAGCTTTAAGGTGATTCCGGCGGCGATGAAGATGAAGACGACTACCACCAGAATGATCAGTGATATTTTTAAGAACTTGGGCATGGTGACACCTCAAAATAATTAATTATTTGCTTAGAAAGAAGATATCACAATCATAAATAAAAAACAAGCGGAAAATAAGAACAGCCCCCTTAATAAGGGGGCTGCAAATATCTACTTTTTCTTTTTGGGCTTTTTCTTGCGGAAATCCAGGGACATCCCCATATAACTTGCCTTGGCGGATATGGCCGCCGGGGACCTGTCCATTTTCTCAGCTATCTCTTTGGAGGAAAGCTTCTGCCGGGCATATTTTTTAAAAAGATTAACCTGTTCATCGGTCCATAATTTGTTAACTGGTCTTCCCATTGATCTGCTCCTCAAAGTTATTGCTATTGCATAAAGCCTGACTTTGCCTCTCAGGGCCTTGAGCTATGATAACCCATAAAAAGGCTAAAGTCAACCCGGCCCGGGAATATCTGATCTCCGGGGGATCGGGGGTTTTCACTTCCTCCCGACGATCCCGATATAGGAACCCGGCTCCAGCTCGCTGTGCTCCATCGGCTCGAAATAGACCCTGAATCCCATCTCCCTCAGCAGTTTCTCCCAGGTCTTCTTGGGGAATATCCCGGTTATGGATATGTCTCGGTCCACCCTCACCGGCTTGTTGCGCTCCCGGAAGATATAGGCGAAGTCCGTCTCGACGGTAGTATCGGACGGATCGCCGTCGTATTCCCATTCCAGGTACCGCAGGCTTCTCCCGGAAACGGGGTCGTCGTGCCCGCCGTGGCTGGTCTTGGGCTTGAAGGTCTCCTTGAAATAATCCGGCGTGATAAAGACGATCCCGCCCTCTGACAGGTGGTTGTATGCGGTAGCAAACACTTTCTTTAGGTCGTTTTCGCTGGTCATGTACATCACCGCATCGTGGATGAAGACCAGGTCGAATTTCTTGTGCAGGTTGATCGTTCTCATGTCGCCCAGCACGTGCCGGCACTCGGGGTTGAGTTTTTTGCTCATTTTGAGCATATGCGGGGAGACGTCGCTTAGGGTCATTTGGTAATGCTTTTTCAGGTAAGAGGCGTTGTTCCCGCCGCCGCAACCCAGCTCCAGGGCAGTGGTTATGCTCTTTTTGTGTTTGTTGATTATCTTCCGGTACAGCCCGGCTTCCTCCTTGTAGTCCTTGGGCGAGGACAGCACCGGCCACCAAGCGGCGTATTTGTTGTAGAGTTTCATACTTGCTTAATTTAAATATTTTAGGAGGGGTTATGGAATATAACGTTTGCGGGGTTGCGAATGTGGCCGTTAAGTGGCGCGCCGCTTGCGGAATGGTTCCCCCCTCCACATTGGTGAGGGTTAGGGTGAGGTCATACAAGCGGCGTGACATAGCCCATGTGGTAGAGGGCTTGGGCTTCCGTGGCCTGTCTTAGCCCGAGACACAAACCCGTGTGTTATTAGCCGCTGCTTTCAACTTGTATAACTTAAAAAACTTTTCCCAGTTCCAATCTAAACTTAATGCTAATAAATAATCGCCGACTATTTGAGCAGTAACTAAATCATATATTGTTTGGTTTGCACCAGCTATTGTTGGATGTTCAACTGTTATAGTAGCAGTTTCGCCGAATAAATCACAAAAATATATGCCAATTGCTTCTGTTAAATTATTAATTGTGGGTGTGAGATATTTTTGTGGGTAATCAATATGAGGATACTTTTGAATAATATCTTCATATTTTAGAATTAAATTTTTACCATAGTCATTGCCTTCATAGCATTTAACTAAATAATCAAGGATATGATTTCTGATAAGAATTCCTTTGTCTTTTGGTGTCAGCATTTTAAGTGTATTTTCTTGTAGTACCACGAAAGCCATTGCAAATTCAAATTTTATTCGAACATCATTTTTAAGGTCTAAATTTATTGATTCCTTTAGCAGTTCCAGTAATTTTGGCCAAGCACGATTTACAGCTCCTATACTTAATGTAATGAAAAGTTCTGCGGCTTCTTGTTCGGATACATTTTCACGCCTATAGAAAAGGTTTTTAATAATATTCATTATGACTTTTCTCCCTTAGCAATGGTCTGTAACGGGCGGCGGGTTTGCGATGCGGCCGATGACCCCTCTGTGCTAATATGCATGGGACAGTGAGTATGGTATAATTTAGTGTCGAAAGAGGAAAGGAACAAACAGTACAATGAGCATCGACACTACAGTAGT